>JAZNYT010000014.1:0-2635 GCA_045594565.1 Eubacteriales bacterium
GGAAGTGCATCGCAGAATTTTCGAAAAGAGCATAGGCAGGGAATACAATATGATGGTGGAATTTTTTAAGAACGGAAAGGCTTTGGGGTATACCGAGAACTTCTTGAATCTTTCAATTCCCATCCCCGAAAGCTGTGAAAAGGGCGATATAGTGAAAGTAAAGGTTACGCCTGATATGGACAGGTAGAAAAGTTTACAAATTCTTCTTGAAAAGTACGCCAAAATCTGTTAAAATATAAGTGTAAATAAACTTTGTTCATAATTTAAATATGAACAAAGTATCACTCAAAACATAAAAAGCCTTTATATTAGGGCGTTTGAAAGGAAATGATAAATTATGTCTACGAAAATTCTTGTAATTGACGACGATGCTAATATCTGTGAGCTACTCAGAATATTCCTTGAAAACGAGGGCTATAAGGTAAAGAGCGCTTCCGATGGCGCAGAGGGTATTGCAGCATTTAAGGCATACGAGCCCGACCTTGTTCTCCTTGACATTATGCTTCCCAAAAAGGACGGCTGGCAGGTTTGTCGCGAGATAAGAGAAATGTCGCAGAAGCCTATTATTATGATTACCGCCAAGGGAGAGGTATTTGATAAGGTACTCGGTCTTGAGCTTGGTGCAGACGACTTTATCGTAAAGCCCTTTGATACCAAGGAGATTTCTGCACGCGTGAAGGCGGTACTCCGCCGTTATACCGCTCATGACAGAGCAGACGACGACGAAACCGTGAAGTTCGATAATATCGAAATAAGCCTTCGCAAGTATGAGCTGAAGCTTCGCGGCAAGACTATGGATATTCCTCCCAAGGAGCTTGAGCTTCTCTATTTTCTTGCATCCAACTACAACAGAGTTTTCACCCGTGACCAGCTTCTTGATAAGGTGTGGGGCTTCGACTATCTCGGCGACCCCAGAACGGTTGACGTTCACGTTAAAAGGCTTCGCGAAAAGCTTGAGGGCGTAAGTGATAGTTGGAACCTTAAAACCGTATGGGGCGTCGGATATAAGTTCGAGCTTTTATAAAAACTATGTATAAAAATATATTCAGTAAATACATTCTCACCTTTATGATAATAGTCCTTCTCAGCTTTACGGTGCTCACCGTTGTAGTCACCTCGCTGATAAACGACTACGTTCTTGACTTAAAGCGTGATTCAATGGAAAAGACCGCCGACAGTATCTATTCCACCGTCAACGGAATAATGTCGGTATCCCGACTGCCTCTTTATAACGTTATCGCACTTGATAACGGCTATCTAATAGACGTTCTCAACAAGAATGCAGAGAACAACGATGCGGTAATTTTCATTACAGACGGTAAAGGACGCGTTCTTGTGGCAAGTGACAACGCATCGGGACGTATTCCCGAAAACGTAGCAAGTTACCTTGTAGAGAGTTATATTTCAGAGGATTATCTGTACTCCGACCTTGGTGGAATATTTGAAAGCGAGCACGTGAATATAATACGCCCTGTCAACGTTATTCCTGTCGGACATCTGGACCAGAATGCCGAAAGCAACGCGGGCGCCATATTTATATGCGCCGAGAAGACTAACCCCATTTTTGAAAGACTTGGCGGAAGCTTTCTTATGACTCTTATGTGGATTTTTCTCCTTTCACTCCTTGCTATCTACTTCGTAAGTGAACGTATATCACGTCCCTTGAAGGAGATGAGCTATGCGGCAAAGAGCTTTGCCAAGGGAAAATTCAACGTGCGTGTTCCCGTGAGAGGAAACGACGAGGTAGCAGAGCTTGCCACTGCCTTCAACAATATGGCAGGAAGCCTCGAAAAGCTGGAGGAAAACAGAAGTGCATTTCTCTCCAACGTTTCACACGACCTGAGAACTCCTATGACCACCATTTCGGGATTCATTGACGGAATTCTTACAGGTGCTATTCCCGAGGACAAAACAAAGCACTACCTTGAAATTGTAAGAGACGAGGTAGGAAGACTTGCAAGACTCGTAAATTCCCTTCTCAGTATTACCCGTATCGAATCGGGTGAGAGAAAATTCAGTATGGCAGACTTCGACGTCTGTGAGCTTGCCCGACAGGTACTCATTTCCTGTGAAGCGAGAATCGATGCTAAAGGGCTTGACGTTCTTTTTGAATGCGATAACGATAATATGACGGTTTCTGCCGACAGAGATGCAATCCATCAAGTCATATATAATCTTATCGACAACGGAGTGAAATTTTCCGACGAAAAGGGTAGCCTTACCGTCAGCGTTCATTCAACCGACAAGAAAACGGTGGTGTCGGTGAAGAATACAGGCAAGGGAATTTCCTCCGAGGACATTCCTCACGTATTCGACAGATTTTATAAGTCAGACCGCTCCAGAGGACTGGATAAGTCGGGACTCGGACTCGGACTTTATATCTGTAAAACCATTATCGACCAGCACGGCGAAGAAATGTGGGTAAAATCCGAGGAAGGCTCCTGGTGCGAATTCGCATTTACACTCAATAAAAAGAAATAAGAGGATGCAATGCATGATGTGACCCCAAAAAGTTAGACTTTTAATAGTGTAGTAGTTTTAAGACTGCTACACTATTTTTATGCAGCCAAGGCGTTAAGCCGGTATTGTACCGGACTCATCCACCCAAGTTTCTCTTTGATTCTTTTCTCGTTGT
>JAZNYT010000015.1:0-43282 GCA_045594565.1 Eubacteriales bacterium
AAAAGGATAAAAACAATCCGGTGAATTGTATTTATCCTTTTGGTAACGAAAACAAGGAGAAATCAAGTAAAGCTGTGCTTTGTGCAGATTTCGACTTTGTTTTCGGAAGGGCACATCATACCCACCCCCGCAACCAACGAAAACCTAGGTAAGTAAGCTTACCTAGGTTTTTTTTGCCCTCAAACCGACAACACTTATTAGCATCTATTCGGAAGCATTTGTAATTTTCTTGCCGGTTTCTTGTCGGTTGCGACGGTAGCGACGAAAATACGACAAATTCATGTAAAACTACTTCAAAAAATTGACTTTTTGATATTTTGGTAGTATAATTTACTATGAGTAGGTATATATAAATATATTTTGGAGTGTAAATGATGGCTAAAGTAGTTACTAAAAATGAAACAACAATGGAAGAAGCACTTTGGAAATCTGCTGATAAACTTCGTGGTTCTGTTGAGCCTGCTGAGTATAAGCACGTTGTTCTGAGTCTTTTCTTCCTTAAATTTGCGAGTGATAAATTTGAAGCTCAGAGAGCCGCTATCGCAGAAAAGTACGGTGATAGATTTGTTGACAACGTTGCTTTTTATACGAAGGATAATGTTTTCTTCCTTCCTGAAGAAAGCCGTTGGTCATATATAATTGAACATGCAAAGCAAGATGATATTGCATTGAAAATAGATACTGCTCTTTATAACATCGAAAAGGCAAACCCCACCCTGAAGGGTGCGTTGCCTGACAACTATTATTCAAGATTACATATTGATACTGCAAAGCTCGCATCTTTGCTTGATGAAATCAATCGTATCAATACTGACGATGCAGAGAACGACATTATCGGTCGTGTGTATGAATATTTCCTGAGCAAGTTCGCTCTTGCAGAGGGTAAAGGCAAGGGAGAATTTTATACCCCTAAATGTATCGTAAACTTAATTGCGGAAATGCTTGAGCCGTATGATGGTGTACTTTATGACCCTTGCTGCGGTTCGGGCGGCATGTTTGTTCAGTCAATCAAGTTCGTAGAAGCTCATAGCGGAAACAAGAAAAAGGTTTCTATCTATGGTCAGGAATATACAAACACTACCTTCAAGCTTGCTAAAATGAATTTGGCTATTCGTGGAATTTCCGCAAATCTTGGCGAAATGGCAGCTAATACTTTCTCAAACGACCAACACAAAGACCTTAAAGCAGACTTCATTATGGCGAATCCTCCTTTCAATCAGAAGGAATGGAGAGCCGACAATGAGTTGATTGATGATCCTCGTTGGAATGGCTATGAAGTTCCGCCTACAAGTAATGCAAACTACGGTTGGATTTTGAATATCGTTTCAAAGCTTTCACAAAACGGTGTTGCCGGTTTTCTCCTTGCCAACGGTGCTTTGTCCGATGACGGAACAGAGCTGAAGATTAGAGAGCAGCTAATTAGGAATAATCTCGTTGAAGCAATTATCATCCTGCCGAGAAGCCTTTTCTATACAACCGATATTAGCGTTACCCTTTGGATTCTCAACAAGAATAAAAAGGCTCGTGTAGTTGAGCAAAACGGGCAACTCAAACGCTATCGCAATAGAGAGAAAGAAATTCTCTTTATGGATCTTCGTCAAATGGGTAGTCCCTATGAAAAGAAATATGTTGAGCTTACCGAAGATGACAGACAGAAGGTTGCTTCTGTTTATCATGCTTGGCAGCAAGAGGGTTATGAAAAAACATATCAGAACGTTCCTGAGTTCTGCTATTCTGCATCTTTTGAAGAAGTTGAGGAAAAAGGATTTACCCTTGTTCCGAGCAGATATATTGAATTTGTAAACAAGGACGAAAATATTGATTTTGATATAAAGATGAAAACTTTGCAGTCAGAATTAAAAGAATTACTGATAGCCGAAGAAAAATCAAAGGCAGATTTGCTTTCGGTATTCAAGGAGTTAGGATATGAAATCGAATTATGATACTTTAGGCAAACACATCCAACTTATTGACATCCGCAATAAAGACCTTATAACAGAACAAGTATTAGGCATAAACATTGATAAATATTTTATGCCTTCCGTTGCAAACGTAATTGGAACAGATTTGAGCAAATACAAATTGATTCAAAAGGGCAATTTCGCTTGTAACCCGATGCACGTTGGACGTGATGAACGACTTCCGATCGCTTTGTACGAAGAAGGTACTCCATCTATCGTATCTCCTGCATACTTTATGTTTGAGATCAAGGATAACAGCATTCTTGACAATGACTACTTAATGATGTGGTTTAGGAGACCCGAATTTGACCGTCTCTGCTGGCTACGCACGGATGGTAGTGTTCGTGGTGGAATAACATGGGATGATATATGTCGAATAGAACTTCCTGTTCCTTCGATTGAAGAACAGAGAAAAATAGTACAAGCATACAAGACGATTACTGACAGAATTGAGCTAAAGAAGAAGATAAATGATAATTTATTTGCAACATTAAATACATATTTTACTGAAAAATTTGGTTCGCTTCTCCGTGAAGATATGCGAAACGACACACGGTATGTCCAACTTAACAAATTCTTGAAAATCAAACACGGATATGCTTTTGACGGAGAATTTTTCTCTGATACATTTACATCAAGAGTTTTAGTTTCTCCAGGGAACTTCAAAATCGGTGGTGGTTTTCAGAATAACAAGCCGAAATATTATTCTGAAAATGCTGATTACAATTCTGATTTCGTTTTGACTGATGGAGCATTAGTAGTTACAATGACAGACCTTAGTAAAAATGGAGATACATTGGGGTATCCTGCTATAATTCCTAAAGACGACACTACAATTTTTCTCCATAATCAGCGAATAGGATTAGTCAATTTTATTACAACAGATTTACCAAAAGCATTTATATATTTTTTGATGTGCAGCACCGATTATCGAAACTATGTTCTTGCAACTGCTTCAGGAACAACTGTAAGACATACTTCACCAGATAAAATATCTCAGTATGGTTTTTTGATGCCTGAAAATAACGATGATTTAATATTCTTGGCTCGAATGTTTGAAGTATATATTGCACAATCAAATGAATTGAACCGTGAAATTAAAGTGTTGGATGAAATTAAATTTTTGTTACTTGACAAATTGGTCAACTAAGCCACTAAATTATTAGTTACGAAAGGATAAGTATGAATAATCCAACGATTGATGAGCACTATATCCCACAATATATAATCAAAAATTTTGCAAATAAACAAAATCGAGTATGTGTAGCAGACATTTATACTTCTCCATGCCGGCTTTTTTCGCCAACATCTGGAGCTATTCTTTTTCGAAAAAATCTATACGAAACAAAGAATATTGATGGTTCATTTTTTCAGCGAAATAGCATTGAACATCAATATCGAGATATTGAAGCAATATGTTCTTTGCATATTCCTAATATTATTTCGCGTGTTGAACACGGACAAGCGTTATCGGAATTTGATGACTCCATTTTGTTTTTGGCTACAGTTCTTCAATTAGTAAGAACTCCACGGGTAAAAAAAATTCTTGAATCAAACAATGATGACTTAAAAGGAACTTCGGATGGAGATTTAGTATTTAATGCAATATATCGAATACTGATTAGTTCTGCACAAAGCGGATTCGACTATTTAGAAACGAATGATTTTTCTTTATCTCCGGAAGCTAAAGCAGAAATAATACAGAAAATGAACAATGAGAATAGTGCTCTTGATGTGGTTTTAAATTTTCTGATGAAAGAATGTTATACATATATTGTTCGAGCGGAAGAATCGATGTTTTTAATGGCAGATGAACCTGTATTAATACATAAGTTTCCGGATATTAAATACTTATATCCCATTAGTCCCAAATATGCGATTGCTTGTTCCGTATTTGAATCGGAAAGCAAACTACAAAATAAATTTTTTATGCCAATATCCAAAGAAGGAGTCAGAAAAGTAAATTTACAAACGATAAAAAACGCTGAACGCTTTATAGTTTTTAATGAAGCGGTTCAAAAAGAAGCACTGGAACTAATCAATTCTACTATCGAAAAGGAGTGAAACATAATGACAAATTTCAATGAACACGCTTTAGAAATGTCCATTATGGAGCTTTTTGAAGAAGAACAATACGAATACATACGAGGCGATAAAATCCACAGAGAAAGAACAGAAATACTTCTTTGTGATGATTTAAAGCAGTATTTGTATAACAAATACAGTAAGGATGGTATCACCGCAAGCGAGGTTGATAGCATTGTTTTGATGCTCAAAAATATTTCTGGCTCTATATACGAAGCAAATAAAGCTGTATATAAAATGATTTCGGACGGTTTTATCTTCAATCGTGAGGACAGAACTCAAAAAGACCTTTTTATTCAGCTTATTGACTTTGACACTCCTGAAAACAATATTTTTAAAGTAGTAAATCAGTTTGAAATAAAATACGGTACAGGTGAACACGACTGTCGTATTCCTGATGGTATTGTATTTATAAATGGTATTCCGGTTGTTGTGCTTGAATTTAAGAGTGCAGTTAAGGAAAACACCACAATAATGGATGCTTACAAGCAACTTACTGTCCGTTATCGCAGAGATATACCGGAGCTTTTCAAATACAACGCATTTATCGTTATCAGTGACGGAGCAAACAACAAATACGGTTCATTCTTTAGTCCTTATGAGTTTTTCTATGCGTGGAGAAAAGTCAACGCCGAAGATAAAGAGCTTGACGGAATCAGCTCCCTTACAACCATGATAAAGGGATTATTCAGAAAAGACCGTTTGCTTTCTGTAATAAAGGATTTTATTTACTTCCCTGATGATTCGGACAAGGAGTTAAAGGTTGTATGCCGTTATCCGCAGTTTTTTGCAGCAAATAAGCTGTTTGAAAACATTAAGGCACATCTTCGCCCAAGCGGTGATGGTAAAGGTGGCACATATTTTGGTGCTACAGGATGCGGAAAAAGTTATACAATGATGTTCTTAACCCGTAGATTGATGAAAAGCACTCATTTTTCAAGTCCAACTATTCTTATCATTACTGACAGAACAGACCTTGACGACCAATTATCAAAACAATTTGTAGGCTCTAAAAAATATATTGGTGACGAAAACATTATCAGCATAGAATCACGAGAGCAGTTAAAAACCTGTCTGCAAAATAACGAAAGCGGCGGTGTGTATTTAACCACCATTCAGAAGTTTACAGAGGATTTGAGTCTGCTCACTGACCGGGCAAATGTTATTTGTATTTCGGATGAAGCACACAGAAGTCAGATTAACCTTGACAGAAAAACAACCATTACAGATGACGGGGTAAAATACAGTTATGGTTTTGCAAAATATTTGCATGACTCACTTCCTAATGCCACTTATGTAGGCTTTACGGGAACACCCGTTGACGGTACTATTGAAGTGTTCGGTGGTGTTGTGGATGCTTACACAATGACCGAAGCTGTACGTGACGGAATCACAGTTAATCTTGTTTATGACGGCAGAGCCGCAAAGGTAACACTCAATCAGGATAAGATAAGAGAAATTGAAGAATATTATGCCAAGTGCGAGCTTGAGGGTGCAAACGAATATCAGATAGAAGAAAGCAAAAAGGCTGTTGCAAATCTTGAAGTAATTATCGGAGATCCTGACAGACTCCGTGCTGTTGCGGAAGATTTTATAAATCACTATGAAACCCGTGTAGCAGAGGGTGCAACTGTCGCAGGAAAGGCTATGTTTGTTTGTGCAAACAGAAACATAGCATACAGTTTGTATAAAATCATCGTTGAAATGCGACCTGAGTGGGCTGAAAAGAAGGTTTGTGATGATGGTGTTACTCTATCAGAGAAAGACAAGAAAGAATTAAAGCCTATTGAAAAAATCAAAATGGTTATGACTCGTAACAAGGATGACGAAAAAGAGCTTTTCGATATACTTGGCACAAAGGACGACCGAAAAGAGCTTGACCGTCAGTTTAAGAATATCAAGTCCAATTTCAAGATTGCGATTGTCGTTGATATGTGGCTGACCGGCTTTGACGTGCCTTCTCTTGATACAATATATATTGACAAGCCTATTCAGCAGCACACGCTCATCCAGACTATCTCTCGTGTAAATCGTGTATATGAGGGTAAGGACAAAGGCTTGATTGTCGATTACATCGGCATCAAGAAGAATATGAACCTTGCCTTGAAGAAGTACACCAACTTTGAGACCGAAGAATTTGAGGGTATTGAGCAATCTATCACGATTGTCAAAGACCAGTTGGAAGTCCTCGGTCAGATGTTCCACAATTTTAATAGCAATGATTTCTTTAATGGTTCTCCGGTGGAACAACTTGCTTGTCTTAACAGAGCCGTTGAATATGTTCAGCTCACAGAAGAACTTGAAAGAAGATTTATGGCTGCCGTACAGAGAATGAAACAAGCATTCAATTTGTGCAGTTCAAGTGATAGCTTTACAGATGAAGATAAAGACTACATCGCATTTTATTGTGCTGTTCGCTCGATCTTGTTCAAGCTGACCAAGGGCGATGCTCCCGACACAGCTCAGATGAACGCAAGAGTTCGTGAACTGTTAGAGGGTGCAATCCAATCAGATGGTATTGAGGAACTGTTTGAAACAGGCAAGCATATCTCCGTTGATATTTTCAGCGATGAGTATATGGATAAAGTAAATGCCATTCAGCTGCCAAACACAAAAATTAAAATTCTGCAGAGACTACTTTCGCAGGCAATTGAAGAATACAAGAAAGTCAATCGTATCATGAGTTTAGAATTTGCAGAAAGAATGAAACGAGTTGTCGATGAATACAACAATCGCCGCAAGGACGAACCCTTTGCAAACGAAGTTCTTGACGATGTTGCAGAGCAACTTGCTCAACTCTTGGACGAACTCAAAAAAGAAAAGGACTCTTTCAAGGATATGGGAATTGATTATGAAGAAAAAGCCTTTTATGACATCCTCAGCATCGTTGCAAGAAAGTATGAGTTTGAATATCCTGATGACAAGATGATAGAACTTTCAAAACGTATCAAGCTTATTGTTGATGATAAGGCTCTATACACAGATTGGTCAACTCGTGATGATATTAAAGCGAACCTTCAGGTTGACCTTATTCTACTTCTTGATGAATTTGGCTATCCTCCCGTAACTATTGATGATGTTTATAAGGAAGTTTTGGAACAGGCAGAGAACTTCAAAAAGTATGCAAAATAAATGATTAGTTATCGCTTAAATAATTATAAGTAATTAATTTTATATGAAACTAAACGAACAAATAATTACCAAAAGGAAACAATTGCCCCGCAGGAGCAATTGTTTCCTTTAATTTTACCCTAAAATACTAACAAATAATTAAATAGCCACAAAAGAAAAAGAGGTGAGAGTATGCAAGGAAGAAGTTGAATTTCATAAATATCCTCCGCCCAAAGCAGCTTTCGGTGAGTACTTGAAATAAATCTTAAAGCAATAATAGTTGAAAAATTTAATATTTTATGATATAATCGGTCCGATAAATTAAGAATTTGTAGGTGTGGTTTAAAAATGAAAAAGAAAAGAAAAGCGAATTTTAACATACAAAATCCAATTTATCGGTGAGTTAGTATGAAGAAAGTTATTGTAATCGGTTGCCCCGGAAGTGGTAAAAGTACATTTTCTAAATCATTGCATCAAGTCACAAATATTCCTCTGTTTCATTTGGACATGATATTTTGGAATGCAGACAAAACAACCGTTGAAAAATCGGTTTTTCTTGATAGATTATTAAAAATAATTCAAAAAGACGAATGGATAATTGACGGCAATTATGCTTCAACGATGGAATTAAGAATGCAAGCGTGTGATACTGTTATTTTTCTTGATTATCCACTTGATATTTGTCTTAACGGTGTCAAAGAAAGAAAAGGGAAAGCACGAAGCGATATACCGTGGATTGAGCCCAATGAAGATGATAGGGAATTTATTGAGTTTATAAAAAACTACAATTCACAAAGCAGACCAAATGTAATGGACCTTTTGGAAAAATATTCTCAAAAAGATATTTTTATATTTTCGACTCGCACACAGGCAGAAGAATTTTTAACTAAAATACAATGATAAATTTTAATACACAAAAGGAAGCAAGCTTATGAAATTAATATTCAACGAATCAGAATACACACAACCCGATCCGTTTATATTTGATGATAACGGAACGTTTTATCTTTACGTAACTGCGAATGCTGGAGTTGAAGCATATGAAAGCAAAACTCTTACAGGAAAATGGATCTATAAAGGAATCGTAACTGCGTTTGCTGATGCGCATAATTTTTGGGCGCCTTCGGTTATAAAGCTCGAAGACAAATACTATATGTATGTATCCTGTGTAGCAAATGATAATTTTCAATATATGCACGTAGCATGTGCCGATTCACCTCTAGGCCCATTTAAAAATGAAAAGTGTCTCTACGACCATTTTTCTATTGACTCACATATGGTAAAAACAAATGCCGGCCTTTTTCTTTGGTATGCCAAAAACAATCTCGAACATGAGCTTGTGGGTACCAGAATCTACGTAGACAGATTTATAGACCCATATACTCCCGAGAACAATCCCAAGGAAGTTCTTTTGCCCGAATTTGATGAAGAAAAATTTACTCCCCAGTGTACAGAGGAAAGGGATTGGTATACGTTAGAAGGCCCCTTCTGGTTTAAAAAGGGGGACTGGCAATACCTTATGTACAGTGCGGGATGTTTTCAAGATGACACATATCACGTTGGCTATGCAGTTGCAAAAACAGATGAGCAAGACCTAAAAAAAGTAAACTTTGTAAAGGTAAAAAATGGCAACAAATTTTCGCCTTTAATCATTAAAAACTCATTTGAGGAGGGCACCGGTCATCATAGCGTAATAAAGGTAGACGACGAATATTACGCAATTTACCACGCCAGAGATTATCAAAGCGCCGAATCAACCGAGTATAACGAAAGAAGGACGGCGCGAATTTGCCGCCTTTTAGTAAATGATGGCGTTATTACAGCCGAACGTTTTGAAAATCATATATAGAAGCAATATCTAATTGTGGTATAATTGTTGTGTTGAAAAATGTTTTGGAGAAATGTTTTGGAGAAATGTTATGAAAATTTACGATATTTCACAAGAAGTTTTCACCTGCCAAGTTTACCCCGGCGACCCCGCACCGGAAAGAAAAATAATCAGTTCGACAAAAAAGGGCGACCTTTATAATCTGACATCTTTTAGTATGTGTGCACATAACGGTACACATATTGATGCACCTTTCCATTTTTTACAAGATGGAAAGACAGTGGATTCCATAGCCTTAGATGCATTTGTTGGAATGGCTTTTGTTGCGGAACACCGAGGAATTGTCTCGGGTGATGATGCTATAGAAATTATAAAAAAAGCAAAAGCACATAGCACCGAATCTTCAAAAAGAATATTGATTAAAGGGGATGCAGAAGTTTCTCTGGATGCCGCAAAAGTATTTTCATCTCTAGGAATTTCACTTCTTGGAAACGAATCTCAAACAATTGGCCCCGAAGATGCGCCGATGGCAGTTCATAAAGAGCTTTTGGAAGCGGATGTAGTATTGCTTGAAGGAATACGCTTGGCAGAAGTTAACGAAGGCGTTTATTTATTAAACTCTGCACCTCTTAATTTATCAGGCGCAGATGGAGCACCTTGCAGAGCTATACTCATTGATATGAAAATATGAATCAAGGAGGAATTTTTATGGTTTTTGCAAAAGCAGAGCATATTAAACTACTTGATAAACTGACATCTGAAAGATACGGAATTCCCGTAAGTGTTCTTATGGAGAATGCAGGGAAGAGTATTTTTGATGAAATAAAGAAAAAATTTCATAATAAAAATTTTGCTGTTTTTTGCGGTAAAGGAAACAACGGCGGTGACGGATTTGTTATTGCAAGGCTACTTAAGGCCGATGGCAGAGACGTCAAGGTTTACCTTGCATGCGAAGAATCGGAGATTGGTGGAGTTGCAAAGACAGCCTTTGATAAGCTCAAGGAAGCGGATGTTCAAATTTTGAGCGTAACCGACGACGTAGCCGATGATGCCGTTATTATTGATGCTCTACTTGGCGTTTCGGTTTCGGGGGCACCAAGAGGAAATATAAAGACGGCAATTGACAGAATTGTTTCTATAAATAATACCGTCATTTCTGTTGATATTCCAAGCGGTCTTTCAGCAGATGATGGAAAGGCGGAAGGTAGTGCCGTAAAAGCAGATTATACCTATACACTCGCTCTCGACAAAGCTGGACTTAACACTCCCTTGGGACGAGAGCTTTGTGGGGAGAAAAAAGTCCTTGACATAGGAATTCCCAAAGAAGCGGTTGCGGAGCTTGTAAGTAAGTTGATATAAATGCATTTAATGTAGGAGGATACTATGGTTTTTAAAGTTGCGACATATAACGTCTGGTCGGGCAGAAACAATATAGAAATACAGACCAGAAATTATAACTGGACTGCTGATGTTATTGCAGAAATTGGTCCTGATATTATAGGACTACAGGAAGTCACAAAGAAACCTTGCGGTCGTTTTCCTGCCTGCGATATGGAAGGAGAGGTTTCAGAATATCTTGGTAAAAAGCTTGGTATGTATTCATATTTTGCACCTGCCATAATGTGTGGTTCTTATGGCTACGGCAATGCACTCCTTTCAAAATTTCCCATAAAAAGCGCGAAAACCGTTAAAATTCCGGACGCTCATCCTAACGTTGAAAGCCGTTGTGTACTGGTTGCCGAATTAGATGCTTTTGATGGAATTACTGTATTGGTTACTCATTTTGGACTTTCACCCGAAGAGCATGAGCAGGGTGTTAAAACGGTTCTTTCACTTATAGAGGAAGCAAAGACTCCTGTGATTTTTATGGGGGACTTGAATATTATGCCGGATAATGAAATTTTAAAGCCGCTTTTTGAAAGGCTTACCGATACAGCAAACGGAGCTTTGAAGCCTTATACCTGGCCGTCGGCTTTTACCAAATACACGGGTATTTCCGAAAAAGAGTATGGTATGGACAAGCATCGCAAGGTTGATTATATTTTTACAACAGAGCACTTTAATGTCATAAAAAGTGATATTCACTTTTCTCTCGCTTCCGATCACCTACCGTTTGTTGCAGATTTGGAAATTCAAGCATAAAAGCATATAATAAGGAAAAAGAATGTCGATAAGCTGTACAGACAGTAACCTTCCTTACAGAGCACATAGGTAAAAAATAGCTGTAAAAATTTAAACTATAAGTTTTTACAGCTATTTTTATCGAATTTATTAGAATTTTGTTGTTTTAAACGTTGCTTTATGATATAATTGACCTGTATAAAAGTATCAAAGGGTAAAATGAAATGTTAAACAAGCTTTTCAAAAGTATTCTCGACCAAGATAGGGCTCCTATTGTTGTCTGCAATACGGAGTCTGTGGTCGTTTATATGAATCCATCTGCAATAAAGCGCTACCAAAAAGACCTGACAGGCAGTAGTGTTAAGGATTGTCATTCCGATACTGCTAACCACAAGATAGTGAGAGTTCTCGATTGGTTTAGTAAGAGCAAAGACAATAACATAGTGTACACGTATTTTGATGAAAAAGAAAATAAAGACGTATATATGATAGCTCTTCGTGATGATAGCGGTGATTTAATTGGCTATTATGAAAAGCACGAATTTAAGAACAGGGAAACTGTAAAGCCCTACAATTTTTGAAAGGAATAAAATATGATAGAATTTATTTGCTACCCCAAGTGCACTACCTGTCAAAAAGCTTTGAAATGGCTTGATGAGCACAGAATTGAATATACTCTTCGAAATATAAAAGAAGATAATCCTAGCCTTGGAGAGTTAACCGCGTGGCATAAAACGAGCGGACTTCCTTTAAAGAAATTCTTTAATACCTCCGGACTTCTTTATAAGTCAATGCAGTTAAAAGAAAAGCTTACCCAAATGTCAGAGGAAGAACAGTTGAAGCTTCTTTCGACGGATGGAATGCTGGTAAAAAGACCTATTTTGATAGGTGACGGATTTGTGCTTGTAGGGTTTAAAGAAAACGAATGGAAGGAAAAAATGAAATGAAAAAGTTAATACTTTTTTTAACAATACTTGCTATATCGATTTTCACAGCTTGTTCCAGCAATGTCGAAGAAAAAGCTGAAACAAAAGAGTCTGTCGGTGTTGAAAATGTCGAGATAGGCGTAGAAACCCCTGAAGAAATTATCGAGGAACCTACCGAAGAAGTAACAGATACGCCCACAGTCGAAGAGCCCGAAGAAGAGCCTGTCAAAGAACCCGAGGTAATTCCAGAAGAGCCTGAAGTGGTTATCGTGCCCGAGAACATCGGCGTTGAGGGTATAAAACTTTCCACGAACAGTGTTTCTCTTTACGTTGGCGAAAAGAAAATGCCGATTGTCACTATGTCACCACAAAACGCTACAGACAAGAGAGAAATCTGGACATGCTCGAATTCAGATATTGCCACAGTTGACAGTATCGGTAATATAAAAGGCGTAGCAGAAGGGGAGTGTACAGTAACAGTTACCTCTGTAAATAACCCGAGCGTTAGCGCTACCGTCACTGTTTCGGTTTTACCAGAAGCGGAGCTTACGTATATTGACGGAATCCTTGTAGTTAATAAAACATATCCATTACCTTCAAGCTATGCTCCCGGTTGGGAAACAGAAGCATCAGGACCGTTATGGGAAATGATTGCTGCCGCAAAGAGCGAAGGAATAAAGCTCTGGATGACATCCGGCTACAGAAGCTATTACGACCAGCAGTATATATACAACGGCTATGTGAAGCGAGACGGTCAAGAAGAAGCCGATACATATTCTGCGCGTCCGGGTCACTCCGAGCATCAGACAGGACTTGCCTATGACCTCAATGACTTGACGTGGGATTTCGGTGAAACCCCCGAAGGTATATGGGTTGCTGAGAATTGCCATAAATACGGCTTTATACTTCGCTATCCCGCTGGCAAAGAAGATATAACAGGATATAAGTATGAGCCTTGGCATATAAGATACGTCGGTGTTGAAAAGGCAACGGAAATATATGAGAGCGGGCTTTGCCTTGAAGAATTTTTGAACATAACTTCGGTATACTCTTGAGTGATTATTTGGCTTTTTTAAAACAAAATTAACGAGCTTTTGTGATAAGCGTTAATGATTTTGATGGGGTTATGATATGAATTCTCAAACTGTTTATTACGTTGGAAAAGATAGAGAAAATAAAAGTCTTACTAAGCTTTTTCTTGATCTCGCTCAGGATGATAGTGAAAAAACAATATACGTAGATGCCGGTGTTTATGATATTTTTAATGAATATAAAAAAGTGGGCATGAAATCTCCTCCTGATGACGTTACGTCTCCTGATTATTTTGAGTATAATGCTTTTTTACCGCTTAATACCACACTTATTGGTGTAGGTAACGTTCAACTTCATTTCGCACCAAATGCCGATGAAATTACATACGGTGAAAGCAGAACGTGGTCTCCGTTGAACGTTTTAGGCGCCTGCCATATTGAAAATATTGAAGTGTATTGTAAAAACGGCAGATATTGTATTCACGATGATGCCCACAACAGGTATCAAAACACACGGCATTATTATAAACATGTGCGTTGCATTTATGAGCTGGGAGACACTAAGGATGGAAGACTTCTCGGTTTTAATTATACTATTGGAAACGGTATGTCTCAAGGCTGCAAATTTGAATTTGAGGATTGCACCTTCAAATTTATAGGTGACGAAAATCATTCAGCTTTTTATACTCATGAGGACGGAGACGATAATCCGGAGAATTCACCGTCGCTAATTTTTAAAAATTGTTTATTTTTAGGCGGCGAAAATAACAACAGAGTTATACTTCTTCAGAGTCTTGCGAGAACAGATTTGCACATTTATACAAGGATAGAATCCTGCCATATTTCAGGCGGTATTCGACTTACTGTCTATTCTGATAATTCCGCACAACACTATGACGTAACCTTGATTAACAGCGGTACTCCTCAGATTTCATCTAACAGAGAAAGTGTAAATCCTTATCCTGTTAAGACTTATTAAAAATTTCAGAATGCTCTTAAAATATGCATTCGATAGTTATTAAGTGAAAAAGGATAAAATCAATTTGCAGAATTGATTTTATCCTTTTGGTTATATAACCACTTGCTTTTAATTTATTATGTTATAATTTTGATAGGAGACGAATTCTATTATTTAATGAGTTTTTTATGAAGAAACAAATAAAACCCGACGCAAATGGGTATCGTAAGTTTAGCATATGCGTGAATTTTGCTTTTTATAATACTTTACATATTCATCCGACTTAAAAGGAGATTTATATGAGAAATATTATAAACCTTAATAAAGGGTGGCTTTTTATAAAAGATACGACCGACGTAGCACGTGTTGACGGTGACACCATAAACCTCCCTCATACTTGGAACGCTACAGATGGACAGGACGGAGGAAACGATTATTTTCGCGGATCTTGCCTTTATAAAAAGACTATAAAAAAAGCAGAGCTTCCCGAAGCTGACCTTTACTATATTGAGCTTCGCGGTACAAACTCATCCGCCGACCTCTATGTGGGAGGCAAAAAAATTGCACATCACGACGGTGGATATTCTACTTGGCGCGTGAATATTACCGATGCTTTGTCGGATGAAACCGAAATCGCTGTTATTGTCGATAATTCAATAAACGAAACCGTTTATCCTCAAATGGCAGATTTTACGTTTTACGGCGGAATTTACCGAGACGTAAATCTCGTTTGTGTTAACAGTGCTCACTTTGACCTTGATTACTTTGGTGGTACAGGGCTCATGATTACACCAAGAGTTGACGGAAATGATGCGTGTGTCGAGGTGGAGACTTTCCCTTGTGGGCTTAAAGATGGACAGAGTATCATTTATACTATATACGATGATAAAGAAAACGAGCTTGATAAGATTACAACAAATGATACAAAGGTGACATTTAACATTAAAAACGTACATCTATGGCATGGCAGACGAGACCCATATCTCTATTGCTGTGAGGTTGAGATTGTTGAAAACGGTGCAGTGCTCGATAACGTGTGCAACAGATTTGGATGCAGAACGTTTAAGATAGACCCCGATAACGGCTTTATCCTCAACGGTGAGGAATATCCGCTTCGCGGTGTATCGCGTCATCAGGACAGATGGGGGATAGGAAACGCACTTCTTCCCGAGCATCACAGAGAGGATATGGATCTTATTTGTGAGGTTGGAGCTACTACTATCCGTCTTGCACACTATCAGCATGACCAGTACTTCTATGATCTTTGTGACGAGCGCGGTCTTGTAATTTGGGCTGAGATCCCTTATATTTCAAAGCATATGCCCGAAGGTAGAGAAAATACGATTTCTCAGATGAAGGAGCTTATTGCACAAAACTATAACCACCCGTCAATTGTTGTATGGGGACTTTCAAATGAAATTTCAATCGGCGGCTCTGACGCTGACCTTCTGGAAAACCACAGAATACTCAACGACCTTGTTCACGAAATGGATAAGACTCGTCTTACAACGATTGCCGCTGTTTCTATGTGCAAAATGGATGACCCTTATCTTCAGATTCCCGACGTCGTCTCTTATAACCATTATTTTGGCTGGTACGGCGGCGACACGTCTATGAATGGTCCTTGGTTCGATAAATTTCACGAAACACATCCTACTATTCCTATCGGATGTTCGGAATACGGATGTGAGGCACTCAACTGGCATTCCAGCGACCCGAAGCAAGGGGATTACACCGAGGAGTACCAAGCATTTTATCACGAGGAGCTTATAAAGCAGCTCTTTACCCGCAAGTACATCTGGGCGACACACGTTTGGAACATGTTTGATTTTGGCGCAGATGCAAGAGCCGAGGGCGGTGAAAACGGACAGAACCATAAGGGTCTTGTGACAATGGACAGAAAGTACAAAAAGGATGCCTTTTATGCTTATAAGGCATGGCTTTCCGATGATCCATTCGTTCACCTGTGCGGTAAGAGATATATTGACCGCGTTGAGGACTTGACAAAGGTTACCGTATATTCAAATCTTCCTGAGGTTGAGCTTTTCGTAAACGGCGAGAGCCTTGGCAAGAAGACCAGCGAAAATCATTTCTTCTATTTTGACGTGCCCAACGTAGGTGAAAGCAAGATAGTTGCAAGGTCAGGTGAATTTTTCGACGAGAGCACTATCCGTAAAGTTGAAGAAAGAAATATGGATTACGTGCTTGTGGAAAAGGGTGCAGTCCTCAACTGGTTTGATATAGATGCTCCCGAAGGTCGCTTCTCCCTTAATGATAAAATATCCGATATTATGGACTCGTTTGCAGGTAAGCTTTGGTTTGCGGGTGTAGGACTTAAGCTCAAAAAGAAAATGGATGAGAATAAGAAGGGAAAATCAAGCGAGAAGAAGTCAGGTGGATTTGAGGTGGATCTTAAGGCTGACGGAGGTCTTATGCAGATGCTTGGTGGATTTACGGTTCTCAGACTAACAAGTATGGTTGGTATGATGAACGTTAACTTTACAAAAGAAGAGCTTCTTAAAATGAACAAGCAACTTAACAGAATAAAAAAGCCGAAGAAATAATAAAACAAGGTCAGTCCATTTTTGGACTGACCTTTATTTTTTAGCTATGGAATCCCATAGATTTTTGAACGTTTTCGTCGTTCTTTTTAACGTACGTAGAGGTTTTTATCTTTTCTTGAAGCTTATCATAATATTCGTCCTCGTTTATAGGAAGTGTTACCCAGTTGTCGTTCCAAGTTGAAAGATACATAGCGTTTGAAATCTCAAGACTGTTGATGCCTTCATATCCTGGAGCAATAAGTACTGCACCCTCGGTTGCAGCAGCTACCCAGTTATTTATCATAGCTGCTTGACACTCGGTTATTGTGTTTGGTGTGTAATCAACAATAATTTCTTCCATAGGAATAGGGTCGCTTGTAGTTCTCGTCTGGCTGTTATATTCCTTTTCGCTCATTCCAAGCTTATAGAAGGTGATGACGTTATTTTCAAAAACTATTTTGCCATTATCACCTGCAATTTCCAGTCTGTTTGTGCCGGGATATTCACTGACAGTTGTAATATACGTTGCAGTTGCGCCGTTTTCGTATTCCATATATGCCGTAACTTCATCTTCAACCTCAATGTCGCGGTTCTTGCCGAAGTAGCAAAAGCCCCTGATTTTCTTTGGCATACCAAAAAGCCACTGGAAAAGGTCGAGCTGATGAGGATTCTGATTTATCATTGTACCTCCGCCTTCACCTGCCCAGGTAGCACGCCAAGTACCGCTGTTATAGTACGCCTGTGTTCGGTACCAGTTGGTGAGAAGCCACGTTACTCTTTTAAGATCACCAAGCTCTCCTGCATCAATGAGCTCCTTTATCTTCTTGAAAGAATTAAGGTTTCTCATAACGAAATTTACTTGAAAAACTTTACCGCTCTTTTCTGCTATGCGATTCATTTCACGCACGTTTTTTGTAAAAACACCTGCAGGCTTTTCACAGAAAACGTGAAGACCTTTTTCAAGTGCTTTAATTGAGATTGTAGGGTGGAAGTAGTGAGGAGTTGCAACGACAATTCCGTCAACGAGTCCGGAATCAATCAAATCATCGGAATTCTCGAAGTACTTCACGTTTGTACCGAGTCTTTCCTTGTGAACTTCCATTTTTTGAGGATTAATATCACAAATTGCTGTGATTTCTGCATTTTTAATATTACCGTTGATAAAGTTGTTAAGGTGGTATGACCCCATACTACCTACACCTATAATACCTACTCTGAACATTTGTCTGCCTCCTTCTGAATTTCAAGAACTTGTCTTTGTGAATCGAGTGTAAATTTTGTGTTCCATTCAAAGCCTTCACCGTTAATTTCCGTCACGAAGTCTTGAAGATATTGCGACCCCAGTCTTTCGCATTCGATGGTTTCTTTTGTGCTCTTGTAGAGGTAAATAGAGTTTTCTGTGCATCTGAAGTTTATCATGCCGTCAAGTCCCCAGAAGTAGAAATCCCAGTAAGATGGAGGAGTCACGTTACATTTGGGACTAGCATAGGAAACGTCAGCCATAACGGAGATATTTTCCATATCAATCATAAACTGACCGCAATCCATGAATGCAGGAGCTTCTGTCGCAAAGGCGTTGCGCTGTTTTGCACAGTTTATTTTTGTAAGATTTTTACCTGTAATATATCTTATAAGGTCAACTCCGTGTATCGAAATGTCATTAATCGTACCGCCATGTTTACCTTCTTCGAAGTACCATCCGTCACGGTTGCCGTAATCGAGACAATGTTGACCGGTAAAGGCAACGTTTATAACCTCACCAATTTCACCGTTTTCTATCATTTTTTTAACAGTTTCTGTCTGAGGCATATATCTTAAGTCAAGCATACATGAAACCTTAAGATTCTTTTCTGTCGCAATTTTTTCTATCTCATCAAGTTCTTCAAGGGAGGTGCATATAGGTTTATCGCAAATAACGTGCTTTCCTGCCTTGAGTGCCGCAATAACCATCTTACCTCTATTACCGTAATAGTCGGCGATAGCAATAGCATCAACGGTTGAATCTGAAAGAACCTCGTCATAGGTTTTGTAGTTAAAGTCACAGCCAATTAAGCTTTTCATCTTTTCTCTTTCAACGTCGTTCTCTTCAAAACAACCGGTAATGGTTACGCCCTCGGTGTTTTTCGCTTTGTTGTAAAGTCCGGTGATGTGATTGTGTCTGAATCCCGCAAAAGCCAAATTCATAAATTTATCCTCCATAATTTTATTACATCAAGAGTATAACATGTAAAAAATGCTATGTTAATTGTTGAAAATACAAAAATATATTGCAAAAACTACAATAATGTATTATAATGACCGCGAGGAGAAGATTGCTATGGAAAAAATTACGACCTTTACTTCGTATTACGATTCCCAGATCAGCTTTAATAACAGTTTTTTTACAAACATTGCATCAAGGCATACCAATGCCCAAACTCACAATGCAATAGAGTTTATATATTTGAAAAACGGAAGTATTACTTACACCATTGATGAAAAAACTTACACTGTGGAAAGCGACGGACTTATCATAACTCCTCCCAGAAAGCTTCACACAATAACCTTCAATAACCTTGATATATATGAACGATTTGACGTTATATGCGATGAAAATTTGATTTTTCCCGAAATTTACGAAAAGATATTGAATGCCCCCGACGTTATTAATTGTAAGAAGCTCCCTATTTTTTTAGAGCTCTTCAAAAAGCTTGACTATTATTGCAAGCATTTTTCCGGTGACGTGCTAAAAAATCTTTTGTCTCATTTAATTGACGAAATTGCATACAACATTATTATTGCGACAACATCATCTCTTGAAACCCAGGATTATAGCTTTGACAATATGTTCTCTGAAATTATTGAGTACATAGAGAATAATATTTCAAAAAAAATAACACTTGAAAAAATATGTGATGAGATGTATATTTCTTCCAGTTACTTGCACTATATATTCCGAAAAAATCTCAACATTACACCAAAAAAATACATTGATTTGAAAAGACTCATTATAGCCCAAAACTACTTGCAAATGGGAATGATGCCCGTCAAGGTCTGCGAAAAATGCGGATTTTCCGATTATTCGGTCTTTTTTAGAAAGTATAAGTCTCATTTCGGCTATGCACCTTCGGAGGAAAAAAATAAAAACTCAATAAAAGATATTATTTGTTGAAAATTCTGTAATATTGTGATACAATCAAATATAATGAATTTTTGGGGTGATATTTATGATACATTCAATTTTGCTTATAGGCCAGTCAAATATGGCGGGTAGAGGCTTCAAGGACGAGGTGGAGCCTATTGTAAATAAAGATATTCTTGTAAACAGAAATGGCAGATGGAGACCTATGTACGTCCCCGTAAATCCCGACAGAGTAACCTCGGGCATAAACCTTGCAGAAAGCTTTTGCGATTTATATCAGAAGGACCACGGTGTGCAGGTGGGAATTATTCCATGTGCTGACGGTGGCACAAGTCTTGACCAGTGGCAGGTTGGAGGACTTCTATTTGACCATGCATGCTATATGGCAGAGCTTGCATCGCGTACCTCTACTATAGCGGCAGTCTTATGGCATCAGGGGGAATCTGATTGTTACGGAAACGGACCTGAGGTTTATGAAGAAAAATTCACTGTAATAATGAACGCCTTCCGTAAAAAGCTGGGTCTTTACGACGTGCCGTTTATTCTTGGAGGACTCGGTGATTTTCTGAGCAATTATACACCTGATATAGCAAAGAATTACGGTAAGGTAAACGATGCACTCATGAGCATTGCAAACAACAATAAAATGACAGGTTTTGCATCAGCAGAAGGTCTTGGCGGAAACCCCGATAACCTGCACTTTAGTGCTATCGCCCTTCGTGAATTCGGAGAACGATACTACAAAGAATTTTTGAAATATGAAGATAAAAACAAGGTGTTCGAAGAAAAGGTATCTGCCGACCTTGCTATTAGAACCAATCTTGAGCTTTTATAAAAGAAAAACGCCCGCAATGGGCGTCTGCGATAGAGCAATATAAACCAACAAGAAAAGGATAGAGAAATTTCACGTTCTCTATCCTTTTTTCTTGACAAGCACTGCATTAGTGGAACAAAAGTAAAACCCCGCACAAAACAGGGCAAGAAATCATGGCTTTTTAGCAACCTTTTTTAAACGATTGATAAGCGTTTCATAACGTGCGTCGGTTCGTAAAATGGCAACTTCATCATCGGTGGTTATCCAATCAAGGAAGATCTGCGAATAGTTTCCCTCTGCTTCCATAATCACTCCACCGTCTGCATAGCCTCGAAGTATAGGTGTTGAATGCGGAGCATCAAAATCGTAGGTATCTGCATGAATATTATAATTTACACATCGTTCAAGCCAATACCAAGCATTCTCATAGTCTTGCTTTTTAAAGAAATCCTTAAATATAAAATAAGTTGCTGCTGCACCGCAATATGCATTTTGTTGATAATCGCCATCTGGGTAAAGAGATTCAAGAAGATTTATTTCAAATTGATTCAGCTCTTTTCTTTCTTCCCACGAATATATCATTTCTCCATTGTCATCACGATGATCTTGTAGGCAATGTATCATCGATAACAACTCTTGAACTAAAAAATGCATATATTCCTGACGTTCCTTAAAGCCTTCATTTCCCCTCCAACGATATACCATGAAATTTTCATATGTGAAATGGGAGCGTGGCATTTCTTTAGCAAGCTTTATCATTTCATCTTTTTTTCCTGCATAGTCGTAAGCAATTCCAAGTGTTTCGATAGCTTCGTAGCGGATATTACTATCAGTACATTCTGCAAGAATTCTATTGCAAAAATCAAATACTTCATCATATTCCTTACTACCTTTTCTGGAATATTCGCACAACAACGAATTAGCAAGCCGCTCCATAATTTTGTAATCACGAGGAAATCTTTTGTTTGCTTCGCGAAGAAGCTTTGTGCGTTCCGAGCACTTTCCTTGATTGCCTAAATTATTTGCTTTAGTCAAATATTTTTTGATTTCTTCGTTATTTTTCTCAATATCAATTCCGAGCAGAATATCGGATGAAACATCAAAAATATGACAGAGCGCAGGCAGTTGAGAAATATCGGGAGCAGTTCGGTCACATTCCCATTGTGAAATGGCACGCGAGGTGATTCCAAGATACTCAGCAAGCTGTTCCTGCGTGATGTTCTTCTCACGGCGTAAACGTTTTATTGTTAATCCAATAGACATATGATTGTCCTCCAAAAAGAATTCAAAAGCGCGTTTGTGATTTTAATATATCAAATTTTAAGAATTATTCTACGAAGTATTTGTAGAGTGAAAGTATAGTTGTACTTTGATTTTCAAAGGTATTATATCCCATATGCCGTAATAATGCAAGAAAAAAGACATGTTCAAAGCTGAACATATCTTTTTTGAACAAACTTGTTTTATCGAAGGTGCGGTAAGTGGCGCTTTTTTATTTGTCGTTTGTAATTGATGCTCTGTATTCTTTCGGTGATACTCCCGTTTCTTTTTTGAAAACGGTTGAAAAATACAATGGGTCTGTAAAGCCCGAAAGGAGTGCTACGTTTTTCACCGAGTCAATTCCGTGTTCAAAAAGAGATACGGCATATTTAAGCCTCAGTGAACGTAAATATTCAGAATAGCCCACTCCCATTTTTTCCTTAAATAAGTGAGATACGTATTTGTCGTTATATCCCAGCTCTTCTGCAAGCGTGGAAAGTGAAAGCTCGGGGTTAGAGAAATTTTCTTCCGATATTTCGAGAATTTTATTTATAAGAGAATCCTTGAGCGTTGTCTGTCCCGACAGACGCGAAAAAGTATAGAGCAGAATGCTTTCAGAAGCAAGGTCTATCGTCTGTTCACAGGCTCTCGAAAGACTTTCACGCCACAAAGGAATGAGCCCGTCAAATCCCTCGAAACGTCTGTTTGCAAGGTTTATTCCAAAGCGTCTTAAAAGCTCTGCTCCTCTTATTCCGTCGAAGCTTATATACATATACTCACAAGGCTTTGTGACTTCGGCAAAAAACTTTTCTTTCTTGAAACCGAAAATTATACTACCTGATGAAAATGATACTCTTGTATCGTCAAAGACAAAATTTCCTTCTCCTTGTGTTACAAGGATGAGGCGGTTGTTTGTAAGAAGGTGTGGGATTTTCATAACGTTTTCGTTTGATTCAAGTACAAAGCATGAAACGGAAAGAGTATCAAACAAAACGGGGGATATGAATTTACAAATATTTTTATCTTTCATTTCAGAACTCCTTTTATTGTAACACTACTATAATACAAATTTTTTCAAAAATCAAGAAAAAACTAACTAATTTCAATAAACTTATAGTTTTTTTCTATTGTTTGGGGAGGTGAAAGGTGATATACTTGAGACATAGCAAGGAAAAAAACAAAATTTGGAGGCAAAAAATGGATAAAATAAAAGTTGGCGTATTCGGCGTAGGCCGCGGTATGGATATTGCAAAGAACTTTATGCTTCTTAACTGTGAAATAGTTGCAGTTTGCGATTTTCATGACGAAAGAAGAGAAGAAGCTGTAAAGAATCTTGATAGCAGTGTTGCTGTATATAAGGATTTTGACTCCTTTATCGAACACGATATGGATGCAGTTATTCTTGCGAACTATTTCCACGAACATGCACCCTATGCTATTGAATGCTTTGAAAAGGGTATTCACGTATTTTCTGAGTGTATCAGCAACGGTACAATGGCTGAGGGCGTTGAGCTTATAAAGGCTTTCGAAAAGAGCAATTCTATTTATATGCTTGCAGAAAACTATCCTCAGATGAAGTTCAACCGTGAGATGAAGAGAATTTGCGACACTGGCACTCTAGGTAAAATTATGTTTGCCGAAGGTGAATATAATCATCCCGGCGACCCCAAGGATGCAGTGTTCAGAAAGAGATTCAACTATTTTGAAAAGCATTGGAGAAATTACCTTCCCAGAACCTATTATCTTACACACTCTCTCGGTCCTATTATGAGAGCTACCGGCGCCACTCCCAAGGTAGTTACTGCATTCGCTTCATACGAGCCTAATGCAGGTGTTGAAACTCCTAGTGCATCATATTGCGGAGATAAGGTTGCAGTTATGCTTACACAAAACGATGATGGTTCAATTTTCAGATTTACCGGCAACGCTACCTTTGGCGGACATAATAATACATATAGAATCTGTGGAAACAAGGGCCAGATCGAAAACGTAAGAGGTCTCGGCGAGCAGGTAATGCTCAGGTACAATGAATGGCAGCTTCCCGAGGGCGCAGAAGAAAACAAGCTTTACGACCCCGAGTGGAACGATAAGGACGAAGACCTTATCAAGACCAGCGGACACGGAGGTGCTGACTATCTTACTGCACGAATTTTCGTTGAATGTATAAGAGAGAACAAGCAACCCGAGCATCCTTTCGACGTATATAGTGCCGTTGCTATGTCTTCCGTTGGTATTCTTGCTCACCGTTCTGTACTTGAAGGCGGAAAGCCTTATACAATTCCCGACTTCAGAAATGAAGAAGACTGCAAGAAGTACGAGAATGACAGAATTTCTCCCTTCTACGGCTCTGACGGAAGCGAGCCTACTATTCCTTGTTGCTCTAATCCCGACCATAAGCCTACAGAAAGACAAATACAGCTTTATAAAGAGTCCATCGGACTTGCATAAAATAAAGGGTGCAAATTGCACCCTTTATTTTATTTTCTATTGAAAAAAATCAAAGATATGATATAATAAATAGGTGAAAAGAAGGTGACGTATTGAAAATAGTCGTAGCGATAGATTCATTCAAAGGCAGTCTTACTACTTTTAAGGCAGGAGAAGCCGTACGTGAAGGAATTTTAAGGGTAGATAATGATATAGATGTTGTAATTTCTCCTATAGCTGACGGAGGCGAGGGAACAGTAGAAGCTATTGCTTCTGCAACCGGAGGAACAATAAAGCACATAGAAGTAAAAGGCCCACTCGGAACCCCCGTAACTGCATCTTACGGCATCACCCCTAAAGGTGTGTGTATCATAGAAATGGCAGAAGCGGCAGGACTTACACTTTTGCAAGAAAACGAAAGAAATCCTCTTCATACCACTACGTTTGGCGTCGGAGAGATTATAAAAGATGCCCTGGATAACGGATGCGAAAGCTTTGTTATTGGAATTGGTGGTAGCGCCACAAATGATGGTGGCGTAGGTATGCTACAGGCATTGGGGTTTGAGTTTCTTGACCGCAATGGAGAAAGCGTTCCGTTTGGAGCAATCGGAGTCAAAGAGATTACCAATATAAAAAAAGACAATGCAGATAAACGTATTGAATTTTGTAAGTTTTACGTTGCTTGCGATGTAAAAAATCCTCTTTGCGGGAATAATGGTTGCAGTGCTGTTTACGGAAAGCAAAAAGGTGCAACTCCGGAAATGATAAAGGATATGGATGCTTGGCTGAAAAATTATTCCGAAATAGTAAAAACTGTATTTGACGGCGCAAATCCGGAATCTGAGGGCGCAGGTGCCGCAGGAGGAATGGGCTTCGCTTTTGAGACTTTTCTGAATGCAGAACTTAAGTCGGGAATTGATTTGGTTATAGGTGAAACCGAGCTTGAAAAGAAAGTAGCAGATGCGGATTTCGTTATAACGGGTGAGGGAAGACTTGATTCGCAGTCGGCTATGGGCAAGGCACCTGTGGGTGTTGCGAGTGTCGGTAAAAAATACGGAAAACCTGTTATTGCTTTTTCGGGTGCTATAGGTGACGGCGCATCGCTTTGCAATAGCTCGGGTATAGATGCATATTTCCCTATAGTCAGAAAGCCCTGCACTCTTTCAGAGGCAATGGACGCGGAAAATGCATATAAAAACCTAGCTGATACTGCAGAACAAGTTTTAAGACTTATTTTAGCATCAAAAGGAGAATAAAATGCAAGTTGTTATGCTTACGGCACTGGGCGTCGGCGGAGCTTCGGTTTTCGGAGCGCTCCTCGGCTTCGTTTTTAAGAAAATCAGCCATAAATTCAGTGATATAGTGCTTTCTTTTGCGGCGGGCGTTATGCTTGCAGCGGCAGTTTTGGGACTTATAATTCCCTCAATGGAGCTTGGAGGAAAGGCTCCGCTTATAACAACGGTTGCAGGTGTATTTGTTGGCGCACTTTTTGTAAATATTATAGATAAGATTACACCTCATCTGCACAAGGTGGCAGGTATTGACGACTCGGAAAGCCACCCCGATAGTCAAGCACAGCTTGATAAAGTACTTCTTTTCGTTATGGCTATCGCAATACATAACCTTCCTGAGGGTATTGCAGCGGGTGTTGGTTTTGGCACGGGTAACCTTGCCGATGCATTTACCATAGCGGGAGGCATTGCATTACAGAATATTCCCGAAGGAATGGTTATTATCGGTCCTATGCTTGCAACGGGAATGAGTAATAAACGAGCTTTCTTCATCGCTCTTATTACCGGAATCGTTGAAGTTGTAGGAACGCTTATAGGATATTTTGCAATTACTCTTTCATCGGCGATTCTGCCATTTGCACTTGCTTTTGCAGGTGGTACTATGCTCTATGTTATAAGCGATGAAATGATACCGGAAACTCATGCACACGGAAGCCAAAGAGGAGCTACTTATTCCTTGCTTGTTGGCTTTTGCTTAATGCTTGTTTTTGACACTCTACTTGGATAAAAAGGAGATATAAAATGATTACGAATGATATTAAATATGTAGGTGTAGACGATAGAATTATTGACCTGTTTGAAGGACAGTTTGACGTTCCTAATGGTATGTCGTATAACTCATACCTCATTTTTGATGAAAAAATCGCCGTTATGGACAGCGTTGACGTGAAATTCAAGAATGAATGGCTTGAAAAGGTCAGAAAAGAGCTTGACGGAAGGTCTCCCGATTATTTGGTTGTTCACCATATGGAGCCCGACCACTCTGCAAATATACACGAGTTTTTAAAAGCTTACCCCAATGCAACGGTAGTTGCAACAGATAAAGCTTTCCAGATGATGAAGAAGTTTTTCGGAACTGATTTTTCAGACAGAAGACTTATCGTTAAAGATGGCGATGTTTTAAACCTCGGACGTCATAATCTTTCTTTCTATACAACGCCTATGGTACATTGGCCCGAGGTTATGATGACCTATGACTCTTTGGATAAAGTCCTCTTTTCTGCTGATGCTTTTGGAAAATTCGGAGCGCTTGACACCGATGAGGATTGGGCATGCGAAGCAAGACGTTATTATTTTGGTATCGTTGGAAAATATGGCGTTCAGGTCCAAAATGCATTGAAAAAGCTTTCCGTGCTTGACATAAATATTATTTGTCCTCTTCATGGACCTGTTCTTTCCGAAAACCTCGGCTATTATCTCCACCTTTACAATCTGTGGTCATCTTATGGCGTTGAAAGCGACGGAGTTGCGGTTTTCTACACGTCGGTTTATGGAAATACCAAGAAGGCAGTTGAGCTTCTTTCTGGTGAACTTGAAAGGTGCGGCGTATCAAAGGTCTCTGTTACAGACCTTGCCAGAAGCGATATGGCAGAAGCCGTAGAGGATGCATTCAGATACGGAAAGATAATTCTTGCAACCACTACCTATAACAACGATATATTCCCGTTTATGCGCACCTTCCTTGAAGGTCTCGTTGAACGCGGCTACAAAAAGAGAAAGATAGGAATTATAGAAAACGGTAGCTGGGCACCTAATGCCGCTAAAACCATTAAGAATATTCTCCAAGAATGCAAAGAGCTTACTTTTGCCGAAGAGAATGTTACTATCCATTCTGCTTTGAATGATGAAAGCACACTTCAAATAAAAAATCTTGCAAGAGAATTCTGCTGAAATTAAGGGCAGTCTGACTTGTGTCAGACTGCCCTTAATTTAATGATGATGGTGATGATGGTGATGATGGTGATGCGAAATTTTAGATGTTACTTGTCGGCATTCCTTGTCTTGGCATAGTTCACCTTCTCCTTCAATTTCAAGTGTGACGTGTTCGATGCCGAATTCTTCAAGCTCCTTGCGGACGTCTTGCTTTATTTTAAAGTGTTCTTCGTTTGTAACTATATGCATTGTTGCATAAATACTTTCTCCATCAATACTTCGGATATGTAACTGATGAACGTCGAGAACTCCGCTAATAGCGGTAATATGCTCCTTTAATTCATGTACATTTATATTGTCAGGTGTTTTTTCTAGGAATAAGTAAAGTACTTCTTTCAGATTTTTGAGAACGCAAGTGAGGATAAATACCGACACGATAATTGATATTATAGGGTCAATTATCGTCATATTTGTAAATCTTATTACAACTGCACCTATCAGAACTACTGCCCAGCCCGCTACGTCTTCAAGCATATGCAAATTTACTGCTTTTTGGTTTAAGGAGTTACCGTCTTTTGTGACAATGGCGGCAACCAAATTAACACAAAAACCGATAATAGCAAATATTATCATACCGTTGTAGTTGATAGGGGCAGGGGATATTATCTTACTTAATGCATTACATATTACGGCAACCGAACCTAATAAAAGTACAAAGTTTGTAATAACACCTCCAAGTACGGAATATCGTGCGTACCCATAGGTATAGTTGTCATCAGGCTCTTTTTTGCTTTTTTTCTCCAGAAAATATGAAATTCCAATGCTTGTTGCATCGCCTAGGTCGTGTACTGAATCAGACATAATAGCGACGCTTCCGGTTATAAGACCGCCAAAAAATTCAAGTATAGAAAAGGACAAATTCAAAATAAAAGCCACAAATATATTTTTCTCTGTTTTCATAAGCTCCTCCGTTGACATAAATGTGAATTAAATGTATAATTGTTTAGGTAGAAATTTTACAAGAGGTGAAAGCGATGGTTTTACCTGGTGATTTAAGAAAATACAGAACTAAAAAAATATTAAAGTCTGTAATTCCTTTCATCGTTTTGTTTAGTGTAAGCGTTATTACGTGTTTTTGGTTAAGCCGTAAAGTACCTGCACTTGAAAACACAACAGACAGCAGAGTAATAGCAACGTATATTTTTGTGATGGCACTTCCTTTTTTCATAACCGGATTCCCCGTAAAACTTATAGATAAATCATGGTGCGGAGAAATAGTCGATATTAGCGTCGAATTTAATAATACGCTCTACACTTTAAAGAATTGTGGTACATATTGTAAAGCTTCAATTCTTTTGAAAGTAAAGCTAAGTAATAACAAAATTAAAGAAATAACATCATATACAACGTTGGAGCCGAAAGAAGTTTCTCATTACAGTAGTATCAATTGGAAGCCTGACGGAAAGCTCGAATATCAAATATCCCAATATAGCATAGGCGATAAGGTATATCATTTATACTTGTTCGAGCATTTGCTTATCGGAAATAAAAACGATAAAACTGTAACTTGTATAGTGTGCGGTGCTGTAAATTCACAAGAAAACGAAAAATGTGTTATGTGCAATCACAGTATTTTGAAAAATTGATTTTAATTTTTAAAAAAATATTCGAACTGTCGAATACTGTGTTCGGGATATATTATATTTATTATTAAATGCTAATACAATACACTTTGTTCAGTAAATGTTCATTACCGAACAAAAAACGAAAATTGTATGGAGAAAAACATGGATAGACGACAAAGGAAATCCCGTGAAGCTATATTTCGGGCTTTCACAAATTTGCTTACAAAAAAAGACTTTGACAAAATAACAGTTGGAGAAATTATAGAGGAAGCAGACGTAGGAAGAGCAACCTTTTACTCCCATTTTGAAACAAAAGATTTTTTATTAAAAGACTTCTGCGAAGAACTTTTCTGCCATATTTTCGATGCCGAGAAAAAAGATGGTAACGGACATACTCATATTTTTTCTTGTGACGATTCGGATACGGCTATTTTGCACCTTTTTCGTCACTTACAAAAAAACGACAACAACGTATTGGCGTTACTTTCCTCCAGAAATAATGAGTTGTTTTTAAGATACTTCAAAAATAATCTCTATAGTTTGGTTGAAAGCCACCTATATATGTTTGAAGCAACAGAAAATTTGGGCGTGCCCCAAAAATTCTGGCTGAATCATATTGTATCTACTATTATCACCACATTAAAGTGGTGGATTGACGAGGGAATGAAAGAATCTCCCGAGAAACTAACAGAGTATATGTTTTCTGTATTGAAGTGAAAACGATACAAAATTTTATATTTTTAAAAATTTGTGTTATACTAAAGCTACAACACAAAGGGAGAAAAATATGAAGATAGCTTTTTTTGATACCAAACCTTATGACCGTCCGTCTTTTGAAAAATACGGGAATATTGAAGGAGTTACGTTTAAATTCTATGAAACAAAGCTCAACGAAGATACCGTGTCCCTTGCAAAAGACTGCGACGGTGTATGCGTATTTGTAAATGATACTGTAAATAAAGCGGTAATTGACAGGCTTTGTGAAATGAACGCAAGATTCGTAGCACTGAGATGCGCAGGCTATAATAACGTCGATTTAAGCTATATCAAAGGGAAGCTCCCTTTGTTTCACGTACCTGCATATTCACCCTATGCGGTTGCCGAACACGCTATCGCAATGCTCTTGACGTCTGTCAGAAGAATACACAAGGCGTATATAAGAACGAGAGATTTTAATTTCAGCTTGAACGGCCTTACCGGCTTCGATTTGCATGGTAAAACGGTAGGGGTAATCGGTACGGGAAAGATAGGTTGTGCATTTATTGATATATGTAAAGGCTTCGGAATGAAAATTTTAGCCTTTGATAAGTATCCCAAGAAGATTACCGGAGTGGAGTATACAGGACTTGATACACTTTTAAGAGACAGTGATATAGTATCACTTCATTGTCCGCTTACAAAGGAAACGTATCATATGATAGATGAAGGTGCAATAAATAAAATGAAACCCAGATGTATTATTATAAATACATCCAGAGGAGCATTGATAGATGCGGAAGCACTCTTGTCAGCCATAAAAGAAAAGCGTATTGGAGGCGCTTGTCTTGACGTGTACGAGGAAGAATCAGAACTATTCTTTGAAGATTTTTCAAATCATATAGTATATGACGATATACTTGCTCGTCTAATATCAATGCCTAACGTTATAGTTTCATCTCATCAGGCATTCTTAACGGAAGAGGCACTTGATAACATTGCAGAAACCACAGTTGCGAATATTATAAATTACACAAGCCTTGGGAAAGGGGAGAACAGAGTAGTATGAACGGCAAAAGCGTCAAAAAATGGGATATCACCAAAATTGACATCAGAACGGCAATGTTTAATATGTTGAAAGGACTTTTTGCATTGGCCATTTCCAATGCAGTAGGATACTTTATTTACCTTTTAGTGCTTCGGGGAGTGAATGAAAGTGAGCCCGAAACCGCAAGCGTAAGAACTGTGATATTCGGTCTTGCCGTTTTTGGTTATTCCATTTTTGCTTACTTGAAGCTTCTTATGGCTGAAAGTAAAAACGAGAAGATTATAAACGAACAGAATGAGTTAAAAGAGGCTTTTAAAAAATCAGAATATAATCTGGATTTCGATAAGTATTTCAGTGATGTTGTTAAAAAAAGACTGTGGGGATATTACGTGTCTGCTTTCCTCTGGCAGATTCCCCTCATTATAAATTACATAATTGTTTCTGCGAATCCGGCGGATATTACAATCTATGAATTGACGATATCTATTTATAAGTTCTGTTTATCCGGAATTTTCGCATATGAAATTTTTCCTGAATTTTGGCTTTTGGGGTTATTTATATACATGGCATCATTTATTATTGTTTTTACGTATTTTGCAAAAAGAAAATATAAGAAGCTTCTTGTGAAGCCAAGTTATCTAAAATAAAAAAGTCTCCTTCGGCAACTGATGTTCGCTAACGCTCACGATTTTTATAGGTAGACTTTATTTGTTACATGAAACCCAGATGCAATTTCCTATGTAATAAAAAAATAGCGTGTGCATTTGCACACGCTATTATGCTTTTATAAAGCTTTTATGCCTTCGTTACATTTGTGATGTGAGTGTTAACGCCTTCATACCAGTAAAGGAAGCCTTCAACGTCAACAACGTCGCCTTCAACAAGTGTACCAACTGTCTGGTAAACCTCTGTATCGGTTCCTGTAAGGTAAACTTCAACGCAGAAGTCGTAGCTTGCGCCGTCCTTCGATAATGTAACGTAGATGTCGTCGCCGGGTTCTTCATTCTTGTAAGTAACACTTTCAACGGTCATACCATTGAAGGATACGAATTTGTTCTGATTTGCGATAAGCTCATCTGTACCAAGAAGAGCCGTTACGTCTGTTGCGGGAGCGATGTATTTGCCATCGAGTATTTCGAATGTAGCGTCGATGATTTCAACCTCGCCTGCCCACTCAGCCTTGTAACCTGTAACCTTTATTTTAGTGCCCTTTGTAAGCTTTGCCGCATCTTCTTCGGAGCAAGCAAGCTCGTACATAAAGTATGCACCGTCAAAGTCCTGAGCATAAACGGTGATCTTGTTGTCCCACCAAGACTGATTGCCCTGAACGTATGCTTCAATAACAACAGGAGTTTCAAGCTCAGCCGCAGCGTATTCAGCATAAGTCATAACGCCTTCGCCCTTAGTTTCCTTTGATGTAACGGTAACGTTTGTAATGTGAGTGTTAACACCCTCGTACCAGTAAAGGAAACCTTCGATGTCAACCCTGTCTCCGCGCTCGAGAGCCTGAACCGCCTTGTAAACTTCTGTATCAGAACCTGTGAGGTAGTACTCTACACAGAAATTGTAGATATTTCCGTTGTATGAAAGGTCAACGTAGATATCGTCACCGGGTTCGTTGTTTTTATAAGTAACGTTTTCTACAACCATATCCTTGAAAGATACGAACTTGTTCTGATTTGCGATAAGCTCGTCTGTGCCGAGGAGAGCAGTAGCGTCTGTTGCCTCTGCAATCCAAGTACCTTCAAGAATTTCGAATGTAGCATCGATGATTTCAACTTCGCCTGCCCATTCAGCCTTGTAACCTGTAACCTTTATTTTAGTGCCCTTTGTAAGCTTTGCCGCATCTTCTTCGGAGCAAGCAAGCTCGTAGATGAAGTATGCACCGTCGGGATCCTGTGCGTAAACGGTGATCTTGTTGTCCCACCATGACTGAGTTGCCTGAACGTATGCTTCGATAACAACGGGAGCTTCAAGCTCAGCTGCTGCATATTCAGCATATGTCATTACGCCCTCACCCTTAGCTGCGGGGTCAAATACGACTTCGTTTACGTCATCGGGAGTTTCTACAACTTCGTCATTATTACAAGCAACGAAGGTAAAAACAAGTACAAGGGTCAAAAGAATTGCTAAAAATTTTTTCATTTTTTTATTCTCCTTTTATAATTTTAACCTTGACAAATATTATATTCAAAAATGCAGATATGTCAAGTGTTTAACGCTTATTTTTTCGTGTTCTCAAAGCATTTAGTATAATGTAAACAAAAATACATATCCATATCATCCCGAGAGATGTCAGAAGTAGGATTGAAACGAATGGCATTTCTCCAAGCTCTGATTTTTCTGATATGCTTGTTTTATCAACGTTCATGTTTGCCGTTCCAAAAAGCTTTTCGAAGTAAGAATCATCTATTACTTCTTTGCGCCTTGCTGATTTAACAACGTTTTCTATCATCTGGCCCGCTTCGTTTCTGAGGGTTGCAGAACCGTTGAAAACCGGAGTGACAAACGTGTTCTCTGTATTGCTTATCAAAAGTTTTGTTGCTTTGAGCTTTATATCGTAATAAAGCTCATTATCTTTTCCTTCGCTTTCAAGGTATGTCAAGTACTCCTGCGAATTCTGTGCTTTTGATGTAACCGGTGCATAGCCTTCAGTTGAAGCATAGTCTATTTGAACATCATTTGTAAGAAGAAATTGCATAAAGAGCCAGGATGCCAAAACCTCTTGAGGATTTTCCTTGTTGAAGATACACATGGACGGTCCTTGAGAAATCATCTGGGGATTCTCTATTTCGTATTGAGGGATAGCCATAACCTCTGTAGTGTAATGAACAAGGTTTTCAGGACTTATGTCAATGTTGGGCGCATTGCTTCCCATCCAGGTAGCACCCGCCGTTGAGTCTATAGCAAATATACACTGCCCTGCATTTAAGAAATTGGCAGGATAGCTTGATATCTTGAAGGTGGAGAACGCTTTCGTTTTAGCGTGTTCCGCTACTGTTTCGAGTATTTCTCTTGTATCATCGTTGAAAATTTCGATTGTACCGTCAGCTTTGGAATACCCCGCACCTTTTTGCTTTAGCATTGATATCATCATGTTGTCGGTGGACTTATAGATGAACGGAATTAAAACCTTTTGTCCATTAACTTTAAAGTTACCATCCTCGTCCTTTTCCATCGCCGCTTCAGATACCTCCCAAACAAAATCCCAGGTCAATGTATCGGGAAGCGTATAGCCAAGCTTTTCTACAAAGTCGCGGTTTACGTAGCATGCTTCGGTTGATCTGACAAAGGGAAGCGCATAGTACTCATCACCGAATGCACACTCGTCAAGAAATTTAGGTATTATTTCATCTACAGTGGGGGAGTCGAATTTTATTTCGCTTCCGCCAAGACCGTATTTATCATCCTCAAACAATGTTGTGAGCGGCACAACACTGTTTGTTCCAGTCATATAAGTTGCAATATGGTCAGGGTATGTTATACAAACGTTTGGCGTTGTATCTGTTGCAATGTTTGTTATTACGTCACTGTAAATTCTACCGTAATCCGTATATAGCTTGAGATTTATTTTTATGTTTGGATATAACTTCTCGAAGGACTCTATTGCATTGTGGTATATTTCAACCTGTGTAACGTTAGTGTCGTTTTTTGCCCAGAACGTAATTTCATAATTTTGTGTAGTATCAAATTTTTCGGGGACTTTAAAGGTGTCGGATTTTATCCTTCCGTGACAGCTTGTAAGAAGGACAACGCATATAAGCGAAAGGAGTGTAAGCTTTTTCATCCCTTTGTACCTCCTCTTGCAACACCCGACATAATTTTCTTCCTGAATATCAGAAATATTATAATGAGCGGAATGGATATAACAACTACCGCCGCCATCATCGCCGGAATATTCTCGCGCCCAAAGCCGTTTTCTCTTATCTCTTGTATTCCGTTTGAAACAAGGTAGTAGGCTTCGTCGTCGGTTATAAGTCTCGGCCATACGTATGAGTTCCAACACTCTATAACCTTGAGTATAGTAATTGTTATGACAGTAGGCTTGCAAATTGGAAGCATTACTCGCAAAAGGTATTTGAGATCGGAGGTTCCGTCAACCTTTGCGGCGAGATAAAGCTCGTTTGGTATTTGTGAAAAGTTTTCTTTTAGAAGATACATATAGAAAACCGAAGTAACAGATGGTAAAATGAGGCCAATGAACGTGTTCCTGAACCCCCAGTTTGTAATTGTTGTAAAGTTCGTGATGATAACAAGCTCGGTAGGAATCATCATCATAGCAAGGAATATTGCAAACACAAAGTTTTTGCCTTTGAAATCAAGACGCGAAAAAGCAAATGCAGCCGGAATGCTGATAAGGAGCATCAGCGCCGTAGTGCCTATTGTGAAAATTAAAGTGTTAAGAAAATAATCTGCAAGAGGTACTGTGGTAAAGGCGTCTGTGTAGTTTTGCAGAGTGGGGGACAGTGTATAAAATTTTGGGGTGAATTCTGCATTATAAGCTCCATATCCCTTGAAGGATGTCAGTATCATCCAGTAAAACGGAAACAAGACCATAATAGCCCAGAACACAAGGAGGATGTACGTTAAAAGCTTTAGAATTGAAAAACGTTTATTCATATTCTCCTCCTTAAATCAGTAATGAACGTGCTTTTTGCTTATTAAAAGGTTTATACACGTAATCGTCAGAACAATAACGAAAAGTATTATCGCTGCTGCTGATGCATAAGACGGAAAGCCTCCTCCGTCACCATAGAGCATATCGTAGATATATCCAACCAGCGTATTCATTTCGGCGGCATTAAGATTAGTTCCGAAAATAGCTACAGCATCGCTATACGCCTTGAAAGCCCCAATAAATCCTGTTATTACAAGATAGAATAGCATAGGCGAAATCATAGGAAGTGTAATTTTTCTGAAAATTCTGAATTTAGACGTGCCGTCAATTTTGGCGGCATTGTAGTAATCTTCTTTTACCGAAGCAAGAGCACTTGTTAGAACAAGAATCTTGAATGGCATAACTACCCATATCGTGTAGAAGCAAAGCACAAACATTTTTGCAAAATAAGGACCGTCTATGAAATCTATTGAATTATAACCGAAAAAGTTAAGTATAAGGTTTACAAGCCCGTCGGTGTATGGGGTTTTCTTGAAAAGTATCATAAAAACAAGTCCGACAGCAAGGGTGTTTGTAACGTAAGGAAGAAAGTAAATTGTCTGAAATAGTTCACGTAGCTTTTTTATTGAGTTTAAGGCAAGGGAAATAAGTAGTGCTATACCGGTGGAAAGCGGTACGGTTACGAGAACGAGTATTAAAGTATTTTTTAGCGCCTGTATGAAATAAGGATCTCTTAAAACGTATGAATAATTATATGTACCAATTCCGAAAGACTCACCCGATGCGGAGTTAAATCCCTCTTCAAAGGAATATATAAATACGTCAACGAGAGGGTATATCATAAATAGTGCAAGGAATATTACAGCGGGCAGAAGATAAAGCCATGCTTTTAAATTTTTGTTTTCCATATTGTTACCCAATTCTATTTTCTGTTTCTTTGTCAAATATGAAGCATTTTTCGGGCTTAATATTGAATTTTATTTCTTTCTCTTGAAAATTGAGATTTGTATCGGAGTTTACAATAGTACGGATGATGGGAACTAAAGAGCTTTCGTTTGTAGCGAGTATGCTGATGTCTCGACCCATTACCTCAACTCCGGAAAGAGCACATCTGAGTGCTCCGCTTTCGTGAGGAACAAACCCTTCGGGACGGATAGCTACGAAAACATCTTTATCCATTTGAGAAGGGCAGTCAATAATTCTGTCATTGCCAATGTAAATACCGCCGTTTGATATCTTGGCGTCGAAGACGGTGATTGGAGGTGTGCCGAGAAACTTTGAAACGAAAAGGTTAGAAGGATTATCGTAAACGTTTTGAGGCTTACCTATTTGCTGAACTATTCCGTCCTTCATAACTACGATTTCGTCGGATATACTCATGGCTTCGTCCTGGTCGTGAGTAACAAATACAGTTGTTATTCCCGTTTCTGACTGTATACGCTTTATTTCTTCTCTTGTTTGCAGTCTCAGTCTTGCATCAAGATTAGATAAAGGCTCGTCAAGAAGAAGTACTTGTGGCATTTTTATAAGAGCGCGTGCTATGGCAACTCTCTGTTGCTGACCGCCTGACAGCTCTGACGGCTTTCTGTCCATAAGCTCTTCAATCTGTACGAGCTTTGCAATGTCGTAAGCTTTTTCTGACATTTGCGCTTTGGTAAGCTTTTTGTCACCTTTGAGATTTCCGAGTGGAAAGGTGATATTCTGCATTACGGTTAGGTGAGGGTACAATGCATAGTTCTGAAAAACCAGTCCAACTCCTCTTGCTTCGGGCGGAAGGTTGGTTACGTCCTCGTCTCCGAAAAATATTTTTCCTTCCGTTGGCTTCAAAAGACCGCATATTAGATTGAGTGTGGTGCTTTTTCCGCATCCTGACGGACCGAGGAGACCTATCATTTTTCCGTCCGGGATTTCAAAATTAAAATTATTTACTGCTATAACGTCGGGCGCTTTTTTTGTGCGCGCAGGAAATTTCTTCGTGAGATTTTGTAGTACAACTTTCATTGGTTCTACACCTTTCGATATTTTTGTTAAAACTTAGTAAATTATATCACATATATGTTTTTTTGGCAATATCTTGGATAAAACATTTTTCTTTTTTGAGTTGACAAAAAAGTTTTGTGATGATATAATTTTTTAAAAAAAGGAAGGTAAAAAAATATGAATTTAAAAAACACTTTATCAAACATCGTTGAAATTGTGATACGTGCGGGAATTAAGGTTATTATAGCGCTTATCATCCTTGCCGTATCATTTAAAATCATCAACGTGATATCCAAGAAAATCGAAAAAGCAGGACAGAGCGGCAAACTTGATAAAACTATCGCAAAGGTTTTATCTTACCTTTGTAAGATCGGTTTGAAGTGCGTTATTGCTATTTGTCTTGTGGGTTACGTAGGAATTGATACAAGCGGTCTTGCTGCTATTGTTACTTCCTTCGGCGTTTGTGCAGGCTTGGCACTTAACGGAGCACTAGCGAATCTTGCCGGAGGAGTTCTTATCATACTTACACGCCCCTTCAGAGTGGACGATTTTATTGAGGCTCAGGGATATTCGGGCACAGTTTCGGATATTCATATCACATATACTAAGCTTGTTACTCCCGATAATAAGGTTGTGTATGTTCCCAATGGAGCGCTTTCCAGCGGTAATGTGGTTAATTACTCAGAAAACGATACGAGAAGAGTCGACCTTACTTTTTCTATCGCTTACGAAAACGATTACACCAAAGCAAAAGAAATACTCGATAAAATTTGTAACTCTCACGAGCTTATTCTCAAAGACCCCGCTCCTACAATCAGAGTATCTGAGCATGCGGCAAGCAGTATAAATATTGTTGTACGTGTGTGGACAAAAAGCTCTGATTACTGGACTGTTCATTTTGACCTTCTTGAAACTGTCAAGACCGCATTTGACAAGATGAACATAACCATTCCGTACAGTCAGATGGACGTACATATCAAAAATGACTGATGAGGTGTTTCAGTGAAAATAACAGTTGTTCAGCCGCAGTATTTTTTCGGTGAAAAACCGGATGAAAAAATAGCCGAATTTTTGATCACAGAAATGGAAAAAGTGGAAGAAAACGGACTTATAGTTCTTCCTGAATATTCAAATGCGGGTGGACTTTCGGACCCCGAAAAGGAAATGGCGGCGCTTACCAGAGCTGAGTTGGTTCTTAAAAAAGCATCGGAAGTAAGTGAAACAAAAAAGGCATACGTTGCAGTAAATGTTCTTGAAAAGCGTAATGATAAAATAAAAAACAGCACTTATTTGTTTGATAAAAACGGAAAAGTTGCTTTTATATACGACAAGCAACATCTTCCTCCCTCTGAGGTCTCTTTGGGGGTTGAGCAGGGAAACGGAAGTGGAAAATGTTCATGCACCTTTGTTCTTGACGGAATACGATTCGCTTTTATGACTTGCTACGATGTCTATTTCAACGAGCAGATTGAGCACATAGCAAAGTTCAAGCCCGACATAATAATCGTCCCCGGATATCAAAGGGGAGAAAGAACGGATATTATAAGAGCGCAAGCTAAGCTTATGGCTTTTCGTTGTAATGCTTTTGTTGCAAGATCGTCGTATTCTATGAACGACGACCTTCACGGCGGATGCTCTATGATAGTGTCACCTGACGGAAACATAATAACCGATATAGGAAAGGGCACGGGTTCCGTTTCTGCAGACGTCGAGCCTACTTCCAAGTATATGAGAACTGCGGGCTTTGGCGGAAGTGTTGTGAGAAACGACGATTTTATAAACGACGGACTTTGTCCTGAGGCATTTTGAAATAAAAGCGAAGCGTAAGCTTCGCTTTTGTTGATAAAAAGTGTATGAGAGTTATTGACATATTGGAAGAAATGTATTAAAATAAAGGGAAAGTATATTTTTTAAGGAGATAAATATGGCAGAAAAAAATACAGGTAAAGCGGTTTCGGAGATAACTCCCCGTGACGAAGATTTTGCCAAGTGGTATACAGACGTCGTAAAAAAGACGGACCTCGTTGACTATTCCAGCGTAAAAGGATGTATGATTATACGTCCTTACGGATATGCGATATGGGAAAACATCCAGCATATACTTGACGGTATGTTCAAAAAAACAGGACATCAAAACGTTATGATGCCTATGTTTATTCCCGAAACTCTTTTAAACAAAGAAAAGGATCACGTAGAAGGGTTTGCGCCTGAGGTAGCGTGGGTTACACACGGTGGAAGCGAAAGACTTGCAGAACGCCTTTGTGTCAGACCTACTTCCGAAACACTTTTCTGTGAGCATTATGCTAACATCATTCGCTCATACAGGGATCTTCCGAAGCTCTATAATCAGTGGTGCTCTGTAGTAAGATGGGAAAAGACCACACGTCCTTTCCTCAGAAGCCGTGAATTTCTTTGGCAGGAAGGTCATACCATGCATGCAACTGCGGAGGATGCAGAAAGAGAAACCCTTCAGATGCTTGACGTATATGCAGACTTTTGTGAGAAGTATCTTGCGATTCCTGTTGTAAAGGGAAGAAAGACTGATAAAGAAAAATTTGCAGGAGCTAAAGCAACTTATACGATAGAAGCTCTTATGCATGACGGTAAGGCTCTTCAGTCGGGCACTTCACACAATTTCGGAGACGGTTTTGCCCGTGCTTTTGATATTACATACCTTGATAGAGATAATCAGCTTAAATACTGTTTCCAGACTTCTTGGGGTATGTCCACAAGAATTATCGGCGGCATTATAATGACACATGGTGACGATAACGGTCTTGTTCTTCCTCCTGCAATAGCCCCCACACAGGTAATCGTTGTGCCTATTGCACAGTTTAAGGAGGGGGTTCTTGATGCAGCTCAATCTGTGAAGGAAAGACTTTCAAAGGTTGTTCGTACAGATATTGACGTTTCGGATAATAGCCCCGGATGGAAGTTTGCAGAGTACGAAATGAGAGGAGTACCTCTCCGACTCGAAATCGGTCCCAAGGATATTGAAAAGGGTCAGTGTGTTTTGGTAAGACGCGATAACGGTGAAAAGGTTTTCGTTGAACTTGATAAGATTGAAGAGGTTGTTCCCGAGCTTCTTGTTGAGATTACAAAATCTCTTTACGATAAGGCTCTGGCAAGACGCGAGAGCATGACACACGTTGCGCGTGATCTTGATGAGCTCTGCGATATTGCCGCTAACAAGCCCGGTTTCATAAAGGCGATGTGGTGTGGTGACCGCGAGTGCGAGGAAAAACTTAAAGAAGTCGCTGACGTTACTTCAAGGTGTATGCCTTTTGATGGTGAGCCTATTTCTGATACTTGTGTATGTTGTGGTAAAAAGGCTGACAAAATGGTGTACTGGGGTAAGGCCTATTAAAAAGAAATATGCCGCCGAGTCATCGACGGCATATATTTTTATTACTAGAAAATTGCGTAAGCAATTACTTGTAACAAATAAAGTCTACGTTATTTATTGTCTTAATAGTTTTGTTTATCGGGTCTTGATGGAATTTTCGTAGCTTTCTACCATCTTCTTAACCATCTGACCGCCAATGCTACCGGCCTGCTTAGAAGTGAGGTCACCGTTGTAACCCTGCTTGAGATTTACGCCTACTTCCGCAGCTGATTCCATTTTGAATCTATTAAGAGCTTCCTTTGCTTCAGGAACAAGAGACTTATTAGCCATGATTTTTTCTCCTTGTAAGAAAGAATTAAAATTTTTTATGAAACCTTTTTGGTTTCGATATTATTGTTAGTCGAATTTTGTTTTTTTATAACTGTTAATTTTTGTAATTTTAAGGTGCATAGAAATGTCTATTTACACAGAAAAAATTTCACAGGCAACATTGCCTGTTATCGGACTTCCCGACTTTGTTATTTTCCCCTTTATTACCGCAAATATTACAATTGATAATAAAAACCTTTTGAGAATCATTAGAGAAGCTAATAAAGGGAAAAAAGAAATCGTTATTGCAACAGCAACAGAGGACACCGACGTTATGTCGTATGATAAGCTTTATCATACTGCCACAGTTGCTACTATAAAGCAGATTACCCCTGACAAAGATAGTAAGGGTGCTTTTAGCGTAATTGTTGAAGGCGTGAGCCGTGCTACTATAAACGAGGTTATATATCTTGGAAGAATTCCCTATGCAAGAGTAGAAATAAAGGAAGTTCATGAGGAAAATGAAAAAAAGGACGAGGCTGCGTTTAGAATTATTAAAAAGCTCATGGACAATTATGAAGAGTTTTTCAAGAAAACTCCAAAAGACTTTTTTGATATATTGAGTCATATAAAGGACCCTGGGGTATATTGCGATTATGTTGCTTCATACATATGCTACAAAACTGAAGATAAAATCAAAATACTTGAATCCTTTGATCTTTATGAGAGAATAGAGGTTCTTCAAGGAGTTTTTGCTGAAGAAAGAATAATTTATGGCTTTGAAAAAGAAATTGCTGATAGAGTACAGTCAAGACTCGTAAGCATACAAAAAGATAATTTTCTTCGTGAACAGCTTAAGGTTATTCAGTCAGAGCTTGGTGATGATAACGATGATGAGCTGCTTGAAAAGCTTCAGAATGCAAAGCTGCCCGAAGAAGTTAAGTCAAAGCTTCAACATGAGTATTCAAAAATTGAAAAGCTTTCGTTTGGATCCCCTGAAGCGGCGATTATCAGGAACTACGTAGAAACATGTCTTGAAATTCCGTGGGGTGTATACACTAAGGACAAGCTCAGTGTAACCAAAGCTAGCGCTATTCTTGAAAGAGATCACTACGGACTTAAAAAAGTAAAAGAAAGAATTCTTGAATTTATTTCTGTGAAAAAGCTTGCCCCGGAACTTAACGGGCAGATATTGTGTCTTGTAGGACCTCCCGGCGTCGGAAAAACTTCAATTGCAAAATCTATCGCCGAGGCGATTGGCAGAAATTACGTCAGAGCATCTCTCGGAGGAGTGAGGGATGAGGCTGACATAAGAGGTCACAGAAAGACTTACGTAGGCTCCATGCCCGGACGAATAATTAACGCTTTAAAACAGTCCGGAAGTATGAACCCGTTATTTCTTCTCGACGAAGTCGATAAGCTTACCAGAGATTCACATGGCGATCCTTCATCTGCACTTCTTGAGGTACTTGATGGAGAGCAAAATAACGCTTTCAGAGACCATTTTATTGAAATGCCGGTTGATTTGTCGCAGTGTATTTTCATAGCAACCGCTAATACTACCGAGACTATTCCGCGTCCTCTACTTGATAGAATGGAAATAATCGAGCTTCCCGGTTATACTATGAACGAAAAACTGAATATTGCAAAGAAGCATCTTATCCCCAAGCAGATGAAGAGACATGGACTTAAAGATACTGATTTTGCAATAGCCGATGTTGCTATAAAAGAGCTTATTGATAATTATACCCGTGAAGCAGGTGTCAGAAACCTAGAAAGAGAGATAGCTCATCTTTGCAGAGTTGTAGCAAAGAGAATAGTAACCGGTGAAAAAGATAAGCATGTTGTCAAAAAAGGTGAGCTTGCAAGTTACATAGGTAATCAAAAAATCAAGCCGAAGAAGAAACATAAAAATTCAAGAGTTGGCGTAGTAAACGGACTCGCATGGACTCAGGTCGGGGGAGATATGCTTGAAATCGAAGCACTGACTTTCCCGGGAACAGGAAAAATAGAGATTACAGGTTCTCTTGGCGATGTTATGACAGAGTCTGCAAAGCTTGCCGTGAGTGTCTGCAGAGCAAATGCCAAGGAGCTCGGTGTAAAAGACCCGGATTTCTATAAGACGAGAGATGTACACATTCACGCTCCGGAGGGGGCGGTCCCCAAGGACGGTCCCAGTGCAGGCGTCACGATGACCACTGCTCTAGTCTCTGAACTTACAGGCGTTCCGGTAAGAAGTGACGTAGCTATGACCGGTGAAATAACGCTTCGAGGTAACGTTTTGCCAATAGGAGGTCTTCGTGAAAAAAC
>JAZNYT010000016.1:0-4315 GCA_045594565.1 Eubacteriales bacterium
GCGAAGAACCTTGACTTCGAATACGCCGCAATCTTAAGAGATAAGATTTTGAAATTAAAGGAAAACGATAATGATTAAAGATAAGATACGTGTAAAAGGTGCAAGAGAAAATAACCTAAAGAGCATAGACGTTGAGATACCCCGTAACGAGCTTGTTGTGTTTACAGGCCTTTCGGGCTCAGGAAAATCATCACTTGCTTTCGACACTCTTTACGCTGAAGCCTACAGACGTTTTGTTGAATCACTGTCCTCTTATGCAAGACAGTTCCTCGGACAGCTTGATAAGCCCGACGTGGATTTTATAGAAGGACTTTCTCCCGCAATTTCAATTGACCAGAAAACTACTTCTAAAAACCCTCGTTCAACTGTTGGAACAGTTACCGAAATATACGACTATTTGAGACTGCTTTATGCAAGTATCGGTATTCCTCACTGTCCTGTATGCGGAAAAGAGATAGCGAAGCAATCAATAGACCAAATAATAGAAAAAATAATGTCTTACCCTACGGGCACCCGATTTCAGATTCTTTCTCCTGTAGTGAGAGGGAAAAAGGGTCTTCATGAAAAGATATTTCACGATGCGGTAAAAAGTGGATATGCCAGAGTTAAGGTAGATGGCTTTGTATATAATCTTTCTGACAATATAGAGCTTGACAAGAACAAGAAGCATAATATCGAAATAGTTATTGACCGACTTGTTATGAAGGAAGAGATAGCTGCAAGACTTACCGATTCAGTAGAGACGGCTCTTTCTTTGTCCGGCGGTATAGTAATTATTGATTTTGTTGACCTGCCTGAAGACAGCAAGGATAGACTGGTAACCTTTTCCGAGAACTTTGCCTGTGAAGAGCACGGGATAAGCATCGGAGAGATTCTCCCCAGAATGTTCTCCTTCAACAATCCTATGGGCGCCTGTCCGCACTGTGCAGGACTCGGTACAACAAAGACCCTTGCAGTTGAAAAAATAATTGAAGATAAAAATCTTTCACTTGCAGAGGGTGCTATACTTGTAAACGGCTTCAAGAGTCTTAATAAGGACGGATGGACTACTCGTATTTTTAAAAAAGTAGGTGAAAGACACGGCTTTGACCTGGATACTCCCGTAAAAGACTTTTCCGGCGAAGCCTTTAATGCGCTTATGTACGGCACAGGAGACGAGGTTTACGTTATCAGCTACAACAAAGAAGGCAGAACGAAAAACTACGAGGTAACATTCGAAGGTGTTGTAAATATCATAGAGCGCCGTTCAGGAGAATTTGGCGGTGATTATTATGACGACTTCTTCTATGATACGCCTTGCCCTGTATGTCAAGGAAAACGCTTGAAAAAAGAGTCTCTTTCCATTACCTTCGGAGGTAAAAACATAAGTGAGGTTTGTGACCTTAGCGTAAGTGACTGTATTGACTTTTTTGATGGTGTAAGCCTCACGGAAAAAGAAAAGTTTATTTCAAAAGAAATAATAAAAGAAATAAAAATGCGACTTAATTTCTTAAAAAGCGTAGGATTGGAATATCTTTCGCTTTCAAGAAAATCGGCAACCTTGTCGGGTGGTGAAAGTCAGAGAATACGCCTTGCTACACAGATAGGCTCATCTCTTGTGGGAGTTATGTATATTCTCGACGAGCCGAGTATCGGCCTTCATCAAAGAGATAACTCAAAGCTTATCGATACACTTAAAAAGCTTAGGGACGTTGGTAATACGGTTATTGTTGTTGAGCACGATGAAGAAACCATTGAAGCCGCAGACTACGTTGTAGACATCGGACCCGCGGCAGGAATACACGGCGGAGAAGTTATTTTCTCAGGTACGCCGAGTGATATGAAAAAGTGCGATGCGTCAATTACGGGACGCTTTTTGGCAGGAAAAGAAAAAATTTCAATTCCCAAAGTAAGACGTCAAGGAAATGGCAATATGCTTAACGTTTACGGAGCGTGTGAAAATAACCTTAAGAACGTCGACGTTTCTATACCGCTTGGTACCTTTACCTGTGTGACAGGTGTTTCCGGCTCGGGTAAGTCCTCTCTTGTAAACGAAATCATTTACAAATCTCTTGCATCCGAGCTTAACCGCGCCTCGCTGAAGGCAGGTAAGCACGATAGAATCGAAGGTATTGAAAACCTTGATAAGGTAATCGATATCGATCAGTCGCCTATAGGCAGAACTCCCCGTTCAAACCCCGCAACCTATACAGGGGTTTTCGGGCTCATCCGAGCACTCTTTGCATCGACCACCGATGCCAAGGAAAGAGGCTACGGACAGGATAGATTTTCCTTCAATCTTAAGGGCGGAAGATGCGAAGCATGTGAAGGAGACGGCACTACAAAAATCGAGATGCACTTTCTGTCGGACGTTTACGTTACTTGTGACGTATGCCACGGCAAGCGCTACAACCGAGAGACGCTTGAGGTAAAATACAAGGGTAAGAACATAGCCGACGTTCTTGATATGACGGCTGATGAAGCGTGTGAGTTCTTCGAAAACGTTCCGCAGATCAAGAGGAAAATTCAGACACTTTGCGACGTAGGACTCGGATATATAAAGCTGGGTCAGTCTTCTACCACTCTTTCGGGAGGAGAAGCACAGAGAGTAAAGCTTGCAACAGAGCTTTCAAAACAGAGCACAGGAAACACTCTTTATATTCTCGATGAGCCTACAACAGGTCTCCATTCTGCCGACGTAAAAATGCTTATTAAGGTTTTACAGAGACTAACAGATGCAGGTAACACAGTGCTCGTGATTGAGCATAACCTTGATTTTATCAAGACTGCAGATTATATAATCGATATGGGCCCCGAGGGCGGTGATAAGGGAGGTATGGTACTTGTTACAGGTACTCCCGAGGAAGTTGCAAAATGTGATTTCTCATATACGGGAGAGTATTTGAGAAAGATTTTCGAAAGGGAAAGCTATGATAAATAAATCTTTTGAACGCCTTTTAAAAGCAGTTGAAAAGCCGGGTAGATATACAGGCGGCGAGCAAGGCGAGGTAATCAAGGATAAAAACAAGGTGGATTTAAGGGTAGCCTTCGGTTTCCCTGATTTATATGAAATCGGTATGTCTAACCTTGGAATGAAGATTCTGTATTCTTGCCTTAATAATATGGAAAACGTATGGTGCGAAAGAACCTTTGCACCCGCACTTGATATGGCAGAAAAAATGAAGGAAAACAATATTCCTCTTTATGCCCTTGAAAGCGGAGATTTTGTTCGTGACTTCGACGTGTTTGCTATGACGGTTCAATACGAAGGACTTTTAACTAATATTCTTTATATGCTCGATATGGCAGGAATCCCTTTTTACGCCAAGGACAGAGACGATTCTTATCCCATAGTTATCGGCGGCGGTCCCTGTACGTATAACCCCGAGCCCTTTTGCGAGTTCTTTGACGTGCTCTCTATCGGTGAGGGAGAGGAAGCGCTGTGCGAATTTGCGAGTCTTTTGATAGACTCAAAGAAAAAAGGGGAGAGCAAGGAAAAATTTCTTCACCGCGTTGCCACAGAGCTTCGAGGATTTTACGTGCCCTCACTTTATAACGTTGAGTACAAAGACGACGGCACGATAAAGTCGGTAACTCCCTTAAAAGGAGCACCCGAAAAAATCGAAAAGCGCATAGTACGTGAGCTTGATAACGCTCATTATCCTACAAAACAGATCATACCTTATATCGAAACCGTACACGACAGAGCAACAATAGAAATTTTCAGAGGATGCATCAGAGGATGCCGTTTCTGTCAGGCAGGAATGATATACCGTCCCGTAAGAGAGAGAAGTCCTGAAGAAATAAACAGAATTTCGAGAGAAACGGTTGATAACTGCGGATATGATGAAATATCTATATCCTCCCTCAGCTCAAGCGACTATACCAGACTTCCCGAGATGACGGATAAGCTTCTTGAATGGACAACTGACGAAAAAATCAATCTGTCTCTTCCGTCGCTCAGACTGGATAGCTTTACAAAAGAGCTTATGGATAAGGTAATGAGTCTCAGAAAATCGGGACTAACGTTTGCCGTTGAAGCAGGAACACAAAGGCTTCGCGACGTTATAAACAAGGGTGTTTCTGAGGATGACCTTATGAGATCCTTGACGTGGGCTTTTTCAGAGGGCAGAACTTCTGTTAAGCTTTACTTTATGTCGGGTCTTCCTACCGAAACCGATGAAGACGTAACTGCGATAGCCGAGCTTTCACAGAGAGCTGTAAACCTCTTCTATTCTTCTCCAAATAAGCCGAAAGGAAAGGGTGTAAATGTAAATATAAGCGTTTCCTGCTTTGTTCCGAAGCCCTTTACTCCTTTTCAGTGGGAGCCACAGGA
>JAZNYT010000017.1:0-3602 GCA_045594565.1 Eubacteriales bacterium
CATTTTATCGGTTACCTTCCATGGCATTTTTTAGCACCGCCTTTCGGCTTTATTATACCATGGGCTTACCGATGTGCTGACACATCACTTACCGATGTGCTGAAACTTTCAACTTACCGATGTGCTGAAACCGCACATTCCCTTACGGGAAATTTTCGATTAGAGTTATAATATTAGAATTATAATAAATATTAAAAATCAAAAAGTTTTGCGTAAGCAAAAGTTACCATAATTTTCAATTTTCAATTTTCAACTTTCAATTTTGCTTAACTTCACTTTGTTCACGCTATATTTATTGAAATTGATTTATCTAATAAACAAAAAACATTTCATTTTCGGTTTTAGCCAAAATATCAAGCTTTAAGAAAAGGAGATACATATATGGCAATAATTCTAGACGGAAAGCTTACCTCACAGAAGGTACGTGAAAGAATAAAAGCGGAGGTTGAGGCGTTACCTGCAGAAGCGCGTCGCCCCGGTCTTGCAGTAGTAATCGTAGGGGACGACCCTGCATCCCACGTATACGTTCGAAACAAGAAAAAGGGCTGCGAGGAGGTAGGCTTCCTCTCGCGCGAATATGCGCTCCCCGAAAGTACAACCGAGGAAGAGCTTATCTCTCTTGTGGAAGAGCTTAACGCCGACGACGAGATTGACGGAATACTCGTTCAGCTTCCCCTCCCCCGTCACCTTGACGAAAAGAGAGTGATTGAGAGAATCGACTCCTCCAAGGACGTTGACGCTTTCTCTTATCACAACGTCGGAAGAATAACTGTGGGCGACTATGATTTCCTTCCTTGCACTCCTGCAGGCGTTATGGAGCTTTTACACGAGTATAACATTGATGTTTCGGGCAAGCGTGCCGTTGTTATCGGTAGAAGCAATATTGTAGGCAAGCCTCAGGCGCTTCTTCTTTTGCAGGAGAATGCTACCATTACTGTAGCTCACTCCAAAACAGTAAATCTCCCCGAGGTAACAAGAGAGGCAGATATCCTCGTTGTAGCTATCGGCAAGGCTAAATTCGTCACAGCCGATATGGTAAAAGAGGGTGCCGTTGTTATCGACGTGGGAATGGACAGAGATGAAAACGGTAAGCTCTGCGGCGACGTTGATTTTGAGAGCGTTTGCGAGAAGGCTTCTTATATCACTCCCGTACCCGGTGGCGTAGGTCCTATGACAATAACCGAGCTGCTCAAAAACACTCTCACCTCTTATAAGAGAAGGAATAATATTTAAATGTCTGAAATTCTACACGTTTTGTATCACGCGCTCCTTCACACACTCCGTGATACCATATCCCTTCTGCCCTTTCTCTTTGTGACCTATCTTCTGATGGAAGCGCTTGAGCATAAGGCAGGAGAAAGAGTAAACCGATTCATATCGGAGTCGGGAAAATACGGACCTCTTACCGGAGCAATACTTGGACTTCTGCCTCAATGCGGTTTTTCCGCCGCAACGGCAGGTCTTTTCGGGACGGGCGTTATAGGTGGAGGAACAGTACTTGCGGTGTTTCTTTCCACCTCCGACGAAATGATTCCCATAATGCTTTCAAACGGAATGCGCGCTGCTGATATTGCATTGATCCTTGCCTTGAAGTTTGGCATTGCCTGTCTTTCGGGATTTGTCTTTTCGACTATCGTTAAAGACAAAAAGAAGGACTCTATAGGGCATCTCTGCCACGAGGAAGGGTGCCATTGCGAAAGAGGAATTCTCCCCTCCGCCATACATCACACTCTGGGCGTTGCGCTCTTCGTCTTCGTGACGGTGTTTATTTTCGAGGCGGTAATAGACTTTGTGGGAGAGAGTGTTCTTGTATCCGTTCTTTCCTCCGCTCCAATTCTTTCAAGTGTTCTGTCTGCCCTTTTCGGACTTATTCCGGGCTGTGCCTCGTCGGTTATAATAACCGAAATGTATATTGAGGGAGTTATTTCCTTCGGCGCTCTTATGTCGGGTCTCCTTACGGGGTCGGGCGTGGGAATTCTCGTTCTTTTCAGAACGAATAAGAATACAGGAGAAAACCTTAAAATCATTTCTGCCCTTCTCGCAGTAGGCATCGTGACAGGAATACTAATCGATATTTTTTAATTAAGGAAGTGTAAATTATGTCTCCTATAAAAAAGGTAATTGCCGCCCACGACCTATCGGGGCTCGGAAGATGCTCATTATCCGTTGTACTGCCCATTCTTTCGGCAATGGGAGTGCAGGCAGTACCCCTTCCAACGGCGGTGCTTTCCACACAGACCGACGGCTTTGAGGACTTTCACTTCCGCGACCTTACGGGAGATATTCTCCCCTACTTCCGACATCTTTCGGAAGTGACGAGCTTCGATGCCTTTTACAGCGGTTTCCTCGGAAGCGCGGAGCAGATAGAAAAAATGCTGACCATTACAGAAAAGCTTTCGGGAAAGGTGCCCGTTATCATCGACCCCGTAATGGGAGACAACGGCGCTCTGTACTCTACCTTTGGAGAGGAAATGTGCCGCGAAATGAGAAGGTACGTCGGCACCGCCAGTCTTGTTATTCCCAACGTTACCGAGGCATCCTTCCTTCTGGGAGAGGAGCCAAAGGAAAGCTATACCAAAAATGATATAAAGGCGCTCCTTTCGGGAGTGGCAAAGCTTTGTCAGGGTAAGGTTGTAATTACGGGGATAAGAAGCGAAGGCAAGGTGGGATGTGTCTTCACCTCAGACGGAGGAATTACCACGGGCGAGGTTTATAACCCCTCCCTCAACAGACATTACCCCGGTACGGGCGATATCTTCGCATCGGTACTGGTAGGCTCTCTTATGAGAGAAAAAAGTCTTTCAAAAGGAGTGCTTGATGCTTCAAGCTTCGTGTATAACGTTATGAAGCACTCGATGGACTACGACTACCCCTCCCGTGAAGGTGTACTCCTTGAAGATAAGCTTCCTCTTCTTATGAATTTTTCTTGAGGATTTTACATAGTATTAAAGAAAACGAAAGGGTGAAAATATGAATTATACAGATGAAAAAGTCGCGGGGCTTGACTTTAACCCCTTTTCAAAAATAGGCTCGGAATGGGCACTTCTCTCTGCCGTGTCAGGAGAGGAAAGGAACGCTATGACGGTGAGCTGGGGACAGGTGGGAGTTCTTTGGAATAAGCCTATTTTCACAGTTTACGTGCGCCCCACAAGGCACACCTACGCTCTTCTTGAAAAAGCGGACGTGGCAACTCTCTCCTTCTTCGGAGAAGATAAGAAAAAGATGCTGACCTATCTCGGACGGACAAGCGGACGCGACGAGGACAAGCTGAAAAAAGCAGGGCTTCCCTTCCGCACCGAAAACGGAGCCCTTTTGTTCGATGATGCGACACTCACTCTGGTGGGCAAAAAGCTATATCATTCAGATATTGACCCAAGACACTTTTGGGATAGCACAATCAATTCAAACTACTCGAACGACTACCATAGAGAGTATGTGTTCGAAATAACAGACGTTAAAAAAGCACCGTAAAAACGGTGCTTTTTTAAGTAATAAGTAATAGTGAAGAGATTTTGTGATAAAATCGAGTATATAATGAATAATGAATATTCAATATTGAATAATTTCGGACAATTTTCCTTTTGGAAAATTCACAATCAATT
>JAZNYT010000018.1:0-18968 GCA_045594565.1 Eubacteriales bacterium
TGACGAAAGTGTGCATTTGATGATATAATGTCCATAGAAAATAGCTCCTTGCGATTTGTGTTTTTGTAGTTATTAACATTATATCACATTGGAGTCTATTTTCTTTTTTTATTTGTCACCCATCAATTGTATCATAACAAACTTTTGAAGAATAAAAAATTTCTCTTCCGTATAAACTATTTTCAAAGTAATTTATAAGAGGTGATATCTTTGAAAGCAGTAATTCTTGCAGGCGGCGAAGGACAGCGTCTCCGTCCTCTTACCAAGACACGTCCCAAGCCACTCATGAGAGTGGGAGACCGTGCAATTCTCGATATTATGATTGAAAGACTTAGCAATGACGGAATTCGTGAGGCGGCAATTACCCTCGGCTATCGTGGAGATGATATCAAGGGTGAGATAGGTAATACAAGGCACGGGGTAAAAATATATTACTTCGAAGAAAAAACGCCTCTCGGCTCGGCAGGAGCCGTTAAAAACTGTAGCTCATTTATAGAGGGTGATACCCTTGTTTTGAGCGGTGATGCTCTCACCGACTTATCTTTTTCCGAAATGCTAACCTACCACAGAAACAAAAAAGCCGCCCTCACCCTTGCGCTTACCCCCAAGAATAAAGGCAGTCTTTACGGGGTGGCGAAGCTTTCGGAGGAGGGACGCGTAAAAGCGTTCGTCGAAAAGCCCGATATTCCCGACTCCGAGGAGGTGCTTGTCAACTGCGGAATATATATTCTCTCACGCGACATCCTCTCCCTCATTCCGGAAAACACCTTCTTCGACTTTGCACGTGACCTTTTCCCGAAGGTGGAAAATCTCTACGGCTACAAAACCTCTGCCTTCTGGTGCGATATCGGCTCTTTCTCGGAGTATCGCCGTTCTAACCTTCTCACCCTCACCGACTCCTTCTTTTTTCATCCCGTAATTGAGGAAAAGAGTCCCAGAGTCACGAGGAGCGTTATTGGTCAGCACTCCCGCATTATGCGAGGTGCCAGTGTGAGAGAATCGGTTGTAGGACGTCATACCCGAATCGGCGCAAGATCCGTCCTTGACGGTTGTATACTGGGTGACGGGGTAACCGTGGGAGAAAAGGTGACTATCGGGCGTGACACCGTTGTTGGCGACTTTGCGGTCCTCGGTGATGGAGCCGTCCTCACAAAAGGACAGAAAATCGAGCCGTACAGTGTATTTATGGGGTGATTTTTCAAGGGGAGAAGACTTTTTAAAAAAGTCCTCTCCCCTTAAACCTCTCACGAAAACTATAATAAATAATTATAAAAATTTTTGAAAGATAGTTTGAGAAAAGTTTTAGCCCAAAAGACACGCCGTCACAAAAGGCGGGAGTTTTGGAGATAAAATCGCATATCTCGAAGACGTCGGCGTACTCGGTACGCCAGCTCGAGAGAGATGCGAAGAAAATGAAATCCCGATAAAAGCAAAAGAAAGACGAGGACTTTTCCTCGTCTTTCTTCCCATAAAAGTTTTATTACTCAAATCCGATTTGTTTGCACTTTCTTTTTGAAAATGGACTTATTTAAAAACCTAAAATTATTTCATTTTCGTTTTTAGCCCAAAAGACACGCCGTCACAAAAGACACTCCGTAAATTTAGTTTTTGTTACGCTTTTTATCAAATCTGTCGTAAGCTTCGATAATCTTTGTTACAAGTGAGTGGCGTACTACGTCGCGGGAGGTGAGGTAGGTCACCGAAATACCGTCAATGTCAGAAACGATAGAAAGTGCCTGCTTGAGTCCCGAGGTCTTACCGTCGGGCAGGTCCACCTGTGTTATGTCGCCTGTAATTACCGCCTTTGAATTAAAGCCGAGACGGGTGAGAAACATCTTCATCTGCTCGGGGGTGGTGTTCTGGGACTCGTCGAGAATAATAAAGGAGTCGTCGAGTGTTCGACCTCTCATATATGCAAGGGGTGCTATTTCTATAGTACCCTTTTCCATATGTCTTTGAAAGCTTTCCACGCCAAGCATTTCATAAAGAGCGTCATAAAGAGGACGAAGATAGGGGTCTATCTTATTCTGCAGGTCACCTGGCAAAAATCCCAGCTTCTCGCCTGCCTCAACCGCAGGACGGGTGAGGATTATTCTGTTCACTTCCCGTCTGCGAAGTGCCGTTACCGCCATTGCCACCGCAAGATAGGTCTTACCCGTACCTGCAGGTCCTACACCGAAGGAAATGGTGTTGTCGGATATAGCCTTGACGTAGGTCTTCTGACCCACTGTCTTTGCCTTTATGGGCTTACCCTTTTGCGTAATACAGATACACTCGCTGAAATTCGGCTCAATCTCCGAAAGTCTGCCCTCCTGACACATTGTAATAGCGTAAGCTATAGTCTGGTCGGAGAGATTTTCGCACATAGCGGCGGTCTTCGCGAGATGCTTTATAAGCTCTGCCGCCTTTTTGACGTTTTCCTCGTTTTCGCCCGACACCTTCATTTCAAGGTCGCGGTTTACAACCACTACCTCAAACTCCTTTTCAATGCGTGAAATATGCACGTCACCCGGGCCGAAAATCCTCGCAATAACGTCGGTATCGTCAAGAAAAAGGGATATTTCCTTTGTCATATTTATAAATCCTTTCAGTATTTATTGAAGAACGAAAAATGAATATTTAAGAATTATTGTAAATTTCCCACAGGGAAATTATCCAAAATTATTCATTGTTCAATCTTAATTATTCATTATTTTCTTCCTCACCGCTATATTCTCTATAGCGTCAACCTCCGCCACGAGAGTGAGGGTATCTCCCTCTCTTTTAAAGCTGAAGGTCTCCTTAACTACCTCCCCCGAATCAAGCTCGGTGGAGATGTATTTTTTATAGTCGAGAAGGAGTCTTTCACGGCCCTCCTCCTCGGTAATAACGCTTTTTTCTGTGGTATAGAAGCGGGCAGTATGTCGCTCCAGCGTTACGGGAAAGCGCACCCCGAAAAGACGGAGCTCTTCCTCCGTCACCTCAAGGTCGAAATTGCCACTGTCGTCCCCAACGCTTCTCCCTATACTTTTCCCAAGAATTCTGAATTTTACGCCTTGCTCTTCCCTCTCATAGCTTTTGTAGTAGTCCTCAAGAGGCAGCGAAAAAGCAAGAGCGCGTGAAGTTTTTGCAAAAACCTTACCGTCGGCTCGTCTGAGCCTTAATCCCTCGGCAGTGCTGTCCATAATGCCACTCACAAGAAGCTCACCCCGCACTACCGTGTCTCCCGTTTTGAACATAGGCTGACCGTCCAGAATGACCGATGAAACTATCACGCCGTCAATATCTGCTACAAGGTTGTACGGCTCCTCTCTGTCCTCGGGCTTCCTTGCCCTTTCTCTTTCGTGTACCACAACGTCTGCCACCATACCGTGAACGTTTATGGAAAAGAAAGAAAGGTCGTGACACCTCTTTAAGACCTCATTTTGAATCTCGTTTACGTCAACCGAGTTCTTTCTGACGCCCTCTCCGAAACCGCACTCCGCCATAATGCGAAGTATTTCCGAGTCGGGAAGCTTCTCGTTACCCTCTATTTTAACACTCCAAACGTAAAAAGTCGAGAGGTAAATTAAAAAAATTCCAAGAATACCACCGACAACGAGTCCTTTTCTCTCTTTCAAGAAGAAGAGGTGGGAAATTGCACCCTCGGGCTTTGACGTTATATCAACTCCAAGACCCCGAAAAAAGCTATCAAAATATCTTCTCTTGAAGAAGGACGCAGTGAAGGAGATGCCATCTTCCTCCCTCCTCGGCTTTGAAAAAGGGATTCCCGTTTGTATAAGGTGGGTAAGGAGCGCCTCTCTGTTATCGGTTTTTACGTAGTAACGCCTTGACAGAAGCATCATTTTTTCTCCCTCGCAAAAGAAATATCACTTATCCTTCCCTTTATTAAAACCGAATCCATCGACTTATACTCTATTTCAAGTCTTTCACCGAGAATTATAATGCGTCCCCCTGCCATAAGCTCTATCCTCTCTCCGTCCCACAAATATATCCTCTTTATCCCCTCTACAAGCGCCCCTTCGGGTCCTATAAAAACGTAGGGATGCAGAAATCCACACATTATTTCCATTTTTTCACCTCTCAAAAGAATATGCGGGAAGGTGTAAAAATATAATTCTGTGGAGGTGCATTATGGAAAAAATACTCTCTTTGTTCTATCTTTCGGCATCCATCCTCTTTCTCTTTTGTCCTACCCTTGCAGGTAATTGGTACGAGGTAGCGATAGTGGCGGTGGGGAGCGTGGTTGTAAAGACCCTCTTTCCTATGATGGTGCTTACCCGTCTTATATCCGCATCCCCTCTCTTTCGGTTTATCACCAAGCCCATACTTAAAATAAGGCTATGGAAGCGCCTCTCCCTCTCCGACACCCTTCTTCTGCCCGTCCTCGGCGGTATTCTGTCAGGCTTTCCGACGGTTGCAAGAGATGCCGAGAAGCTTTACCGGAGCGGTGCTATAACAAAAAAAGAAGGAGAAAAGGCTCTCCTTCTCGCCTCCGCACCCTCCCCTGCCTTTCTCATACGGCTTGGTGGTGAAAACGCCCTTCAAGGCACCCTTCTCTTTCTTATCTCCATCTCCGTCTCCTATATCGTCGCCTCCCTCACAAAATCCGAAAAAAGCGACGGCGCAAATATAAATTCTCCCCTTTCCCTCCCCTCCGCCGTAAGCTCCTCTGCTTACACCGCCCTCACCGTTTCGGCAAACGTTATTTTCTTCACCTTCCTGTCCCATATTTTTTTACCCCTTACCCCCATTCTTGAGCTTGGCAGCGGAAGCGTTATACTGAAGGGAAGCATCTTTCGCCCTTTCCTTGTTGGCTTCGGGGGCATATCCGCCCTTTGCCAGATAAAAGCTGAAGCACCCTCCCTTTCGGCAAGGGGATATATTAAAGCCAGAATCCTTACGGGAAGCATCTTTTTTATAATCTTTTTCTTATTTTGCTGAAAAAACACTTGTAAAAACTTATCTTCTGATTTATAATTATCTAAATAAAGGAGTTGAAACTGTGAAAAAGAAAAACGTTACCGAAAAAAGCTGTGCTTTTTGCGAACATTCAAGAAAGCTCATAGACGAGGAATCGGCTTTGTGTCCCTATAAGGGCGCAGTTTCCCTTGAATACGTCTGCCGTAAATTTACGTTTGACCCCTTAAAGGTTGAACGTGCGGCAAAAAAAATAAAATTTAGTAAGATTGAGACGCTTTGATATGTTTGAAATTGTAGAAAAAGTAAATTTAAACGACACGGTTGTTAAAATGACCGTTAAAGCCCCCCTCGTTGCAAAGAAGATAGAGGCAGGGCAATTTATAATACTTATGGCTCACGAAAAGGGTGAGCGCGTACCCTTTACAGTTGCGGATTTTGATCGTGAAAAGGGACTTGTGACCATTATCTTCCAGATAGTAGGCGCTACCACAATGCTCCTGTCCGAGATGAAGGAGGGCGACTTCCTCGCAGGCTTCGCAGGGCCTCTCGGACGTCCCACCGAGCTTGACGGCTATAAAAGAGTTGTGGTTATCGGAGGAGGACTCGGCTGTGCTATCGCTTATCCTCAGGCAAAGGCACTATTTGGACGTGGCTGCGAGGTAGATATTATCGCAGGCTTCAAAAACCGCGACCTCGTTATTCTGGAGGACGAGATGAAGAAGGTTTGCAATAACCTCTATATCACCACCGACGACGGCTCCTACGGTGAAAAGGGTCTTGTCACCGATAAGCTGAAGGCTTTAGCAAAGGACAAAAAGTATGACCTTGTTATTGCCATCGGTCCGGTAATTATGATGAAATTCTGTGAAATGGCGGCAAGAGAATTCGACCTGCCCATTATCGTAAGTCTTAACCCCATTATGATAGACGGCACGGGTATGTGCGGCGGATGCAGAGTAAGAGTGGGCGGTGAGGTTAAGTTCGCCTGTGTTGACGGACCGGACTTCGACGGACATCTGGTTGACTTCGACTCCCTGATGAAGCGAAACAGAAGCTATACCGACGCAGAAAAGGCGAGTGTTGAAAAGCACAAATGCAGAATCGGAAGGACTGAAAGTAATGGCTAATATGCAAAAGGAAAAGACACCTATGCCCCTTCTCTCTCCCGAGAAGAGACGTACTACCTTCGAGGAGGTGGCTCTCGGCTATAGCGTGGACGAGGCGATAAACGAGGCAAAAAGATGCCTTAACTGTAAAAATTCACCCTGCCGTACGGGATGTCCCGTAGAAATAGATATCCCCGCCTTTATTTCAAGGGTTGCGGAGGGTAAGTTTGAAGAGGCTTATGAAATTATAAATAAAGACAACTGTCTTTCCGCCATAAGCGGAAGAGTATGCCCTCAGGAAAGACAGTGCGAGAAGCACTGTGTCAGAGGAATAAAGGGTGAGAGCGTTGCCATAGGCAGACTCGAACGCTTTGTTTCCGACTATATGAGAGCGAAGGAAAAGGTATTCCCCACGCCGAACAAGCGAGGTGTGAAGATTGCTGTAGTAGGAAGCGGTCCTGCAGGACTTTCCTGTGCAGGCGAGCTTCTCTCGGAGGGCTTTGACGTAACTCTTTTCGAGGCTTTCCACAAGGCAGGCGGTGTGCTTGTTTACGGAATCCCCGAATTCAGACTCCCGAAAAAAATCGTTGAAGAAACCGTTAACTCCTTGAAAGAGCGCGGTATGGAGCTTGTAACAAACGCCATTATCGGACGTACCCTCACCGTTGACGACCTGTTTGAAATGGGATATGCGGCGGTATTTATCGGGTCGGGAGCAGGACTTCCCCAGTTTATGAACATTGAGGGCGAGGACCTTGTGGGCGTTCTTTCGGCAAACGAATACCTCACAAGAACGAATCTTATGAAGGCGTACCTTGAGGACTACGATACACCTGCGGTAAAGAGCCGTAAGGTTGCGGTAGTAGGTGCAGGTAACGTTGCAATGGATGCCGCAAGATGTGCCGTAAGACTGGGCGCCGAGGAGGTCAGCATCGTATACAGACGAGGGGAGGATGAAATTCCTGCCCGCGCCGAAGAGGTAGAGCACGCAAAGGAGGAGGGCGTAATCTTCCGTCTTCTCACCTCTCCCGAAAAGATTATCGGGGACGAAAATTCCCACGTTAAATCTATGCTCTGCTATAAGACAGAGCTTGGCGAGCCTGATGCATCGGGCAGAAGAAGCCCCGTGAGAGTAGAAGGCTCGGAGCACGAAATTGAGGTAGACACCGTCATTATGGCGCTTGGCACCTCTCCCAATCCTCTTATCAAGAACACAACCCCCGGACTTGACTCGGATAAACGAGGAAGGATAGTTACCTCCGACGGAATAACCACCTCGAGAGAGGGCGTTTTTGCAGGCGGTGACGCCGTAACGGGTGCAGCTACCGTTATTCTTGCCATGGGTGCAGGAAAAGAGGGCGCTAAAAAAATTATGGAATATATCGAGGGAAAGAAATGAAAAATCTCATATACACAAGAGATAAGACCGAAAAAAGAGTATTCACCAACTCACTTCGCGCACTCGTACGCCGTGCGGTAAACGAAACTCTCTGCTACGAGGGAGAAACACGTCCCTTTGAGGTGTCGGTGACCTTTGTTGACAAAGATGAAATACAGACGCTCAACCGCGATTTCAGAGACAAGGACAGCGTAACCGACGTGCTCTCCTTCCCCACTCTTGACGACGAGGCGGAGATAGTGCCCTTCGACAACGAAGCGATAGCACTGGGCGACGTTATTATATGTGCCGATAAGTGTATGGAGCAGGCGGAGGAATTCGGTCACTCATTTGAGCGTGAGGTGGCGTATCTCACCATTCACTCGGTGCTTCATCTTCTCGGCTACGACCATATGGTTGAAGAGGAAGAAAAGGAAATGACGGCAAAGCAAGACGAAATTATAAAAGGCATCACTTTGTGATGCCTTTTCTTTTATTTTTTTCTTAAAACCTATTGAAAAACCGACAAAATTTGCTATAATAATAGATGAAAATAAAATAAATATGAAACGGAGAGTACATATGATTTCACACGGCAGAAACATTCAGCTGTTTTGTGCAAACGCCAGCAAGAGCCTTGCTATGAGAATTGCGGCTCAGCTTGGTATGCCCCTTTCACAAAACGAAGTAAAAACATTCTCGGACGGAGAAATTAGTGTTTCACTTTTTGACAGTGTAAGAGGACGTGACGTTTTCGTTGTTCAGTCTACTAACTACCCTGTAAACGATAACCTCATGGAGCTTCTTATCATGATAGACGCTCTCAAACGTGCAAGTGCAGGAAGAATTACTGCAGTTATGCCCTACTTCGGCTACGCACGTCAGGACAGAAAGGCAAAGGCAAGAGATCCCATCAGTGCAAAGCTTGTAGCTAACCTTATCACTACAGCAGGCGCTGACAGAGTTCTTACTATGGACCTTCACGCACCTCAGATTCAGGGCTTCTTCGATATCCCCGTTGATAACCTTAAGGGTGAGCCCCTTCTTGCAAACTACTTTATCAAGGAATTCGGAGATATGTCAAAGGATACAGTCGTTGTATCTCCCGACCTTGGCTCAGTATCACGTTCTCGCGCATTCGCACAGAGATGTAACGCTCCTCTTGCTATCATCGACAAGCGCCGTGCAAGAGCTAACGTATCCGAGGTTTGCAACATCATCGGTGACGTTAAGGGTAAGAGATGTATTCTCGTTGACGATATGATAGACACCGCAGGTACTATCTGTAATGCAGGTAAGGCACTTATCGAAATCGGCGGTGCTACCGAGGTTTACTGCGGTGCTACTCACGCGGTTCTTTCGGGTGAGGCTATCAACCGTTTCAAGGAAAGCCCCTTCAAGAAGGTAATTCTTCTTGATACTATCGAAATACCCGAAGAGAAGATGCTCGACAAGTTTGTTGTTCTTCCTACAGACGACATCTTTGCAAAGGCTATCAAGTGCATCTACGACGACCAGCCCATCAGTCTTATATTTAACTGATAAGCATGAAATCTCTGACAGCTACTATAATATCTGTCGGTACCGAGCTTCTGCTGGGTGACATTGTGGATACCAATTCGGCTTACCTTTCGGCAGGCCTTGCAGAAATCGGGATAAATCTGTTTCATCGAGAGACGGTCGGAGATAATCACGACCGTCTCATTGACGTATTAAGGGAAGCGCTCAAAACCGCTGATATCGTTATCACATCGGGAGGCCTCGGTGCAACCTCAGACGACATAACGAAGGAATGTGTTGCAGAAGCACTTGGACTGGAGCTTGAACTGGACACTCACTCCCTCGACCTGATACGCTCCTACTTCGAGCGCTCGGGAAGACAGATGACCGACAACAATGTAAAACAGGCATACGCTCCGAGGGGCGCTATCGTCTTCGATAACGACTACGGCACCGCTCCCGTTATGGCGGTAAAAACCGAGAGAGGAGCAGTTATTATGCTCCCCGGCCCTCCCCGCGAGCTTTGTCCTATGTTCGATTTGAAGATAAAGCCCTGGCTCCGTGAAAACTTCTCGGACTGCACCATTATTTCACGCACCCTCCGCCTTTTCGGAATAGGAGAATCCTCGGCAGAGGACAAGGTGCGCTATCTTATGGATAGCTACAAGAATCCTACCGTTGCCCCCTATGCGAAAACAGGAGAATGCATTCTCCGCCTTACCGCAAAAGGCAGTACCGCCGAGGAGTGCAACTCTCTCATCGACGGACTTGAGGAAAAGGTGATGAATGAGGTCGGAGAATACGTTTACGGCGTTGACATTTCAAGCCTCGAGGAAGCCCTTTCGATAAAGCTTTGCGAGAAAGGACTCACCGTAGCCTTTGCGGAAAGCTGTACGGGAGGCCTTGCGGCAAAGCGCCTTGTAGATATCCCCGGCGCATCGAGAATACTCGGTATGAGTGTGGTGACCTATTCCCACGAGGCAAAAAGTAAGCTCCTCGGAGTAAAAGATACCACTCTTAAAAAATTCGGTGCAGTATCCGCCGAATGTGCCTCCGAGATGGCAGAAGGAATGCTTCGCCTTTCGGGTGCCGATATTGCGGTATCGGTTACAGGCGTTGCAGGCCCCGACACCGACGAAGGTAAGGCGGTAGGCACCGTCATCGTCGGCGTATCGTCAAAGCTTGGTACAAGGACTCTGGCTCTTAACCTTGCACGAGGCAAGAGAGAGCGAAGCTTCATTCGCGAGCTTGCGGTAAATCATATGATGAACGAAGCAAGGCTGGAAGCAGAAAAGTTGTAATTTACTCCACCCCGACTTAATATGATTTAATAAATTAAGTTCGGGGTGAGTAATATGAAAAACTATGATAAAAATATATTCAAGAAGAAATTTTCAAGCTACAAGAAGACCTTTCTTTTCTTTTTCATCATCTTTACCTTTTCGGTAATTTTGGGAATGGTTTTTGATAACGACAGAAGCTTTCAGGCTTTCTTGGGAGATATCACACCGCCCATACTGAAAAAGGGCGGCTTCTTCGGAGTGCTCCTTCTTTTTGTTTCCCTCTTTTTGTCGGGGGCAACCATATATGCGCCTATTTCATCTGCTTTTATAACGATGCTTTCGGGCGTGTTACTCTCGGAACACCTTGGGGGGCTTTCGCTACTACCCTTTCTTTTAGAGCTTATCTCCCGTCTTTTTACGGCATATTTCCTCATATCCTATGCCACCTTCACAACTCTCACCGCCCTTCGCATCTTCACCGACGAGGGAGTGAAGAGCACCGACCTTTTTACAGGCACACTCTTTCTTGCCCGTAGCTTCAAGGGAATATTTAATTTTCGATACGTCGGAAGCTATATTTTATTTTTCTTTATATTTACCCTTCCGCCCCTTGTAGCAGAAACACTCAAGACTCTACTTCTTTAGGAGAAAAAATGAAAAAAGGATTTAAAATTTTCGACTATTCAAAGCCCGGACGCGGCGTAAAAAAAGGAAGTAATACAAACTTCACCTTCTTTGGCTTTTTCAAGCTTGTGAAGCGTAAATTTTTCGATTTGTCAAAGGTAAATCTTCTTTGGCTGGTTGTAAACTTCCCTCTATTCTTCGGCTTCGTTGCCCTTTCGGGAAATTTCGATATATACTTTTCAACCCCTGCCGACCCTCTTTACCCCATTGTAAACGGAGTATCTCTTATTTCGGATAATCCTGCAATGACGGCGCTCTGGGGTGTACTTGGCAAAAACGTTACTATGTCCTACGCAGGACCTGTAGCAGTAGTTCTTTACGCTCTCACCGCCCTTGCCTTCTTCACCTTCGGATGGGCGAATACGGGAATGGCTTACGTGCTTCGAAACCACGCCCGCGAGGACTACGTTGATATGCCGGGCGATTTCTTCCACGCTATAAAGAAGAATCTCGGTCAGGGCTTATTCCTTGGTATCATCGACCTTCTCATCACCGCCCTTGTGGTCTACGACGTTATCTCCTTCAGACTTCAGGCGAGTGTTTCCTTCATCAACAGTATGTTCTTCTATTTCAGTATCTTCCTCGCGGCAGTATGGTGCTTTATGAGATTTTATATGTACCAGCTTCTTGTTACCTTCAAGCTCTCAACCTTCAAGATTCTGAAAAACTCCTTTATCTTCTCACTTCTGGGCCTCAAGCGTAATATAGTAGCGCTTATCGGCATCGTTATAACCGTCGGAATAAACGTTCTCATCTACGTTTACTTCCTTCCCCTCGGAGGACTTCTCCCCTTCTTTATCACTATTGCCCTCGCATCCTTCATCGGTATTTACGCCGCATACCCCAACATTAAGAAAATAATGATTGACCCTTACTATAAATCAAGCGACTTTGTTGACACTACTCCAAAGGATGATACCATCTTTAAGGATGTTGGTTAAGAAATGGAAAATGGAAAATTATGGTTGAAAACCGCTTGCGGTTTTCTTCCGAAATTCTTCAATATTCATTCTTCAATATTCAATATTCACTAAAAACCGTTTTCGGTTTTAGCCCAAAAGGCACACCGCAAAAGCACTACCCAAAGGTGGGAGTTTTGGAGATAAAATTGCGGAGTGCGAAGGCGTCGCAATTTCGAAGTATTTTTTCGTCAGACGAGTGCACACGAGCGATGCAAGGACGCTTTACAAACCGTAAAGTGACGAAGCAGAGTCGAGTAAGTAACGAAGTATGACGAAAAAAAGGCAAAGAAATTTACTTTGGTGCGCCAGTCCGAGCAGCTCACGCGAAGAAAATGAAATTTGGGACAAATCAGAAGAAAGACGAGGTTTTTCCTCGTCTTTCTACACTGTAAAAGCCTGTAAGCTCATATTGATTTGTTCGCACCATGTTTATAAAACTTGGTTTTAGTTGCAGTATCTTCCGTAGCGGTTAACTTCCCATATTCCGGTTGCCCCTTGATTTACAGGCTGGCAAAGCTCAAATATCATTCGTCCGGCACAGGAAACTCCGAGTACAACGTAGGTTTTGTCACAGCAGGTGCACTTTCCCGCAAGGTAGGTAGGATATCCTCTGAAGCATTCGTCAATAAAGCAGTTTTGCATAAAGCGTGTAGCAACGGCGACGGGGTCAAGACGCCAGGACTCAAAGCCCGAGTCCACAAGTGACTGTGCCTCGCAAAGCTGACAGTCGCAGGTTTCGGGAGCGTTTTCCCAGCGCACGCCGCATAGGTTTACGTCGTTCTGGCTGCAGGACGTCACTGTACCGCCTGTAAGGCAGGGGTCGTCATCGTGACATTTATGGGTACAGGAAGGACAGCAAACTTTTCTGCAAGGCTTACACGAGCCGGAGTTCAGCTCCGGAATTATAAAAAGACCGAGCCCCACGAGAATGGGGATAAGGGTCGAAGGATCCATTGTTGTTCTCCTTTCAAAAAGTAATAAAGTTAGGAGTATTTTCTCCGATATCATTATATTCTTTTTTGTAGTTGTTGACAGGGAAAGACGGTGCTTTTGTTAACACGAAATTAACTATATAAGGTGTAATTTAGTAAAAGTGTTCAAAAAAGAAGAAAAGTATTGTGCAATTACGAAAAAGTTTAAAATTATCATTGCAAAAACAAGGCGCTTGTGATACAATACATTGTGAATTATTATGTGACATATTCTTTTCAGGAGGAAAATTCATGAAGAAAATATTATCTTTAACACTCGTATGCATGATGCTTCTCGCCACCCTTTCGGGATGTGCGGTTGACCCTGAAGATAAGGGAGCTATCATACCCGTATCTATCTCCAAGGAAATGAAGTCTTATGACCCCGTTCCCATGATATACGATGCTGAACTCGTAAAGAACACAGGACTTCTCTTCGAGGGTCTTACCGTTATCGATGAAAACGGCAAGGTAAAGAAGGGTCTTGCAGAAGAATGGTATACCAAGATAGACGAGGAAAGAGGCGAATACTGGCTCTACTTCGAGCTTGTTGAAGGCTCATCCTGGGACGATGAAAGATACGTACAGGCAGACGACTTCGTTTATGCATGGAGAAGAGTTCTCGCTCCCACAACCTCCAGCCCTGCCGCAGCGCTTCTTTACAACATTAAGAATGCAAAGGCTTACAAGGCAGGAGACGTTACCGCCGACGACCTTGGCGTATATGCTGAAAGCGACTCGCTTCTCAAGGTAGAGTTCGAAGGTCCCTTCGACCTCGACCAGTTCCTTATAAACGTTTCAAGCCCTGCACTTGTTGCACAGCGTGAGGATAACGTTTACGGACATGAGGATTCTTGGGCAACAACCCTTGACCGCTTTGCTGCAAACAGTGCCTTCACTCTCAAGAACCTTGAAATGGGCGAAAGAGTAACCTTCCAGAGAAACCCCGTTTACCGTCGCGAAAAGGAAAGCGACACTGCGGTATTCAAGGTAGTTAAGCCTTGGAAGCTTATGCAGGACTTCACATTGAACGAAGAAGAGCAGATGGAAAAGTTCAAGAATGACGAATATTTCTTCATCAGCAACTTCTCTAAGGAAACCTACGAAGCAAACGAAAAGAAGATAAAGACTGTTGACCTTCTTTCGGTTTATTCATATTTCTTTAATACAACAAAGGCACCCTTTGACAATGCGCTTGTAAGACAGGCTCTCAGCATTGCTCTTGACAGAGAAGAGATTGCAGCGCTTGCAAGTCTCGGTGCAAAGCCCGCAACAGGTCTCGTTACCTACGGCGTACAGGATACAAAGCCCTCTAAGTCCTTCAGAAAGGTAGGCGGCAAGCTTATTGAAACCTCCGCAAACCTTAAGGAAGCAAAAGCGCTTCTCAAGAAGGCGGGCATCAATCCTTCCGACTACAGCTTCTCTATCTACACTCTCCGTGACGAAGCGGACGTTGCAATCGCTAAGTACACCAAGGAAGTTTGGGAAGAGCTTGGCTTTAAGGTTAAGCTTGAGCAGGGTGGCGGTAAGAACTACACCAACAAGCTTTACGAGAGCAACTTCGACGTAATCGGTATCGACTATCAGGGACTTACAACAGACGCGTTCTCCTTCCTTGCACCCTTCGCAAAGGAATACAGCGGTGAGGCTATTGATATCGAGGCTGAAGACAGAACAGCTACTCACGTAACGGGTCTTGATGACGAAAAGTACAACGCTCTTATTGATAAGATAGCAGGAACGCTTGACAACAAGGAAAGAGTTAAGCTTCTCCACGAGGCAGAAGAAATGCTCCTCGACCTTGCACCTGTTGCTCCTCTTCACTTCAACGTAAACTCTTATATGAAGTCTAAGAAGCTTTCAGGTCTCGAGGTTTCGGGCTACGGATATCTCATCTTTACAGATGCGAAGCTCAAGAATTACGAAGAAACAAATGCTATAATCATTGCTGAAGAGGATGCTCGTAAGAAGGCAGAAATCGAAGCAAACAAGAATAAATAACAGGTTTTTTTCAAAAAAATCATAAAAAAAGAAAATTTGTGTTGACAAAAAGAAAAGCCGTGTGTATAATATACCTTGCGGTTTTTCTGAAAATGACCCCAAAAGAGGTTTTATGGAAGAAATATTTGTAAATTCTTTTAAGCTTGACGTTTCGGGTTTGCTCCGAGGAGAAACAAGACAGATCGATTTTGACGAGTCGGTAGAAATTGACTCGACTGATTTCGACGTTACGTTTCCCCGTTTACCTAAAATTTCAGGCAAGGTGGTCAATATGTCGGGATATATTGAATTCTCGGCAGATATATCAGTGCTCTATGAAACCGTTTGCTCCAGATGTTTGAAAAGCCTTTCCTTTGAAACGGCTTTGAAAATACAGGCTCCCGTTGCGGAAAGCCTTGAAAATATGGACAACGAGGAGTACATTATTCCCGAAAACGGGCTTATCGACCTCGGTGAGCTGGTAAGGGAAACCCTTATATTAAATCTTCCCATGTCTCATCTCTGCCGTGACGACTGCAAGGGCCTTTGCATAAAATGCGGTAAGGACCTCAACGACGGTGATTGCGGTTGTGTGAGAAAAGAGAAGGACCCCCGTTGGAGTGTGCTCGAGCATTTCTTTGACGAGGAATAAAAAAGTATAAACTATATAATTTTCATATAGAATGAGGAGGTGTCAAGTAGGATGGCAGTACCCAAGAGAAAAGTATCAAGTCAGAGACAGAATAAGAGACGTTCAAGTGTATGGAAGCTTAAGGTTCCCGGACTCTCAATTTGTCCTAAGTGCGGAGAGTACAACCTTCCTCACAGAGTTTGTTCAAAGTGCGGTTCTTACAATGGCGAGGAAGTCATAAAAGAGAACTAATAAGTAGAACTAATCTCTCGACTTACTAAAAGAGAAGTATGCCATGCTGAGAACTCTCGGTATGGCATATTTTTTTATTAATGAATATTTAAGATTGAAAAATGAATAATTATGGATATTTTGCTTTTAGCAAAATTATAATTGATTGTAAATTTCCTGTTAGGAAATTGTCCTTAATTCTTCAATATTCAATATTCATTATTCAATAAAATCTGTTTTCGTTTTTAACCAAAATATCAAGCTTCAGGAGGAAAGATGGTAGAAATAAAAGGTGTCGTTCAAGGGTCTTACGCCGACAAAAAAGGAATAAAAGCAGGGGATAAGCTTATCGCCATAAACTCTAACCCTATCCGAGACGTTCTTGACTACCGCTTTTATATGTGCGAGAAAAACGTTACTCTCACACTTGACAAGGGCGACGTTGTGATAAAAAAAGGCGAGTACGACGATTTGGGGCTTGAATTCGAGACCTATCTTATGGACAGTCAGCAAAGCTGTCACAACAAGTGTATATTCTGCTTTATCGATCAAAATCCCCATGGAATGAGGGAGGGTATTTACTTTAAGGATGACGATACCAGACTTTCCTTCCTTTTCGGTAACTACGTAACGCTTACAAACGTAGGTGACGAGGAGCTCGACCGACTTGTTAAGATGCACATCTCTCCCGTTAACGTATCTGTTCAGGCGACGAACCCCGAGCTCAGATGCAAAATGCTCTCCAACCGCTTTGCAGGAAAGATCCTTGACCAGATGAAGCACCTTGCTGACGGAGGACTCGACCTTAACGCACAGATAGTCCTTTGTAAGAACGTCAACGACGGTGCCGAGCTTGAACGTTCGCTCCGCGACCTTGAAAAGCTTGCTCCAAGCCTTAAAAGTATATCGGTGGTACCGGTAGGTCTCACCAAGCACAGACGAGGTCTTTATCCCCTCGAGCCATTTACAAAAGAGGATTGTCTGCAAATTATAGAGCAGGTTGAAACGATAGCAAATGATTTTATGAAAAAGCACGGCACAAGGCTGGTTTTCTTATCTGACGAGTTTTATCTCAAAGCAGACCTTGATATTCCCGACGGTGAATACTACGAGGGCTATCCTCAGCTTGAAAACGGAGTCGGTATGATTCGCTCAATGTCGGAGGATATCGAGGACGAAATTGAGTGGCTTCGCGAATCGGAGGAAATTCCCTTTGACGTGAAAAAAAGAGTCAGCATTGCAACAGGCAAGGCATCCTTCAATTTTATTTCGGGAATTGTTGAAAAGATTAAAAAAATCTGGTATAATGTAGACTGTAGCGTCTACTGTATAAGAAACGACTTTTACGGTGAAAACGTTACAGTGTCAGGGCTTCTTACAGGGGGAGATATAATAAATCAATTGAAGGGCAAGGACCTTGGCGATATACTCCTCATTCCCCGCAACGCTCTTCGTCACGAAGGCGACAAGTTTCTTGATGACGTAACTCTCGAGGAGCTTGAAAAAGTGCTTTCGGTTAAAGCCCTTCCTACCAAAGAGGGTTGTGAATTTCTATACGGAATAATAAAATAAAAGCTTTAAATAAGCTTTCTTAGCACAAAATTTTATAGAACTCGATTTATGGTAAAAATAAAAAATATCTCATTTTCGGTTTTAACCAAAATATCAAGCGCAAAAGCGCAGAGATTTTGAGGAATTAGAAATTAGAAGTAAGAAATTAGAAATTTTGGAAAATTTTGTGAAGCAAAATTATAATCAATTGTTATTTTTCTGCAAGGAAAATATCATTAATTTCTCATTTCTCATTTTACATTTCTAATTTAGAAAGTTTTCGGTTTTAACCAAAATATCAAGCGCAAAAGCGCAGAGATTTTGAGGTAAAATCGCGGAGTGCGAAGGCGTCGGCGTACTCGGTACGCCAGACCGAGCAACACGCGAAGGAATGAAATTCCAATAAATCAAAAGAAAATCACAGATTTTCTACCTTTAAAAATCAGTGGCTTCGAAAAGTATATGAAAAGTAAAAAAACATATTAAAAACTGTGCTTTGTCGGAATGTAGTAAAAAATTCATTCCGTTTTTAACCAAAATATCCAGCTTAAAGGAGGAAATATGTCAAAACCTGTTGTTGCCATCGTTGGAAGACCCAACGTTGGTAAAAGTACTTTTTTTAATAAAATAATAGGTCAGCGCATCTCTATCGTAGAAGATACTCCCGGCGTTACTCGCGACAGAATATATTTTGAAACAGAGTGGTGCGGAAGAAGCATGTCTCTTATCGATACCGGTGGTATTGAGCCGAAAACGAACGATATATTCTTAAAGCATATCTTCACACAGGCACAGATTGCCATCGAGAGCGCCGATGTTATTATAATGCTCACCGACGTTACGACGGGAGTTACCGCAGCGGACCGCGATATAGCGTCAATGCTCAAAAAGTCCGGTAAGCCTGTTGTCCTTGCGGTAAACAAATGCGACAAGGTGGGAGCACCTCCTATGGAATTTTACGAGTTTTACGAGCTTGGTTTTGAGAATGATCCCATTGCCGTATCCTCGGTTCACGGAACGGGAACGGGAGATGTTCTTGACGAGGTCATCTCTTATTTCCCTGACGGTGAGGAAGAGGAAGAGGACAAGGACACCATAAAGGTTGCAGTTATCGGTAAGCCAAATGCAGGAAAAAGCTCACTTGTAAATAAGATTCTCGGCGAGGAGCGAGTTATAGTTTCGGACATCGCAGGTACTACCCGTGATGCTATCGACTCCTTCGTTGAAAATGAGCACGGAAAGTATAACCTTATTGACACCGCAGGTATAAGACGAAATGCCAAGATTGAGGACGCTATCGAAAAATACAGTGTTCTCCGTGCAAATCTTGCAGTAGAGCGAAGCGACGTCTGTCTTATTATGGTTGATGCAGGCGAGGGCGTGACGCAGCAGGACGAGAGAATTGCAGGTCTTGCACACGAGGCAGGGAAAGCCTCTATAATATGTGTAAATAAGTGGGACACAGTTGAAAAAGACAACAATACCACCAAGGAATTTACCGAGGAGGTGTATCAGGCGCTTTCTTATATGACCTATGCACCTCTTGTGTTTATATCGGCAAAGACGGGGCAGAGAGTTGATACGCTTTTCGAGCATATAAACTACGTAAATCTCCAGTCTAACCTCAGAGTTTCCACAGGTATGCTTAACGACGTGCTTGCCGAGGCTACAAGCCGTGTTCAGCCTCCCTCGGACAAGGGAAAGTTCCTCAAAATTTACTATATGACACAGATTGGCGTAAAGCCTCCAACGTTTGTTATTTTCTGTAACAATGCAGAGCTTTTCCATT
>JAZNYT010000019.1:0-5066 GCA_045594565.1 Eubacteriales bacterium
ATAGCCTCTTATAACGCAGGAGGCAGGCTCGATAAGTGATCCGTTGAAATATGCATCACTGTTTATCTTCATAAGGAAATCATTTTCAATAATGTGCTCGTAAACGATAGAATACGTAGAAACACCGCCAATATGCTCGAACGAGTAGCCTACTGTCTCAGGACCGCCAAGGTATGCAAGCACGGGAGGCATAACGACTTTGTCGCCGACAGAAAATCTGTCCTTCCATCTTTCTCCAACTTCGATTACCTCGGCGCAGAATTCATGACCGAGTATGACGGGATGATCAGCAACGTTTTCGGGCACTCTTAAATGTTTTTCGCCTTGAAGGATAGTCTTGTGGGTGGACATACATACACTGTCCGATATTATCTTGATAAGCAGCTCACCCGAGGTAATGGGGCGAAGCTCAAATTCCTCAAGTCTTGCATCGTTTGCACCGTAAAGGCGCGCCGCTCTTGTTTTCATATTGCCACCTTATATCCTTCCTGCGCTACCGAAGGTGTGAAGCTTCTCGCGTACTACTTCCTTCATCATCTTTTTAGCGTCCTCATATACGATGAAGGGCCAGGTAGAGGGATTTGTTACACTGTTAAGAGTGTCCTTGAGACCCTTGTTGAGTGCATAAAGCACGTCGGAATAAATGTTTATCTTGGTAATTCCGTGATGTATTGCATTCTGAAGCTGATCGTAGGGAGTACCGCTTCCTCCGTGAAGAACGAGAGGTCTGTCACAAACGGCAGTTATTTCGTCAAGTCTGTCGATTCTGAGCTCAGGTGTTTTCTTATATACGCCGTGAGAGGTACCGATAGCAACCGCAAGGGCGTCAACGTCGGTAATATCAATAAACTTCGTTACCTCTTCGGGCACAGTAAGACTTTCACCGGGGTCTGTATCCGTACCGGTTTCGCTGATACTTCCAACACTTGCATTGCCTACGTGTCCAAGCTCTGCCTCAACGGTGATACCCTTATTGTGAGCATATTCTGTAACGATAGCGGTATTTCTTGCATTTTCTTCAAAAGGAAGAACCGAGCCGTCGTACATCACTGAGCTGAATCCGTTGTCACAGCCGTATTTTATAAAATCAATGTCTGTGGCGTGGTCCATATGTAAGCAGATGGGAATATTGAAGTATTCCGACGCACCTCTTATCATGGACGTGAGAAGATGGAGGTCTCTGCCCTGTATATCACATCCAAGAGCCATAAGAAGAGCAGGGGATCTTTCCTCCTCACAGGTCTCAAGAATCGATTTCATCATTTCGTAGTTACTTACGTCAAATGCAGGAAGAGCATAGTGGTTCTTCTTTGCATCTGCAAGCATTTCTTTCATTGTTACAAGCATATATTTCACCTCTGAATTTATTTTAGCTTATTATAGCATTGTTTTTAACATTTGTCAATTACAAATGTTAAATTGTTGACTTTTGGCACTTTGGATGATATACTGTAATAAATGAGGTGAAGAGTATGGATTACCAGAAAAAGCAGATGGCTGAAGCGGCGGTGCTTTATTATGAGAAAAAGTATACCCAGCAGGAAATTGCAGGGTGTATGAATCTTTCGAGGCAGACTGTGTCAAAGCTCCTTTCGGATGCAGTAAATGAAAAGGTCGTTGAAATAAGAATAAATAACCCCGACACCTACTGTCACGCTCTTGAAGAAGAAATAAAAGAGAAATTTTCTATAAAAGATGCAGTGGTATGCCCTGTGAGTAGCTGTGACGACAACCTCCGCCGTACTATGACGGTGCGCTCTGCCGCAGACTATCTTAAACCGATTATCGAAAAGGGCAACGCTAATATCGGTATTTCCTGGGGAAGAACCATCGAGTCTTTTATAGCCGAGATTTCGGATATAAGCTCCTCTGATAATACTGTTTTTCCTCTTTTCGGCGCAACCGATCAGGAGGAGTCCTTCTTTTTGTCCAACGAGCTTGCACGAAGCTTTGCCGACAAAACGGGGGCAAGTGTAAAATACGCTTGGTTTCCATATCTTCCCGACAGTATTCAGGATAAGGATTTATTTAAAAATACTTCTTACTATAAGAAGCTCCTCTCTCTTTGGGAAAATATTGATATTGCTGTTGTGGGAATAGGTGATACCAAGGTGCTCCGGACCTTTGGCAAGGCTTTCGGATACAGTGAAAAAAGTTCCGATGCCGTAGGAGACGTGGCAACTCACTTCTTTGATGCTGACGGAAATTTTCTCGACTTGTACGATAATACTCTTTGCGCATCAAGAGACGACCTGAAAAAGGCAAAAAATACTATTGCTATCGCTTGTCTCGATCATAAGGCAGAAGCTATTCGCGGCGCTCTTAAAACAGGGATAATAGATACCATTATAACAGATGAGTATACTGCAAGAAAAATACTGAAATAAAAAAGTCGCCTTCGGCAACCGATGTTCGCTAACGCTCACGATTTTTATAGGTAGACTTTATTTGTTACATGAAACCCAGATGCAATTTCCTATGTAATAAAAAATGCTTCCGACTGTACGTCGGAAGCATTTTAATTTTACTTTACAAGCTTCAATATGTCTTCTTTAGGTCTTACTCCTACAAGCTGACCTGTGATTTTTCCGTCCTTAATTGCAACGATGGTGGGAATAGACACGATGCCGAACTGTACCGCAAGCGCTTCCTCGTCGTCAACGTTTACTTTACCTACAACTACGTCGGGATTTTCCTTTGCAATTTCCTCAATTGTTGGTGCTATCATACGGCAGGGACCGCACCAGGATGCCCAGAAATCGAGAAGCACGGGCTTTTCACTTTTCAAAACCTCATTTTCAAAATTATCTTTTGTTATTACAAGCATATTTTTCTCCTTTTTTCTCTTTATTTATCTTTTGATTTGTAGAAGAGCATACAGTGGCAAAAGCCTTCGAAATTCGGGTCGGCAATTTGCGCACGAAACTCCTCGCACATACATTTGAATTCAGGCTTTTTTCCTACTCTGCAAGGACAAAAGCCACCCTTTGCAATGAGTCCTTCACGGACTCTTAATACTGTTTCGCGGTCCTCGTTAAGTCTTATTGCCATATCATCACTCCTCGTATAAGGCGTTCTTAAATGCGGACACAAGCAGGTCTTTATCACCGTCGCAGCTAATAAAGCGTCTGGAAGATACTTCAACCGTTATATTATCACCATCTTTCAGAGCTTTTATGTCGTCGCGGCCTACTGCTGTTTCTACCGTCGCGTTTTTCAAGGCAAGGGTAATTCTGCATTTTCCTTCATTGTGCCAGCACACAGCATAGGTCTTTTTGCCCTTTTCGAAAACGTAAGCGGATAGCTTGTCGCTTGGCGTTTCTATTCTGTAATAGGGGAGAATATCGTATTCTCCTTTATCGCTCTTTATAAGAATATGCTCGGTGTCGGTGCTTTTGAGCATTTCCTTTTGCTCTTTTGTTAAAAGCTTCTTTTCTCGCACCTCTTCCCAGTTTTTGAGAATTTCAAAAATATCGTCGGTGCGGGGATGGCTTCTGCAGGTCTCCATATCGGCGGCAACCGTTACGGGACAGTCCCAAGCCGCAGCTCTGGAGGTACCGTATTCATACATATCGGGGGTGACACCCTTGGAATAACGCCACCAACCGAAATTGACTCTCGTGAAATCATCTGCTGCTTTAGGTGCTTCATCCAGTGGAAATTCGTTGATTTTCTCTTTAAATACACTCGGCGGGAATACGTCAAAGGCGTTTCCTCCGCTTATCATATGCCAGCTGAAATGGGATTTAGCGGCAGCCTCCGCAAATACCGGAGGGGTCAAGAATTTTTTATAAACCTTGTACTGCGCATTTGCCACGTTGTAATCGTAAGGTGAATTTGTGCCCTCCGAGCCATCAAAGTAAGCAAAGGCGAAGCCTGCATTATAAATATCTCCAAGCTTTTCTGCAATTTCGTCCTGAAGGGAAGACTCCTGATCTATGTGTATGCTCCACGCTCCGAATTCGCTCAAGTCGAGAAGACCGCCGATAGTACCCATCTTGTGACTTGAAGGAGAGGTACCGAGATGCCCTCTTGTACATCCCTTGAAAACGTAAGGACGTGAGGTATCGTAGCTTTCGTAGTGGATAAGCTCATCGTTGAAGCGAAGAATTCTTCGTCCCTCATCGATAAAGCAGCCGTTCGGATTTTCCTCAACGTATACTTCACTGTCGTTCACACCTATATCCCTTGCAAGTGTCAAGTGACGTCTTAAGTTAAGACGGTGGTCGGGAATGGGGGTAACGTAGCGGGAGTGAATACCGATATGAGTGTGAAGAAAATGAATACCCGGTAAAATTCCTGCGTCTCTTATCTTTTGAAGCATTATTTTAAGGTCTTCTATTCCGTTTTTATAAGAGGGAAGATAATCGTAGTCACCGATGTATTTATAGCAATCCTCGCAATGAAAAATTGCGCGGTAATAGATAAGCATCATTCGGAATCCCGCTTTTTTGCAAAAAGCGATGTGCTCGTCAACGCTTTCGGGATTTATTGTTTCCACCCAGAAGATTGATGCATTTATATTGTCGGAAAGTCTGTTTTCAACTCCTTTTGGCAAATTGTAGTCTTCTTCTATCTGCCCAACGGTTTCAAGAAATTTTTCCTTGGGAGTTACGGTCAGAAGTGCCGTGGCGCCCTTTAGCTTTATATCGCGTCTTGCCTCGGCAAACATAAGTCGGTACTCTTTTCTCTCCTCTGAGTCTATATACTCTGCCGGGGAGGGTGCGAGAATGGATATCGCCACCTTGTCATCGTGCATAACACCAAGCCAGGAGCCGAACCTTTCTCTTTTGAGGAAGGGAAGATTCAAAAGTCGGAAGGTGTATACCGGAGGTATGTACATAGCAAGACTCATTTTCTCCTTTGGCACTATGAAGTCCGAAAGGGTAAAGGCAATATATCCGTCTTTTTCGTACACATCAACCACCGCTTCAAAATGTATCAGCTCGAAGCCGACGATGAGTTTATTGCCCTCGCGTCTTACTCTGTTTGCCTTGAATTCGGTAAGCTTATTGGGGTAGGCAAGCTTTATTTCGTTATTGTATGGGCGTTCCTCTATTATCGAA
>JAZNYT010000020.1:0-27589 GCA_045594565.1 Eubacteriales bacterium
CCCCACGAAAACTATGATAAACAAAAAGCTTGGATTTCCCAAGCTTTTACTTTATTTCCTGTTCAAGATTTTCAAATTCTTTATCATTAAAAAACTCAATAAGGGTTATACCAAATCCGTCACAAAGCATTTTAATAGTTACAACTCCGGGATTCTGACTTTTTCCGTAAAGAATATTTTTCAAGGTAGACGGCGGAACAGCAGACTCCATAGCAAGACGATGAAGTGACATTTTATTTTCTTCACACAGTTTAATTATGCGGTTTTTTACTGCCGTATAAGTATCCATTCTGCCACATCTCCTCGAAAAAATTACTGAACTATATAAAGTATACAATAATATTGTTGACAAAATGGGCTATATATGATACTATTAGTCTATAAATAGCCTATATTTGACAAAAAAGGAGAAGCATAATGGAAGAAAATATTCAAGCAATCGTAAGTGAAGAACATGGAGTCTCAAAAGAAAAAGAAATAAAAAGACACAGCCGCAAAATTACTGCAATTATTGTAATAGCTATAACTATGGGGGTTATAGTGATCCTTGGACTTGTTACGTGTGCTTTGTATCCAAAAACTATAAAGCCTTTTCTTAATTATTCCAAAGCAGAAAAGCTTTTTGAGGAAAAAGACTACGAAAAAAGTGCCAAGCTATTTGCAGAGCTTGGTGATTACAAGGATAGTGATAAGAAAGAAAAAAAGTGCAAAGAGAAAATAATTGAAATTAGATATTCAGAGGCACAGAAGCTTTTTGATGAGGGAAATTTTGATGAAGCTATAACAAGGTTTGAGGAACTTGGAGATACAGAAAAAATTATTGAAGTAAAATATACAGAAGCACAAAAGCTTTTTGATGAGGGAAATTTTGACGAAGCTATAACAAAATATGAAAATCTCGAAGATGCAGAAAAAATTATTGAATGCAAATGCTCTAAAGCACAAAATCTTATACCCTCAAAAAAATATGAAGAAGCATATAAAATTCTTATTTCCATGAAAGGAAACGAAAAAGCCGACTCGCTACTTGAAAATTTTGTATACTTGCCCTCGCAAGAAATATATACAGATGAAGATGGCGAAATATCAATATACGACTACATATATAACGAAAAGGGTTACTTACTTCAAGAAAACTATACGTACACCGATGGTGACCAAAACGTTACGGTTTACGAATACGATAACAAAGGAAATCTTATAAGCGAAACAATAAATTGGTATGACGGTGACACCTATCTAACAAAATACATATATGACTTAAATGGGGTTTTAATAAAAGAAACATACGGTGGTGACTATTCTCCTTATTCAATAAACTATATATATGATACAAACGGAAATCTTATTAAGGAAACTACAATTTATGACGATGGAGATAAATTCACCACAAATTATGTATATGATTTGTCAAATAATCTGATAAAAGAATCTGACGATAACAGCCATAGTAACTACACGTATGATGATAAAAATAATTTAATTAAAGAAACTTACTTTTCTTCATATTCAGGAACTTATTCATCATATACAACCAATTCTACGACCGAATACACTTATAACGAGCATGGAAATCTTGAAAATAAAGTCTATTCTTATAAACGTGATTATACAGATGATAGTTCTGATACGAGCTATACGGTCACAGTAACTTACGCTTATGATGAAAACAAAAATTTTATAAGAGGAGTTGCAACGTATGATAACGGTGGAATAGAAACTATTGAAATAAAATATGACGAAAACCAAAACGTAATAAGTGAAACAGAAACAGGAACAGACGGAGATATAACAATAACAACATATTCAGGTTATAAGTTATATTATAAAGGAGCAAACATATAAAAGTAAAAAGCCCCGAGGAAACCTTACTTAACCGTAAGGTGACGACGGGGCTTTTGCAGTTAACGAAGTATTGCGGAAAAAGACGAAGAAATTTTAGTTACCTGCTTTTACTGCTTCAAATTCCGCTTCAATTTCCTCGGAGGGCTTCTTTGTGAGAAGTGAAACCACTACGATACAAATTGATGAGAAGATGAATGCGGGAAGAAGCTCGTAGATTGCGAATACACCGCCGAGGGTGCTGATAACAAGCTTCCAAAGGAATACCATACCTGCACCGCCTATCATACCTGCAACGGCACCTGCACGTGTTGTTCTCTTCCAGAAGAGAGAGAAGATCATAAGAGGACCGAAGGTAGCACCGAAGCCTGCCCAAGCAAAGGATACGATAGAGAAGATAACGCTATTCTCATCAAATGCAAGGAACATTGCGATAAGTGCGATAACAAGGAGGGTAATTCTTGAAACGGTCATAACTGCCTTATCAGATGCATTCTTCTTTGCAACGCCCTGATAGATGTTCTTCGCAACGGCTGATGCCGCAATAAGAAGATAGGAGTCAGATGAAGAAATAGTTGCCGCAAGAATACCTGCCATAATGAAGCCTGCAACAAGAGGAGGAAGAAGCTTTGTAGAGAGAGTGATAAAGATATTTTCAGCGCCCGATTTTGTAAGATGCTCTACGGGGTAAAGCTGACGTCCTACGATACCGATAAATACGGCAACTGCAAGGGAGATAATAACCCAGAGCATAGCGATTCTTCTTGAACGCTTAAGCTCACCTTCTTCTCTTATAGCCATAAAGCGAAGGAGAACCTGAGGCATACCGAAGTAACCAAGACCCCACGCCATCATTGAACAGATAGTGAGAATACCGTAAGGCACAGCGTCACCGAATTTAGCAACACCGTTTTCAACTACCTGAACACCGTCAACGACCTCGGGATTTGCAAGTCCGAAGAAATCAAGGAATCCGGGGATTTTTTCTGCATTTTCAAAAACGGCTGAAAAACCGCCTGCATTAACTGTTGCAATAACAACAACCGATACGAGAGCAACTATCATAACAATACTCTGCATAAAATCGGACGCACTTTCTGCAAGGAATCCGCCGAGAATTGTGTAGAGGAGAACGAATACCGCACCTACAACTACCATGCTCTGATAGGATGCACCGAAGAGTGTTGAGAAGAGCTTACCGCAGGTAACAAAGCAGCTTGCCGCATAAACTGTGAAGAATATGAGAATGAAGAGAGCTGCAAGTGTCATTATAACCTTATTCTTTTCCTTAAAGCGGTTTGAGAAGAAGTCGGGAAGTGTTATAGAATTGTTTGCCTTAATACTGTAACGACGAAGTCTCTTTGAAACGATGAGCCAGTTGAAATACGTACCGATTGCAAGTCCTATTGCAGTCCATGCGGCATCGGCAACACCGCACCAATATGCGACACCGGGAAGTCCCATAAGAAGCCAACCGCTCATATCGGATGCTTCAGCACTCATAGCGGTCACCCAAGGACCGAGAGTTCTTCCGCCGAGGAAGTAGTTTTCGGAGCTTGCGTTTGCCTTTTTAGCAAAAGCAAAGCCGATTATAATAACTGCCGCCATGTAAATTATCATGGCGATAAGTATCTGTATTGTATTTGAATCCATTTATTTTCCTTTCCTTAAAAGAAAAATAGGGCGACAGGCTGTCGCCCTTAATTCTTTATCCATAGTAATTATAGCTCTTATTTATAAGGTTCGAGGTTTTCATGAGCTTGTGAACGTAGATCATAGGTCCGATTATGATAAGTGAGCCGAGAACGCCCCAAAGCCACATTGTAGAAGCACTGAAGTTGTAGTTATAGCCTCTTCTTGTGACCTCTCTTCCGAGTCTGTTGCAAAGCTTATGCTGCCATACTATCGGGTATATGCAAAGAGTGAGGGGTGCAAGAAGCGTCACAAAGAAATAGTGCATCGTTCTCTGTCCGTCATAACGACTTGCTGTGATGTTTATTTCCTCTGACATCTTAACGAGAACTACAAGATTGTAAATACCTAATGTGATAAGACCGAGGAAAATGCACTTGAGAAGTCCTCTCTTTGTAGGAAGCTGAAGTGCGGGAGCAGTCTTTATGTAGCCTTCATTGTAGGTCTCATGAGCGTTGTTCACAGGACGTGTAGGAGGAACTTTTGTTTCTGCGCTTCCGTCATTGACAACATTAACTACAGGAACCGCCGTTTCAACAGGTGCTTCCTCTACAGGTGCTTCCTCTACAGGTGCCTCCTCTACAGGTGCCTCCTCTACAGGTGCCTCCTCTACAGGTGCCTCTTCAACGGGAGCAACTTCCTCAACTACGGGTGTTACTTCTTCAATTTTTTCTTCTTTTTCTATTTTCTGTCCGCAGTTAGTACAGAAAGCAGCGCCCTCTGTAAGCTTATTACCGCAATTTGTACAAAACATATCTTTTCTCCTGAATTATCCTATAAATTTGTTTACCATTCCGTCAATAACGGGAATGTAAACAGTAGACTTTGATATAGCCTTGATACCGAGAAGAAGGAATGCTACAGTTCTTACGAAAGAAATAACGGTAAGAATGAAGCTAATGATATCATTCAGCCATTCAAGATAAATTCCGTTAACGTTGAAAATATCGAGAAGTGAGTTGATAACGTCGATTACGTCGGGGATAATACCAACAAGGTAGGAAAGAACGGTAAGAGTTACTGTGAATACCACAGCCTTAACCGCCATACGTTTCAGCCATTCGTCTGCTTCAAAGAGAAGCACGTAACCTGCAAGAACGATAAGTCCGATACCGAAGCCTCCGAAAAGTGCCGCGAAATAAACGAGAGCGGCAAGAACACCAGTTGAAATACCAAGTTTTGTTTTCATTTTTTTATCTCCTTTTAATTATTTACTTACTGTTCATCGGTCTCGCGAAGCTTTGCACCGCAAGAGTTGCAGAAAATAGAATCTGCCTGAACCTCGGCACCGCACTTGGTGCATACAGCGATACCCTTTATGTCTTTTATCTGCTGTCTCAATTCATCAATCTTGGAAATTGCCGCATTTACTGTAACAACAAGCTCCGCAAATTCGCCCTCGGCCCTGTCGCCGATTTTTTCGACAAAGAGTTTTCCGAGCTTCTTATAAGCTTCGTCAAGCTTTTTTTCTTCATCGGAAATAGCAAGGTTTATTTTCGTTATATCAGCAAGCTCCTTGCCTTTATCCATAACGCTCTGACCTGCTTTGGAAAGCTTTTTGCCCAAATCGTCAAAAAATGCCATATTATTCTCCTTTTCTGTTAATTTATAGTTAACTATATTATATTCAAATGTTACCGATTTGTCAACAAAAATATACAGGTATAGCCGAAGAGAGCCGAACTCTTTTCGGCTATACAATCAAATGCCCTTGAAAAAGAGAAAAAATTGTGATATACTTTAATAAACCGAATCGCATATTAAGGTGACAGATATGAAAAACAAAATTTACAAGGCTATAGATGACAACAAAGACGCCATAATTTCCTGTGGCGAATACATTCTGCAAAATCCGGAGTTCGGATTCAAGGAAGAAAAAACCAGCGAATACGTAAAAAGAGAATTTGAAAAACTGGGTATTCCTTACCGTGACAAGCTTGCCATAACCGGTGTAAAAGGAACAGTAGGCAAAAAAGACGCTAAAATCAACGTATGCGTCATAGGTGAGCTTGATGCCATAAAGTGCTTCGAGCATCCCTTTGCCAATAAAGAAACCGGAGCTGCTCACGCCTGCGGACACAATGCACAGATTGCAATTATGATAGGCGCGGCATACGGAATTATGAAAAGCGGTGTTCTTGATGAGCTCGACGGAAAAATCACCTTCTTTGCAGTGCCCGCTGAGGAATTCGGCGAGCTTGAATATCGTACAGAGCTTGTAAAAAGCGGAAAAATCTCATATATGTCAGGAAAGCAAGAGCTTATCCACATAGGCGAATTTGACGACATAGATATGGCAATGATGATTCATTCTCACGCCCTTACTCCCGACTTTAACGTGTATATAAACGGTTCGAGTCTAGGATTTGAAACTAAAACGATAACGTACGAGGGAAAAACAGCCCACGGAAGCGAGCCTTTTAACGGAATCAATGCGCTTAATGCCGCAATGCTTGGTCTTATGGGAATAAATGCAAACCGAGAAACCTTCCGCGATGAAGATAGAATAAGAATTCACCCCATTATCACAAACGGCGGTGATATAGTTAACTCCATTCCTGCAAAGGCGGTTATTGAAACCTACGTAAGAGGTGCGAACTCAAAGGCTATAGCCGATGCCTGTCAGAAGGTAGACAATGCGGTTATGGCAGGCGCTATGGCAGTGGGAGCTAAATGCGAGATAACCAACGTACGCGGGTACAGTCCTCTTCTTCAAGACAAAAATCTTTCGGCGGTATTTGAAGAAAACGCTCTCGCCTTCACCTCTCCCGAAAACGTCTTCCACAACGTAAATATGACAGGCTCCACAGATATGGGAGACCTCAGCGAGATAATGCCCTCCATTCAACCGACTATGGGAGGCTTTGACGGTGCACTTCACAGTAAAGACTTTAAAATTGCAGACAAGGAAGCCGTTTATATTTCAGCATCAAAAATTCTTGCAGGCACACTTTTCGACCTTCTGTCAAATGGTGCCGAAAAGGCTATAATGATAAAAAATAATTTCAGAAAGGAATAAAATATGACAGTACTTGTAACAGGCGGTACAGGATATATCGGCTCACATACCGCAGTTGAGCTTATAAAAAGAGGATACGAGGTAATAATTGCGGACAATCTTTCAAACTCCTCTGAAAGCGTTCTCGACAGTATAAAAGAAATCACTGGCATCAAGCCCAAATTTTATCTCGTTGACCTTACTGAAAAAGAGCCCACCGAGAAAATTTTCGATGAGAATAAAATCGACGTGGTTATTCACTTCGCAGGTCTTAAGGCGGTTGGTGAATCGTGGCAGAAGCCGACGCTTTACTATCGCAACAATATCACAAGCTCGGTAGTACTTGCAGAGGTTATGGCAGAGCACGGATGCAAGAATCTAATATTCTCATCCTCCGCTACTGTTTACGGAGAGCCCAAGACGGTTCCCATCTCGGAGGACTTCCCTCTTTCTACCACAAACCCTTACGGCACAACAAAGCTTATGATAGAGAAGATATACACCGACCTTGCAACAAGTGACAAGGAGTGGAATATAACCCTCCTTCGTTACTTCAACCCCATCGGTGCAGACGCGAGCGGTCTCATAGGTGAAAACCCCAACGGAATACCGAATAACCTTATGCCTTATATTGTAAAGGTTGCGGCGGGAGAGCTTTATCAGCTCAGCGTTTTCGGTAACGACTACCCCACTCCCGACGGTACGGGTGTGAGAGACTACATTCACGTAACCGATCTTGCGCTCGGTCATATTGCCGCAATAGAGAACGTTAAGGATGCGGGTGTTCATATCTACAACCTCGGCACAGGCAAGGGCTACAGCGTACTGGAGATGGTTCATGCCTTTGAAAAGATAAACGGCGTGAAGGTGCCCTACGTTATCACAGAAAGACGCGCAGGAGACATTCCCACCTGTTATGCTAATCCCGAAAAGGCTAAAAACGAGCTCAACTGGGAAACAAAGTTAGGCCTTGAGGAAATGTGCCGTTCGGCTTGGAATTTTGCAAAAAAGAAGCTTGAAAAATAATATTTTTAAAAAATACTTGACAAAACCATATTGTAGTGTTAGAATATTATGCCGCATATTGTAGGTATCTAATGTCGCAAGACAACCTACCGTAGCGAGACGTTAATAGAAAGCGAGGTGCTTTTCGTGTTTGCAGTAATCAAAACAGGCGGAAAGCAGTACAAGGTTCAGGAAGGCGACATCATCTTTATTGAAAAGCTTGATGTTGAAGCAGGTGCCGAAATTACATTTGATAACGTACTTGCACTCTCCGATGGTGACAATTTTGTTGCCGGTACTCCTACTGTTGCAGGATGCACAGTTACCGCTACCGCTCTTAAGAACGGTAAGGGCAAGAAGGTCCACATCTTGAAGTACAAAGCAAAGAAGGACTCCAAGAAGAAGATCGGTCACAGACAGCCCTATACTAAGGTACAGATTCAGAAGATTGCAAAGTAATGATTAAAGCCGTTTTTTATAAAGCCGAGGAAAAGTTTACAGGTTTTTCTCTTATCGGTCACGCGATGTTTGAGCTGGATGGCCCTGACGTTGTTTGCGCGGCAGTAAGCGGAATGACAAATCTTGTAATCAACACTCTCACCGAGGTTTTTAAATGCGACCTTGCAACGATAGTTGACGGAGACGAAGCGAAAATCGAGGCGATGGTGGAAAGAGCAGTCACAGGAACCGAGAATTCGGTTGACGGCGTAATAAAAGGCTTTATGTTACAGCTTCAGGACTTACAGTTGCAGTATCCCGAGAATCTAAAAGTTACCACAAAGCAACAAAAAATCACGAAAGGAAATTGAGGTCATGTTAAGATTAAGCTTACAGTTTTTTGCACATAAAAAAGGTGTTGGTTCTACTAAGAACGGACGTGATTCCGAGTCCAAGAGACTTGGTGCAAAGAAGGCTGACGGTCAGGCATGTGTAGCAGGTAATATCCTTGTTCGCCAGAGAGGAACTCACATTCATCCCGGCGAAAATGTTGGAAGAGGCTCTGATGACACTCTCTTCGCACTTACCGACGGTATCGTTAAGTTCGAGCCCATGGCAGGCGGAAGAAAGAAAGTCAGCGTAAGATAAGAACCAAAAAAAGGAGTTGCCGAAAGCAACTCCTTTTATTTATCACTCGGTAATAAATAAAAGGAATAATGAAAAATGAATAGTGAATAACTAAGGATATTTTGCCTTAATGCAAAATTACAACTTATTGTGAATTTCCCGTTGGGAAATTGTCCTGAATTATTCATTCTTCAATCTTCAATATTCATTATACTCCATTCTATTACAAAACTTTTTAAGCCCACGGTAAGGAGAGTATATTATGTTTATAGATAAAGTAGAAATATACGTTAAAGCAGGTAACGGCGGTAACGGTGCCGTTGCGTTTCACCGCGAAAAATACGTTGCAGAGGGCGGTCCCAGCGGTGGTGACGGAGGTCACGGCGGCAACGTAGTTTTTGAAGTAGACTCGGGCGAGAATACACTTCTCCCCTTCAGATACAGAAGAAAATTTGTTGCCCAGAACGGTGAGGACGGCAAGGGTGAAAAGTTCCACGGCAAGACTGCCGAGGACCTTATCATCAAGGTTCCTCAGGGCACTCTTATAAAGGATTCCGAAAGTGGAAAGCTTATGTACGATATGGGCGAGGACGGACGCTTTATTGCGGCAAAGGGTGGCAGAGGCGGTTTTGGAAATACCCATTTTGCAACACCTACCCGTCAGATACCCCGATTTGCAAAGAGCGGCACTACAGGTGAGGAGCGTACTCTCATACTGGAGCTTAAGATGCTTGCCGACGTAGGACTTCTGGGCTTTCCTAACGTTGGAAAATCCACGCTTCTCTCGATGGTTTCCGCTGCACGTCCCAAGATTGCAAACTACCATTTCACAACCCTCTCACCTATGCTTGGAGTTGTAAAGGTTGATACCGAAAGCTTCGTTATGGCGGATATCCCCGGACTTATCGAGGGGGCATCCGACGGAGCGGGACTTGGACACGAATTTCTCCGTCACGTTGACCGTTGCAGACTTCTTTTGCACGTTGTGGATGCGGCATCAACCGAGGGACGTGACCCCATTGACGATATAGAGAAAATAAACACCGAGCTCGAGCGCTATAATCCCGAAATGGCGGCGCGCCCTCAAATACTTGTAGCAAACAAGTGTGACGTAGGTGTTGAAGATGAAACAAAAGCAAGACTTGAAGAATATGCCGAATCACACGGAATGAAAATATTCTACATTTCTGCAGCAACACGTTCGGGTGTTGACGAGCTTATGAAGGAAACGGCACGTCTTCTCACCACCCTTCCCAAGCAGGAAAGATATGAGGCTGAGTTCATCGAGGAGGAAATAGACCTCACGGGCGACAGAAGCGTCACCGCTACCCTTTCAAAGGGCGGTGTATGGGTTGTTGACGGCGTATGGCTTGAACGACTTGTCGGAAACGTAAATTTCGATGACAGAGAGTCTCTTGCATACTTCCACAAGGTACTGAAAAAAGCAAAGGTTTTCGAACGGCTTGAGGAGCTGGGAGTTCACGATGGCGATACAGTCTCTATCTACGGCTTCGAGTTCGACTACGTGAAGTAACGTTTTCAATAGGACTTTCCCTAAAAAGCTCCCTTGACCCTCAAAAACTTTAATAATTATAGTTTTTATATAACGCTAATACACATATAGTGTATTAGCGTTTCTGTATTGTTTTATATTTTCGACTTATAATATGCATAAGCGAGGTATAATAATGATTGATAAAAGAATAGGAAAAAGAATTAAAGAAAGACGAGAAGCTATTGGACTTACACAACAAGAACTTGCAGAAAAGCTTGACCTTACCACCAATTACATTTCAACCTTAGAAAGAGGAGCTTCTTTCCCCAGATGTGAAAAGCTCATATTACTTCTTAACGGTCTTGAAGCTTCAGCCGACTCCATTTTCTGCGACGTATTAAAACATACTACCAATTATAAAGCCTCTGTCCTCTCAGAACGATTATCCACCCTGCCCATTGATGAACAAAATCGTATATTGGATATTATCGAAATAATGATTAAACAAGCAAATCATAAATAAAAATTTACTGCACATTTTGTGCAGTATTTTTTTTAAAACTATAGAATTTTTTATTTTTTCGTGATATTATATGTATTAGCGTTGTATATAACTTATTTAATACATACAAGGAGAAAGATAATGGACGAACTTCAACAGTGGGGGATTTTCTTGCTTGTCAAAAAAATGCTTCTATTGAGGAATTATGTGATGCTATAGGAAATGAGAATACAGAAGAAGTCAAAGCAATTTGCGACTCAATATGTGAAAAATTCAAAGATTATAATGAAATTATCGATAACATGACAAAAGAAGTTTCATTTGTCGATTTTCCCATAACATTACAAGAGCTTCGTCTTATTCACAAAGCAATGTACTATATACATTTCACTTTATCAATTTCCGAAAGAGCAATACGTTCAGATCTCATTAACCGCATGGAATCTATAATAAATTCTGAAAATTATCTTAACCTGTTTTAATAGCACAAAGGAACTTTCCCAAGTCTTACTGCTTGACGGCAAAAAAAGCCTATAGCCGTAGACATATTCAACCCCAGAGCCGAAAACAACTCATCTGCCTGTGCCTTTAATTCTTTATCCATACGAATGGTAACATTTGTTGTACCCATAATTCAAACTCCTTTCTCTTATAGTATATTCATTATAGCGCAAATTATGTGCATTGTAAATTATTTGCACCTTTTTATTTATATTTCCTGTATACTATTCTTATTCTGCCCTTGCGGGAAATGCCGTCGGTTTTGAGAAGAACTACCTTTCCCGAGCCTTTGAGGGATATTTTATCCCCCTCTTTTACGTTGAATTCGATTTCCTCCATTCACTTTGATTGCGTACCTATCAATATATTACCCAAAACCGCAACTTTTTCATTTTTGGGAAGCGACTATTTGTTTAGCAGCCAATCTGCTACATCCACAATTCTAACGCCCTCGTATTGATACTCGGGGTTTCTTGTTCGCGCTATTATCATTTTGGGGTAAGCATCTTTTATTTTAAGCAAAGGTTCAACCTCTCGTTTGAAAGTATCTGGATGAGTTATATTATCCGAAACTTGAATATAAATTTTCTCATTTCTTTTTAACGCAACAAAGTCAATCTCTTTTTTATATAAAACACCTACATAAACTTCGTATCCGCATCTGAGCAGTTCCATTGCAACGATATTTTCAATTACTCTACCGCTATCTAAATTTTTTGTGCCGAGTTTTGCATAACGGAATGTATGATCACTTAAATAGTATTTATCATTAGATGCGAGATATTTTTTGCCTTTAATATCATATCTGCATAACTTATAAAAAGCAAATGCATTACAAAGATAATTTAAATAATTACCTACCGTTTTGTGATTGATTTTATCCTTGTTTGATGTAAGTGAGTCTGTAATACTTCTTGCTGATGTTAAGTTGGAGACATTGTCCATTAAAAACTTAGAAATTCTATCCATTAAAGCAGGATTTTTGATTTTATATTTTTGACTTATATCTCTTAAAATCAACGTATCGAAAACATTTTCAATATAGTCATATTTGTCCTCTTGGTCTTTATACAGATAAGAACCAGCCATACCGCCTTCAAGCATATAATTATCAAAAGCATTGTTTTTATCCGCCAATTCAAAATACTGAACGTACTCAGCAAAAGAAAACGGATATACCTTAATTTCAAAGGTTCTGCCGGTAAACAGTGTTGCTAAATCTGAACTAAGTAAAAAAGCATTGGAGCCTGTAATATAAATATCGTACATCTCGGTTGCGTGAAGGTTGTTTATGCACAGTTCGAAATTATCGCACATTTGAATTTCGTCAATTAAAACAAAATTGTTTTTACCTTCTATATAATTGTTTTCGATATATTCGTTAAGTGCTTTGTGTTCTTTTAGGTTATCGTATTTAGATAAATTAAAGTTGATATGAATAATATTAGTGTTGGAAATATTTTTCTGAACGTAAATTTTAAATGCTTCTAATAACTTTGATTTGCCAGAACGACGCACACCCGTCAAAACTTTAATATCGGGAGTGCTGATAACGTTAATCATTTTATCTAAGTATTGGTTTCTTTCGATCAGCTTCATAGATAATCACCTCTCGAACTATTATACTATATATGTTTCCCAAAATCAACATATTTTTATTTTTGGGAAATATAAATTAAAAAAACACTACTTTCAAAAAGCAAAAGGGAGACAACGTCTTACGAAGCGTATCCCTTTGAACACCTTTTTATTTGTATTTCCTAAACACTATTCTTATTCTGCCCTTGCGGGAAATGCCGTCGGTTTTGAGAAGAACTACCTTTCCCGAACCTTTGAGGGATATTTTATCTCCCTCTTTTACGTCAAAGTCACATTTTTTTGAAGTCAGTCCGTTCACCTGTACAAGGCCTGCAGATATCTTGTCATATGCCACACTTCGGGAAAGCGAGAACACACTTGCAACGATACCGTCAAGTCTCATTGACGCTACAGTATCGGTATTTTCCTCAAAGTCATCCTTCCTCTCGAAAATCATATCAGGACGTTCTCTTACCTCTACAGGATAGCGTCCTATCTTTCCAAGAGAGTCGAGAACAAAGGGCAAAACGCTTTTCTTTATCACAAAATAGCCCTCTCCGCCTTTAGCTGTAATATCTCCAACGCTCTCCCTTTCAATGCCGAGTCCCATAAGAGAGCCAAGGATATCGCGATGAGAAAACTCCGCGTCGTTTTTATTGAATTTATCAACCGTGACTGAAACAAAGGTTATATCCGCACTGTCATTCGTTGCTTCGTCTATATAATCGGGAAGAAAAATTGCAGAGGTACGCTCGGCATCCTCATATCCGCCCCAAAAGAAAAATCTCCCGAAGCCAAGACCTCTAAGGAGCATATCAACTCTCGCCCTCTCGCTTTCAGTGAGAAAGGAGCTTGACGTGACTATATTCCTTTTCTCGCATCGCTCTGCAAGGTCTATGATATGTGCAAATTTTATTTTTTCGTCACCGCTTTCGGCGTATCGGTTTATAAGTGAATTTTTATCCATAGAAAATATAAGGAGAGAGGGGTTCCTCTCTCCTTTCCTTTGCTTTAAGATTGAAGAATGAATAATGAATAATTTATGATAATTTGCCTATTGGCAAATTTACGATTAAATTTAATTTTCCTATGGAAAATTTTCCTTAATTCTTCAATATTCAATATTCATTATTCATTAGCTTATGCTTTGCCCGCTGATCCGAAGAGCTCTATCTTCTCTCTTAGTGTAGCCTTGATAGCTTCTACGCCGACTGCAAGAAGCTTTCTGGGGTCAAAGCCCTTACCCTGAAGATCTTTACCTGCTTCTACGTACTTACGTGTAGCTGCAGCAAATGCAAGCTGACACTCGGTGTTAACGTTAATCTTTGAAACGCCAAGGTCGATAGCCTTCTTAATCATCTCTTCGGGGATACCTGTACCGCCGTGAAGAACGAGAGGCATAGCGCCTACCTTTTCGCTGATAGCTTCAAGAGCATCAAAACGGAGACCTGCCCAGTTTTCAGGATACTTACCGTGGATATTACCGATACCTGCAGCGAGCATTGTAACGCCGAGGTCCGCAATCATCTTACATTCAGCGGGATCTGCAACCTCACCGCCGCCTACAACGCCGTCCTCTTCGCCGCCGATAGCACCAACCTCAGCTTCGAGAGAAAGTCCCTTGGAGTTACAAACCTCAACAAGCTCCTTTGTCTTTGCGATGTTTTCTTCGATGGGATAGTGAGAGCCGTCGAACATGATAGAAGAAAATCCTGCTTCTATGCACTTGTACGCACCCTCATAAGTTCCGTGGTCGAGGTGAATAGCAACGGGAACCGTAATGCCGAGTCCCTCTATCATACCTTCAACCATCTTAACAACGGTCTTGAATCCGCACATATATTTTCCTGCGCCCTCTGATACACCGAGGATTACAGGAGACTTCATCTCTTCTGCGGTGAGAAGGATAGCCTTTGTCCATTCAAGGTTATTGATATTGAACTGACCTACTGCATAATGACCAGCCTTTGCCTTTTGAAGCATCTCTTTTGCCGATACCAACATATTATTATCTCCTTTGAGTTTAATTTCGCTATTATTATACACTAAAAGCTACAAAAAATCAATAGTAAAGGCAGTGAAAAACATTGTTTTTCACTGCCTTTGTTTTACTTACTTGATTTCTACAATCTGACCGCCGAGGTCTGCAGATTCCATTTCCGCAAGTGCGATGCGGATAGTATCCATAGATGATTCGGGAGGGTTAATAGTGTTCTTACCGCCGTTAACGATGAGGTTGATAAAGTACTTCATCTCGGGGTAGTGACCGCCGTTCTGAGCGATGGTGGGAACTTCGATAGCCTTATAGTCCTTACCGAATGCCTGGAGCTTGCTGCCGTCAAATACAACAGTACCTTCCTCGAAGTCTGCTCTGAAGCCGTGACGGAAGCCGCCCTGATAGTTAACCCAGAGGTTCTCTGTATGTACGCAGTATCTTTCGTCATAGATGTAGTTGGTAGCACATGTGTCATAGCCTGAACCGGGGATAACGATTCTACCAACTGTAGAAACAGCCTTAGGCATACCGTAGAGGAAGTTAACCATATCTACGTCGTGGATGTGCTGATCGAAGAGAGCTCCGCCGCCCTTTTCACGGCAAAGGAACCATTCTCTTGCAGGTGTTCCGCCGTTTCTGTAGAAGGAACCGCCGATGGGAGCACCGAACTTACCGCCAACAAAGAACTCGTTCTTGAGGTAAGCCCATTCGCCCCAGAATCTGAGACACTGACCAACCATGAAATGAACGTTGTTCTTCTTTGCAGTGTCTATCATAAGCTGACACTGAGAGAGAGAAACTGCCATAGGCTTCTCGGAGAGACAGTGGATACCCTTGTTCATAACCTTGCAAGCAACTGTGCTGTGCTCGTAGGTGGGAACAACTACGTTAACGAGGTCAAGCTCTTCCTTTTCAAGCATTTCGTCAACGTCTGTATAAAGATGATAGCCGGAGAAGTCATATTCAGCCTTTTCCATACCTTCAAGGTTAAGAGATGTTTCAACCTTACCGAAAACTCTGGGGTCGATGTCGCAGATAGCAACAAGCTTAACGCCTACCTCTTCCTTCATAAGTCTTTCGATAACACTGAGATGACCACGGCCCATTGCGCCGAGACCAATAAGACCCATTTTCAACATATTCAATTACCGCCTTTTATTTTTTTATTTTTTTAAGTCAAAACTATTGACTTTTATCTAATTTTATAGTATACCAATTCTTGTAGAAACACAATGACTAAACCGACGATTTTTATGGACAAATCGACAATTTTAAAAATGAAAGGAGTTTATGAATTGGCTGATAACTCAAAGCAATCGGGACAGTACTATTTCAGAATTGACGACATAGACGACAGAAGCGTTCCACTTCTTGTAAACTCCTGCGGTGAAGCAATTATGAAAGAAAATTTCGTGACAAGCAGAAAAAGGCACGATTTTTATCTTATGTACGTAACAGGAGGCAAAATAGATTCGGTATGCAACGGTAAAAAAACAACCCTTGAAAGAGGCTCCGTTATCTGTGTTTCTCCCGATACCTCTTACTTTTACAGAAGCTCATCTTCGTCTACCGAATATATAAATTACAGTTGGATACATTTTACGGGTAGTGATGCCGAAAAGACCCTTGCCGCCTGTAATATACCTCTCAATTTTGCCTTTGAGGTAGATATAAAGGAAAGCGTGCTTTCACTTTTCGAGGAGCTTTTCTTCGAATTCAGAACAAGGTCGGAGGAGGATGACGAAAAGGCGGCTATAATTCTCCGATACATACTTTTCAAAATAGGACTTTCAAAGCGAGAGGAGAAGCGCGCAGACCGTAAGCTCGATCTTTCAATAAAATACATTCATACACATCTTGCCTCTCCCTTGTCGGTTGAAGAGCTTTCGGCTATGGAGTTTTTAAGCCCCAGCCGTTACCGTGAGGTTTTCAGAAAGGTGACCGGGCATTCCCCGAGTGAATACATAACACTGGTAAGGCTGAGACAGGCATGTGACCTTCTTGGCGAAGGGAACCTATCTATCGACGAAACGGCAAATCAGGTAGGCTATACTGACAGACTGTACTTCCAGCGAGTTTTCAAGAGTCACATAGGTATAACCCCCGGCGAATACAGAAAAAAGACAAAAGAAATATAAGGAGAATTTATGAAAAAAATCGTAATCGAAAATAAGCGCTTTGCACTTACTCTCGGAGAAGATGCCCGTGCTATAAGCCTTGTTCTTAAAGAAAACGGAGAGGAGTGCCTCAACACAAACGAGGGGATTGCGTTTTTCTCGCTGACAGAGGAGCGCCCCTACAACAACGAAATAAAGCTTGCACATCCCAACAAAAAGACCACATTTCAAGCAAATTCGCTCATTCTTGACGGTGACAAGCTGGTAGTAGGCTTCGAGCTTATTGCCTTTCAGGCTGTAGTGAGCATCAGAAAAACCGACGATTACATCGCTTTTGACCTTGAGGAGTTTTTACTGAAGCCCGAAACCTTCGGAGGACTCTCGATGTCCCCTCCCCCCGTCTACGAATTTCGCCTTATTCAGCTCCCTGTAAAGACGATGGACAGCTTCGGCGAATGGCTCAACGTTTCCTTTAACGAAAAGGTAGCGGTAAACGTTCTCGCCGCTTGTCCTTATACCAGAATTGACAGTGAAAAAAGAAACGGCTTCCGCATCATGACCGCCGATACCATGCGTGATATAAAGCTCAAAAACTGTCCTGCGGCACTTATTGTTGCAAAGCCCGACGAGCTTCTTGACTGTATTGATACCCTTGAACGTGACTTCGACCTTCCGAAAGGAGTTGAAAGCCGTAGAAAGAAGGAGCTTAACCGCTCTATCTACTGGACGGCATCCATTGGTCCCGACAACGTTGACGAGCATATCTACTGGGCTAAAAAGGGTGGCTTCGATATGATGCTCATATACTACACCTCTTTGTTCAAGACCAATTACGGATACGACCTTTCGGGTGACTATGATTTCAGTGAACGCTATCCCAACGGCATCGAAGACCTTAAAGCAATGCTTGACAAGATAAAGGCGGCAGGTATTCACCCAGGTATCCACTTCCTTCAGACTCATATAGGAATAAAGAGCCGTTACGTAACCCCCTATGCCGATCACAGACTTAACCTTACAAAATATTTCACTTTAGCAAAGCCTCTCACCACCGATGATACAACGGTATACGTTGAGGAAAATCCCGAGGGAACAGTTATGCATCCCAAGTGCCGTGTCCTTAAATTCGGCACAGAGCTTATCGAATACGAGGGCTATACAACAGAATATCCTTACGCCTTCACAGGCTGTAAGAGAGGTCACTTCGATACCGTTATAAAGACTCACGATATGGGTGAGATAGGCGGTATTCTCGACATCAGCGAATTCTGTGCAATAAGTGTTTATATCAACCAGAAAACAAGTCTTCAGGACGAGGTTGCCGAAAAGCTTGCCCGTACCTACGATGCAGGCTTCGAGTTCATCTACTACGATGGTTCAGAGGGCACAAATCCTCCCTTTGAAATCAACGTTCCCCTTGCGCAGTACAGAGTTTACAAAAAGCTTGGTACAGCGCCTCTCTTCACAGAAGGTGCTGCAAAGGCTCATTTCAGCTGGCATATGCTCAGCGGAGGCAATGCCTTCGACGTGTTCCCTATGAATATTTTTAAAGAAAAGATTGCGGAATATCCTCTTGAGGAAGCGCCTCGTATGGCTTGTGACTTCACAAGGCTCAACTTCGGTTGGTGGAGCCTCAAGGATGATACTCAGGCAGATATCTACGAATACGGAACGTCAAAGGCGGCAAGCTGGGATTGTCCCGTAACTATTCAGATGAACACAAGCATCTGGAAATCACACCCCCGTTCCGAAGATATTCTTGAGGTTATGAAAAGATGGGAGGATGCAAGACGAGAGGGATTCCTCACACCGGAAGACAAGATTGCCCTTCGTGCCCCCAACCAAGAATTTACTCTTCTCAAAAACGAGGACGGAAAGTACGTGCTTGTTCCTTACTTTGAAATAAAGACGTCAGATGAAAACCTTTCTGCCTTCTATTTTGAAAAGGATGGCAAAAATCACGTAGTGTGCTGGCATAAGACAGGAGAAGGAAAGCTTTCCCTTGACCTTGAGGGTGATTTCACCTACGGAAGTGAGGACGGAAAAGTTCTTGAAAAAGTGGAAAAGGCAAACAATGGATACCTCCTTCCCCTTTCAAAGAAGCGCTATCTTACAACAGATATTTCGATTGACACCCTGAAGGCTGCATTCGGAAACGGAAAAATTCTATGATAGACAGATACGTCGAACACCACATATCAAATATAATAAATATTCATAAAATCGCTATCGTAAACTTCTTTGAGTTTAAAGAGGAATTTCTCGGCATAGGAGAGTCCCACAGCTTTTGGGAATTCGTATACGTAGAAAAGGGAGTTCTTACAGTCGATACGAAAACAGACGTCTTCACTCTGTCAGAGGGCGAGTGTATTTTCCATAACCCCGGTGAATATCATCACCACAGCGTAAATTTCGGAGGAGCCAGTTATTTCGTTATAGGATTTATCTGTAACTCCCCTTATATGCAAAACTTCTGTCACAGACATTTTAAGCTATCTCCCAAATTTCGCAGCTTCATCTTCAGCATTCTCGAGGAGGCTGCAAGAGTGTTCAACTTTCCTTTTAATAATCCATCGAATCAGCGGTTGAAAATATCCGAAAACGCCCTTCTTGGCGGTCAGCAGATGATACGCACGTATCTTGAACAGTTCATTATACTACTTCTTCGCGAAACCTATAATATCACCGACTCTCCTCCCCCTGTGAACAAAAGCAAGGACGGGAAGCTGGTAGCGAAGACCAAGAGTAAGATTGCACTTTACCTTTACAGCAAGATCACGGTCGAGGAAATCTGTCAGGAAATGAACTATTCAAGAACGTATCTTTCAAAGGTATTCCTGAAAGAATGCGGCTGTACTCTTGGCGAATACATAACCAAGATAAAGATTGACGAGGCAAAAGGTCTCATCGCACTGAAAAGCTACACCTTTACACAAATTTCGGATATGCTTGGATTCTCAAATCCCTTGTATTTTTCAAGAGTCTTCAAAAAAATTACAGGCACGTCTCCAAGTGAATACAAAAAAAGCATTTTTACAAAAGCATAAAAAACGCTCATTCTGCAAGGTCGGAATGAGCATTTTTTTGTTCATTTTTTGCAAGTGAATCTGTAACTTTTGCAATTTACATATCAAAAAAAGAATCTTATACTTATTTTCAGATTAAATTTATTCGTAAAATTTATGTGTAATTCAGTTTACAAAAATATATGTTTTACACACAATAATGTATTTTATTTGTTTTTTTAATGCCTTATAATAAAAACAAGGATCGTGAAAGAGGTGATAAGATGAAAATAGCCCTGGGTTCACTTCAATGTGAAGGAAACAGTCTTACTCCTGTGCCTACCAGACTTGCAGACTTTGACTTTGCAAAAGGACGTGCAATGCTTGACAAGGTGAAGGTTGCAGATATGCTCCGTGACAGAAATGTCGAGATAATACCCACTATATATGCCCATGCACTCCCAGGCGGTGCTGTCAAGGAGGAGGATTTTCTCATCCTTGCAAAAAAGCTTGCATACAGCATCCCCACCGACGTTGATGGCATCTGGCTTTATCTTCACGGTACAATGTACGTTGAGAATATCGGCTCGGGTGACACTTACCTTTTAAAACTCATCCGAGACAGAGTCGGATACAAAGTGCCCATCGCAATTGCTATGGATTTTCACGCCGATAACACCGATGAAATAATAGAAATGGCAAACGTCATCACCGCCTTCCGCACGGCGCCGCACACAGATCATACCGAGACACAAAGACGTGCAATGAAGCTCCTTCTTGAATGTATCGACGAAAGAATACTCCCCACACCTGTTATATCCCGCGCAAACGTAGTAATACCGGGTGATGCAGTACAGACATCCCTTGAGCCTTTGAAGAGCATTATGAAATACGCAAAAGATGTCGAAAATACCGTCGAGGGAATGATGTCGGTCCAGGTATTCAACGGTCAGCCGTGGATAGACGAACCTTATATGGGACCAAACTTCGTTGTAACCCACAAAAGTAACAAAAAAATTGCTAAAAAATATGCCGATATACTTGCAAAGAAGTTTTATGAAGCAAGACACGATTTTAAATTTCTTGTAGAAACAGCCGAGCCCGAAAAGGCAATAAAGCTAGCTATGGCAGATACCTTCCATCAGGTATTTATTTCGGACTCAGGCGACAACACAACTGCAGGTGCCTCGGGAGACAACGCCTTTATGCTTAACAGAATAATAGAAGCGGGCGCTAAAAACGTACTTATTGCAGGAATCGCCGACTCAGATGCCTGTGACTTATGCTATGGTAAGGAGATTGGCGACGAAATAGAGGTAACCGTCGGCGCAACTTTGGACAAGAACAGTGAAAAGGCTACTATAAAGGGGCGTCTTATACACAAAGGCGACATTCTTTCCTACACAGGAGGAAACGAAGGCCCCTCTGCTACTCTTGATTGCGGTGACTTTACCGTAGTTATAACAAAAAAACGTGCATCAATGTGCCGTCCGGATATATTCGAGTCTATTGACATAAATATAAGAAATTACAAAATAATTGTAGTAAAGCTCGGTTATCTTTTTCCTGAGCTTGCAAGAATTGCAGAACGCGCAATACTTGCCTTTACACCGGGAGCCTCCACTGAGCGTCTTGAAGATATGAACATGAAAAACATAAGGCGACCAATGTTCCCACTTGATGACAATTTTATGTAAATATTTTTTAAAAGGAGAATATATTATGGCTTATTACAACATGGCTGAAACTGAAAAAAGGCTTGTCAAAATAAGAGAAATACTTAAAGCTAAAAAGCTTGATGCTGCCCTTATTTACTTTGACGAGCTCAACGTAGCAAACGGCTGGTATCTTACAGGCTGGTGCGGACAATTTGAAAAGGGATCCGTACTCGTACCTGTAGAGGGTGAGCCCATACTTCTGGGAGGTCCCGAATCAGAGCCTTTTGCAAAGATGAATTCTGCTATTACGAAAGTACGTTGCTTCCCTGTATTCATGGTACCCGATGAAGAATACCCCAACGCTACCATTTTGAATTTCAAGGAGCTCAATGACGAGCTTAAGTCCGAAGGAACTATTCTTCGCCGTATCGGATTCGTTGGTACTTCTACCATTCCTCACCAGGTATACTGCGATTTTATGGCAGGTTTTGAGGGTGTTGAAATGGTTGATATCACCGACGAATACGAAACACTCCGTGCATACAAGTCCGAGTGGGAGGACACACAGATTCTCAAGGCTACCGAGCTTTGCGACGTAGCAAGAGACAAAATGATGGAGGCTATAAAGCCCGGTGCGTTTGAATTTGAGGTGGCAGCTGCAGGTGAAGCGTATTGCCGTAAGAACGGTGCTACAAGCTTCGCTTATTCCACAATCGTTGGTTCAGGTGAGAGAGCAAAGGCTGTCGTTCCCACCGCAACAAACAAGGAAATGAAGGACGGAGAGCTTGTAATGATAGGTATTGCTCCTCGTTTCAACGGTTATGCAGGTACTTTCGGTGATACAATTCCTGTAAACGGTGTTTACACACAGAAGCAGAAGGATCTTCTCAACCACATGAGAGAGACCTTCCGACTTACATACGAAATGCTTAAACCCGGTATGTCAGGTAAGGAAATCGACGTACCCGGAAGACTCTACTATGAAAAGCACGGTCTTATCGACTACCTTGTATGTCCCTTTGCTCATTCTATAGGTCTTATGGAGGCAGAAGCTCCTTTCTTCGGTCCTAATGGTAACTTCGTACTTGTACCGGGAATGACAGTAATGGTTGACGTAAGCTTCTTCGGTCATCCCGATCTTCACGGCGGAAGAATCGAGACAGGTTTTATAATCACAGAAAATGGCAGCAAGCCTATGTCACAGAAAATGTTTGACTACTTTATGAAGGATTTATAAGGAGAAAGACATGAAAAAAGAACTTGGCTATAAGCATTATATGTTCATCGACGGTGACTTGCCCGGAAACGGCGACGATATGTCTCTTCCCGGACATGAAGCTATGATGATAACAAACAAGAATAAAAAGGACGCTCACATAAAGGTAACTCTCTATTTCGAAGATAAAGAGCCTGTAAGAAACCTTCATCTCGTTATTCCGGCAGAAAGAGTTGTGTGTATCAGAATGGATCTTCCCTTTGGTGAAGAAAAATTCAACATTCCGTTCGGTCAGTACTCGGTAGAGCTTGACTCCGACATCGCAGTTTGCGCTTCCTTCGGAAGACTCGACCGCCGTCACGAGCTTGGCTACTACTCCACAGGATTCTGCGCTATATAACGAAAACAACAAAAACGTCCGACTCTCACGAGTCGTACGTTTATTTTATTTCTTCTTTATATTCAGGTAATAGGTTGAATGAACGGGCATATTAAGATAAATCTTATAGTTTTTCGCTGTGAAGGTTTCTGCTCTCACAAGCTCACGGTCGTGATTTTCGTCGAGCGCGTAGCACTCAACCTCATATACACCCTCGGAGTTTTCAACCTCGATGCAAACTCTCTCGTTCTCGGCGTTGTCATCAGCATTGAAGTATGTCAACATCATACCGTAGTTGCCATCCTTATCGGTTGCCGCAACGTTGTATACGTTGCCGTTTGCATATTCGGTAGGAACGTGAGTGCCGAGATGAAGAAGGTCGCGGAACATAAGGTATACGTAATATGTCTTGAAGGGACGGTAGGTGCCCTGCTCGAATATTCCGTTGAATCCGCAAGGTCTTGCGTCATAGTACATAAGAGTGTCAAGCTTTTCTGCCTGACCTACACACATAGCACCTGCTACGAAGGAGGAGCCCTTGAGAGCCTTCTGCTGTTTCAAGGAATAAGTGTATTCATCGCCCTTCCAGCCGTAAATGTAGTTCCATTCGTTAAGGCTTGTCTCAATATCGCCGTAGCCATACTTTGTAAGCACTTCATCAACGAGTCTTATCTTTCTCGGGAACTCGTTTACATCCTCACCGTACATATGCCAGGAGAAGAAGTCGAGAGGCGCGTGCTTTCCGTCTCTTGTAAGATAGGTAAACATATCGTTGAAAATATCAAGGCTGTCGGTTACCGAACAAAGCGCGGGACCACCGATTTTAAGATTCGGGAATCTTTCTTTCAGGTGATAAAGAGTAATTTCAAATAATTCAAAGAACTGGTCCATTGTACCGCCCCAGGTAGGACTGTTTCCCTGCTTATAGCCTGTGTCGGGCTCGTTCCATATTTCCCAATACTCGATTCCGTAGTGGAAGCCGTCAGCCCAGCCCTCGTTGTAGTGCATAATGATATGCTCGCAAATCTCCGCCCACTTCTTGAAGTCCTTGGGAGGAAGTGTGCCGAATTTGTATCCGTGCTCAATACCCGCACCGAGGCGGTAGAAAACCTGTGTTCCCGCATCGATTATGTTTTTAAGATACTTATCGGTAGGCTCGAAAATATAGGATGCGGGGTCGTTTACGTCGGCATCGAAGTTTCTGAAAATTCTGTGTACGTCAACAGAAAACTCACCGCCGTAGCCCGTAAAGAAAGCCGAGTCGTGAAGACGGGCAAAGGAAAATTCCGCCTCCTTGTACAAATCGAAGTTAGTAGCGGTACCTCTAACGTTAGGTGCTGTAGGACCGTTGTTAACGGCGTTCATATACTTGATTTTGCCGCCTGCTTTAGCAAGGTCAAGTTTAACCTTCTGCATAACAAATCCTCCTTTTCATTATATATTCTTAATACTTATGTAATAGGTCGAATGAACCGGCATATCCAGGTGAAGCTTATAGCTTTCGGTGTCAAATATCTCGGCTCTCATAAGCTCTCGGTCGTGTTTTTCGTCAAGAAGATAGTACTCAACCTCAACCTTGCTCTTGGAATTTTCAACCTCGATACAAACCTTCTCGTTTTCAGCATTGTCATCAGCATTGAAGTATGTCACCATCATACCGTAGTTGCCATCCTTATCGGTTGCCGCAACGTTGTATACGTTGCCGTTTACATATTCGGTAGGGACGTGAGTGCCGAGATGAAGAAGGTCGCGGAACATAAGAAACGCATAATATGTCTTATAGGGACGGTAGGTTCCCTGTTCAAAAATTCCGTTCCAGCCTGCAGTTGCTCTTGCATCATAGTACATAAGCTTATCAAGCTTTTCCGCCTGACCTACACACATAGCACCCGCAACAAATGAGGAGCCCTTGAGAGCCTTCTGCTGTTTCAAGGAATAAATGTATTCATCGCCCACCCAGCCATATACGTAGTTCCATTCGTTAAGTATCGTTTCGAGATCGGAGTAGCCGTACTTTGTAAGCACCTTGTCAACAAGCTTTATCTTTCTCGGGAACTCGTTTACGTCCTCACCGTACATATGCCAGGAGAAGAAGTCGAGGGGGGCGTGTCTGCCGTCTCTTGTAAGATAGGTAAACATATCCTCAAAGATATCAAGGCTGTCGGTTACCGAGCAAAGGGAAGGACCGCCAAATTTAAGATTGGGGAATTTACCCTTTAAATAGTAAAGAGCTATCTCAAAGAATTCAAAGAACTGGTCCATCGTACCGCCCCAGGTAGGACTGTTTCCCTGCTTATAGCCTGTGTCGGGCTCGTTCCATATTTCCCAGTACTCGATTCCGTAGTGGAAGCCGTCAGCCCAGCCCTCGTTGTAGTGCATAATGATATGCTCACAAATCTCAGCCCACTTTTTAAAATCCTTGGGAGGAAGTGTGCCGAGCTTATAGCGGTGTTCTATTGAAGCACCGAGACGGTAGAAAACCTTAGTACCCGAGGCAACAAGATTCTTTATGTAATCGTCGGTAGGTTCGAAAATATAGGATGCAGGGTCGTTTACGTCGGCATCGAAGTTTCTGAAAATTCTGTGTACGTCAACAGAGAAATCTCCGCCGTAGCCTGTAAAGAAGGAAGAGTCATGAAGACGGGCGAAGGAAAATTCCGCTTCCTTATACAAATCGAAGTTAGTCGCAGTACCTCTAACGTTAGGCGACGTAGGTCCGTTGTTTACGCCGTTCATATACTTGATTTTGCCGCCTAATTTAGCAAGGTCAAACTTAATATTCTGCATGTTTTTCTCCTTTTTCAAGTTATTTCAAATACATTTTAGCCTATTTACCTCAAAAGTCAATACTATTTCGCAAAAAAAGGAAATTTAGTAAAAAAACACTAAATTTCCTTTATGGTTTTTGCTTTTAATACAAATATCAGATAATAGATTATTCCCGCCACGCCGTCTGCAAGCCAGCTTGCAACCCAGCCGATGAAGAAGCCCGTCATACCAAGCCTTGACACCAGAATAAAGGACACAAGAATCCTCACAGCCGTACCCGCGGCGGTCGAAACGATAAGAGGTGACTTTGAGCCGAGTCCTCTGAAAAATGCATGAAAAAGATTTGCCACAACGTTAATGAATATAAGGGGTATAAAGTACCTCATAAATTCTTCTGCATAGCCGAGAGCCTCATTGTCGGCACCGCTATTGAAGAAAAGAGAGGATACCTCCTTTGGAAATATAACGGGCAGAAGAACAAATGGTAAAACGAACACGAAGCCTTGTATAAACCCTACCTTAACGCCCTTTGAGAAAAGATGCTCTTTTTTTCCTCCCTTCGCCTGTGCGATGTAATTAGCGAGAGTTTTGGAGGAATTCTGGTATACCGATGCGTTAATTTCAAACACTCTGTAGCATACGGTGTATGCCGCCGTAGCACTCTTACCGATAGAGTTTACAAGGGGAGACACTACAAATCCCGAGCCGTACATAATCATTTGCTGAATCATATTGGGAAGGGCATATCCCGCAGAGGAAAGGAAAGAAGACACATTAAAGCACGCCTTGTATTCGGAAATTCCCATCTCCTTATAGCAGGAACGGAATTTGAAGATATAACAAATATCCACCGCCGCGGCAGCTACAACCGACGAAAGAGCAATTCCGAATACTCCCCAATGAAGAACGACTATTGTAAAAATATTACCTGAAATATTCATTACCGCCGACAGAACCGACATAACGAAGGGAAAGGTACCGATACCGAAGGAGTTTATCATAAGAAGTCCCGTTGTATTCATCATAATAAGGAAAAGTCCAAGCACGTAGACCGTGAAGTAGGCACTTGCCTCCGAAATTATCTCCTCATCAACCTGCAAAAAATCGAAAATAGGATTCTGAAAGATTACAAGGAGCAGAGAAAGAGAAAAAATAGCCGTACAGAAGATAGTAACGCCTGTAAAGACTGCATTCTTTATAAGTCTGAATTCCTTTGCACCGAAAAGATTGGCAATATATATGGAAAATCCCGAGCTGAGTCCCCAGAAGGCTGAGGATACAAAGGAAATAAGAGGTGCGGTTGCGCCGATTGCCGCAAGACCTTCATCTCCCAGATATTTTCCTGCAATTACTGTATCTATGGTAGAGTACATCTGGGAAAAAAGTCCCGCAAGTACCATAGGAATTGCAAAAAGTATGAAATTTTTATATATATTTCCTGAAGTTAAATCCTTCATATACCCTCCTGTTGACAAAACTCTACCCTTAATATATAATCATTATAAACTCATTTGCAGATATTTGCAATATGTGTTTATATTTTTGATAATTTATCAACTTTTGTCAAAAGGAGTTCTTATGTACCAAAGCGAAAGAATTGATAAAATAATGAAAATACTTGAGGAAAACGGCTATAGCCGAAGAGAGTCGAACTATTATCGCCGAGCAAAGCCCTTTTTGGTCTAAATTCTCCCTTGTCGCTTGGAATACATAAAGTATTCCTGCACTTCGCAGAAAAATTTATCCGCAAAAATCATCTTTCCTCGGTTCA
>JAZNYT010000021.1:0-14228 GCA_045594565.1 Eubacteriales bacterium
AGTTATAGAGGAAGAAAAAGAAAACGTTGACCACGCACTCACCTGTCAGGAAAAGGATTCGAGAATCGGCTTTGAGGCTTCTTCCGAATATTTCTTCGATGATAAAACGGCTGTATGGAAAAACACAGTAAACGAAGAATCCCTAAGGCTTCTTGACAAATATGCAGAAGAAAACTAAAAATAAGTCACCTCTGACGAGGTGACTTTTTTAGTTATCCATTTCCCGACTCACGCTTCTTTATTTCGCGGAATACAATAGATAAAAGGAATATACCGAGGATTGCGGCAAGTACATTTACGCCCACGAAGTTTAGCCAGATACCGTCAAGGTCAAGTGTCCACAGTGCTCCGAGCATAAGGACGGGAAAAACGAGAGCCACCGACACCGACATAATGGTAGCAAGAGCGGGCTTTTCCACAGCCGATAAAAAGCCTTGTGTTGTCATAACAAACCATCTGAAAAGATATGCAAAGGAGAAAAGTCTTATTGCTCCCCCCGATAGTTCAAGGAGAAGCGCGTCCTTGGAGTTTGCAAAAAGCGAGGCTATAACGTCGGGAAAGAAAAAGAGGAGCGAGGTTGACAGGAGTCCTATTGTCATTGTACCAATGTACGTACATTTCAAAATACTTTTTACTCTGCCAAAGTTTTTAGCACCCCAGTTATATCCGATAGCAGGAGAAACCGAGTCGGACACGCCGTAAAGGAGAGGCCAACAGAAATCGCTTGAATACATAAGCACCGCATACACCGCAACGGCGGTTGTACCTCCCCCGACACCCAGCACCTTTGCGCCGACGGTCATAAGAGTTATATTCATAATGATAGACGTAACACGACCTGCTATATTGCTGAGGAATACAGGTGAGCCACAGGCGGTAATTTCTTTTATCATTCGTTTCGTAAAGTGTGGCTTCACAAATCGGAGCAGTGCTTTTTTGAAAACAAATGGCATAGCACAAACAACGGAGCAGGAGGACATTGATATACAGCAGGCTACCGCAGAGCCTACAACGTCCATTTTGAAAACAAAAAGGAATACAAAGAGAAGAGCTATGGTGAGAAAATTGGATATTACGTTTATAAACATACTTGTTTTTATATAACCGCTTATCCTGAGGTAGTTATCCATAGCAAAGAAAATCGTTGTAAGAGGACTGCAAAGCGCATAGGTTCGAAGATACTTTACAGAGGTCTCAAGGAGCATATCGTCAGCACCCATCATAGCAGACAGGGGACGTGCGGCAAAGAACATTACAGCACCCATAACGAAGGAAACGAGGAAAATCAACACTACCGAGCTTGAAAAAACGTTGTTTGCTGTTTTGTAGTCCTTGCGACCCAGAGCTATCGATATTGGTACGGATGCGCCAACGCCTATAAGGTCGGCAAGAGAGAAGTTTATCATAACGAGGGGCATTGCGATATTAACTGCCGCAAATGCTTCCTCACCAAGCATGTGACCTATAAAGATTCCCTCGAATATACTGTACACAGACATTGCAAACATACTTATCATTCCAGGCATCGCTACTGTGAAAAAGAGCCGCCACGGATTCATCGTAGCGTACATTACTTCTGCTTTCGTACTCACTTTCATTCCCTCCTTTTCTCGAAATTCGCCTTATGCATTATAGCACCCATTAAATTTTATGTCAACTAAAAAAACAGAAACGCAAGAATTTAACAAAAAGCGTATTTCCGCATAATATGTAATGACCGAATTATTTATAGGAGGAAAAATTAATGACTCAAAACTCATCGGCAAATAACAACTGTCAGTGCCGCGACGACGTATGCTGCATTGACACTAACCGTATATATGACACCAGCCGCGCTCAGGATTGTATTGAAGGACTCAGGGTAGTTCTTACTCCCGAAGGAATGGCAAAGCTTGAAAGCTGCAGGTCTCCCCGTGCAAAAGAGGTTCGTGTAATATGGGCACAGATAAGCGCAGACGAGCTTCCCTTCAACTCTGGATATTATCAGGTAACGATTCGCTACTATTTTTACGTAATTCTCACTTGTTGTGTTAACGGAGTCAGCGAGGACATTGAAGGCCTTGCCATCAGCGAGAAAACGGTCGTTCTCTACGGCGGCGAAGGCAACGTAAGCGTCTTTAAGTCGGACACTAACTCCGACCCCTGCTTTACTCCAACCCTTTCGGGTGCTATTCCCACCTCGAACAGTCCCAAGGTTGTGGTAGAGGTTGCGACTCCCGTGCCTCTCGGTGTAAACGTTATAGAAAGCTGTAACGGCATTCCCACACCTCCCGAATATGACAATATTCCCGAGCAGATATCGAATCTTTTCGAGGGCGGTCTCGTTACGGGATGCACAAACATCGCAGTATGTCTCACCATCGGTATTTTTGCACTCATCAGAATTGAACGTCCGTCACAACTCATAATCCCTGCCTGTGACTACTGTATCCCCGATGCTGACAAGACACCCGTATCGGTTACCGACCCCTGCTCTATGTTCTGCTCCACACCCTTCCCTATCGAAGAATTCTACCCCAGCACCTGCGCTCAAAACAGAAGCTGAAAAAAGTTTTAAAAAGGGGTTGACATTTTCGCCGTTTTATGATATTATAAACGGCGTCGGGGGTTTAGCTCAGCTGGGAGAGCATCTGCCTTACAAGCAGAGGGTCACAGGTTCGAGCCCTGTAGGCCCCACCAAAAAAGAACGAAGTAATAACTTCGTTCTTTTTTTATTCAACCCGACAGGCTTGGTATATCATCAGCACGATAGTGCTGTATCTCATCACACCGTAAGGTGTGTATATCTGTCGGCTTGATGATATACAAAACTTCGTTTTGATGATATGCAATTCCTTCGGAATTGATGATATACAAGGCTACACCTTGATTTATTTAGAAATGTATAGTACAATAATCTCAACGATAAATAAGAATTTGGAGGTATGTGCAATATGGACGTAATCAATCATTACGATTTATTGATTGATGAAGATAACGACCCTTTTCGTGACCCTCCTATGTTGCAAGAATATATGTCCCAGTGGGATGGCGAACGATTTATAGAAGCATTGGAACTTACCAATGACAAAAAGGTTCTTGAGATTGGCATTGGCACGGGAAGAATCGCTGTTAAGGTTGCACCGTTCTGCATGACCCTCACAGGTATAGATATTTCTCCAAAAACCATTGAACGGGCAAAAGAAAACTTAAAAGAGTATAAAAACATTTCTTTTATATGTGATGATTTCAGTGATTATCAATTTACTGGAACATTCGATGTTATATATTCATCCCTTACTATGATTCATTTTAGAGACAAAAAGCAGGTTATTGCTAAAATTGATACATTGTTGAACAAAGATGGCATTTTTTGCTTGTCCATAGACAAGAATCAAAGCGAATATATTGATATGGGAACTCGCAAGGTAAGGATATATCCTGATACACTTGACAATACGAAGTCGCTTATAAAGGCAACCTCAATGGCTGTTGCAACGGTATTTGAAACCGATAATGCATACGTCATCGTAAGTAAAAAATATCAAACCAATCCAAATTCATCGAACGTATCGTAAATCATTCACTTTTTACCTACTCTACGCACCGTTTGCACTATCTTTCGCTAAAACAAAACCGATTCCGCTAAAAAACGAAGTCAGTATCTTGCTTAAAGCTTAATATTCACCATATGGGTTCTTTTTGTGCTGCCCGTACAAATGTGATATGCCCCAAAAAAAGTTAGACACTTTTTTGGGGGCATATCAATTTAAGGTGTTCTTTTTTTGATTTTTTATTTATGTCATATTTTTAAAAATTTTAAAAAAGCTCTTGCATCGCACCTTAGGGTACGGTGTATAATTGTTTTGCCATAAAATATAATCTTTTAAAAAAGGAGAAAAAATATGAAAAAAATCATAGCACTTTTACTCGCATTATCCGCTATTTTCACCATGGCTATTATGACTTCATGTGAAAAGGAAGAGCCCGAAGCAGAGCCTCAGGCAAATGAAGAGGTGACAACTACACCCGACGCTTCCGAAAAGGCAGAAGCAGGCGAAAAGGCAGAAGAACCCAAAGCAGAAGAACCTGTAAAGGAACTCAGCCTCTACGAAAAGGTTAGCGGCGCTATCAAGAACACTCTCGCTTCCACGTCTTTCGAAGCAAAGGTTGAGTCTAAAACCGAATCCGACATTATGGGCAATAAGTCCTCTGCATCAAAGGATTTAACAGTTAAAACTGCGGGTGCAAACATCAGCGTTGTAGGTACAAAGAACGAATATGACTACAATTCCGAAGTTAACTACTACTACGACGGTAGCTGGATGTACTTCGATATGTACGGTGACAAATATAAGAGACAGGCTCCTCTTGAAGAGTTCAGCGCAGAAGCGGGCGGTGTTGCAGGTGCAATCGTTGAGATTCCCGAAGCAGCTTTCGCAAACGCATCAGACAATAACGGTGTAATCGAGATTCCTCTTGACGAAGCAACTGTTGAGACTCTTTACAACTCCACTATTGTTGCACTCGTTCAGGATATCGTTGGTCAGGACCTTAACCAGACAACAACAAAGGACGCAAAGATTTCTCTTACAATAAGCGACGGATACATAGCAGACTATAATCTCAGCCTTATGACAGAAATCGTTGTAGGTAATGACAGAGCGGCATACACCTTTAATCAGTCTATCAAGCTTTCAAACTATGGACAGATTGCTGCAATCGAATTCCCTGCAGGATATCAGAACTTCTCCGAGCTTGATTGGGGCTAATAAACAAAACAAAAATACAACCGCTTCGGTAAAACCGAAGCGGTTGTTTTTTTATATTACCTTATATTATTTTTTTGAGGAAATCAAGTCCTGCTTCAAGGGCAGGGATGTTTTCTTCCATTCCTTCAAATTCGATAGAAACGTATCCGTCGTAGCCCGCGCGCTTGAGAGCGGTGATACAGTTTCTTACGGGGACAACGCCGTGACCGATAACCGTACCTCTTATGTGGTTACCACCGACGGTGGTGAAAAATCCCTTGGGACAAGGATTGCTTCCGTCCTTGAAAAGAAAGTCCTTTGCATGAACGTGGAAGGTATAAGGAGCGGCGATTCCTACTGCGATAACGGGGTCTGCATCTGCGCAAAGGAAGTTTCCTATATCGCAAAGCCAACCGTAGTTGGGATGATTTACTGCACGGATAACCGCTTCAACTCTATCGGGTGCCTGGAATATGTAGCCGTGGTTTTCGCTACAGGTCTTAACGCCCTTTTCTGCCGCATATTCGGTAATTTCTCTGATTCTGGGTGCCATTTCATCAATAGCTGTATGCCAGGTGTAAAGAGGCTCTTTTTTGAGTCCGTAGCAAATATCGTGGCGCATAGAGGGTGAACCAAGAGCGGCTGCTACATCAATATTGAGCTTTATTCTCTTCATTTCTTCGTCAATATCATCTGCAAGGAAGTTTGCACCGATAGCACAGTTGATAATTTCAATACCAATGTTTGCACAATGCTCCTTTACTCTCTTTGCAAGCTCGATGGGGTCCTCTTCGTTTGCAAATTTTGTAAAATCCGAAAATTCAATACCCTCAAATCCGAGCTCCTTCGCCTTGTCGCAAACTGCAAATATGTCGCAGCCTGTCTTTGAAATATACTTTGAAAAGCTATAGCTTGATACTCCTATTTTCATAAAAAACTTCCTCCGTTAATTTGTTTTTTTCATTCTATCACACATAGATTCTTTTTTCAAGTTTTTTCTAAAACTTAAAGGCGACATTCCATAAGTTTTTTTGAATTTATCCGAAAAATAGTTACTGTCGTTAAATCCGCAAAGGAAGGCTACCTCGGACACACTCATAACCTTATGAGTTTTTAAAAGCTCCTCTGCCTTCTTAAGCCTTAAAAGAGTAACGTATTCATTAAATCCAAATCCCGTTTCGCGTTTGAAGGTGCGGGATAAATGCTCGGGACTTACAGAAAGGTGCTTTGATGCATCTGTAAGGGTCATAGGTGAGGTGTAATTCTTTAGTATAAAATTAACAGCCGATTCCACAAAGGAGTTTTCTTTCTCGTTATTTTCGGCAGTGCTTCCGTTTCTCATCATAAGGATAAAAAGCTCATTCACAATCCCCTTTACCGAGTCGTTGGTATAAAAATCCGGATTCTCCGTCTCCGTCCTTATTCTGTCGAAAAGCTCCTTTATCTTCTTTTGGGTTTCCTTATTACGATATAAAAAGTGCATTTCCGAAAGCTTTTCCGCAATAGTTGGAGATAGAAGCTTTCTGTCAAAATATATAAGACTTCTGGAATAAGGGGCAAAATAGGTGGTTCTGTGTATAACGTTTTCGGGAATTACTATAACATCGCCCGAAACCGCCTTGTATGTTTTGTCCCCTACAAAATAGTTGCATTCTCCCTTTTCAAGATAATAGACCTCTACACTGTCATGGTAATGATTCTTTGGCATAGAAACAAAGCCCTTCTCCATACCGTGATACTCGTAAGAAAGGTATTCTCCTGACATTCCTTCACCGCCTTTCGTATTTAATATATCACAATGTATCAAAAAAATCAAGAAATTAGCAGCTTAAAATCAAAAAACCGAAGGATTTTTTAGTTTTTTTGATTTATAATTGTTTTTAGTAAATACATTATGGAGGAAACTATGAAATACACAGGCAAAAAGGTTGAAGGCTTAAAAATAGCATATATAGGAGGAGGCTCCAGGGGTTGGGCATGGGGTCTTATGAGCGACCTTGTTTCAAACGAGGATATGTCGGGAGAGGTTGCCCTTTACGATATCGACTTTGAGGCGGCATATCACAATGAGATAATAGGTAATATGTACAATTCGGCAGAGGGTGCAAAATCCCACTGGGACTACAAGGCGTTCCGTGATATAGGAGAGGCTCTGACAGGTGCAAATTTCGTTGTCATATCCATACTTCCCGGTACCTTCAAGGAAATGGAAAGTGACGTACACACCCCCGAAAAGTATGGCATCTACCAGTCTGTAGGCGATACCACAGGCCCCGGTGGCGTTATAAGAGCACTCCGTACAATCCCTATGTTCGAAGAAATAGCGCACAATATAGAAAAGTACTGTCCGGATGCATGGGTTATAAACTACACAAATCCCATGACTATGTGTACGAGAGCTCTTTACCGTGCATTCCCGAAAATCAAAGCTTTCGGTTGCTGTCACGAGGTTTTCGGCACCGAAAAATTCCTTCTCAAGGTGCTTGAGGAAATGTATGGAATAACCGATGCAAAGCGTGAAGATCTGAAGGTGACGGTTACGGGACTCAATCATTTCACCTGGCTTACAAGCGCTACCTACCAGAATATTGATATATTTGAGGGATATAAGAAATTTATTGAAAAATACGGTGAAACAGGCTACACCAAGGGCAAGGACGACAACTGGCTAAACAGCTTCTTTGAATCAAGCGACAAGGTGAAAATGGACCTTTTCCGCCGTTACGGTTACATTGCGGCAGCCGGTGACAGACATCTTGCAGAAGACCTTGAAGGAAAGTGGTATCTTGAATCTCCCGAAAAGGTAAAGGAATGGGGCTTCGGTCTTACTCCCGTAAAGTGGAGAATAGAGAATCTTGAGTACAGATTGAAAAGAAGTGAAGACCTGAGAAGTGGAAAAGAGCCCATCAAGATAAACAATACGGGTGAGGAGGGAGTTATCCAGATGAGAGCCATTTTAGGACTCGGAGATATCGTAACTAACGTAAACCTTCCGAATATCGGTCAGATACCCAATCTTCCAATGGGCGCTGTTGTTGAAACAAATGCACATTTCTCTGCAAACAAGGTTCAGCCTGTATGTGCAGGTGAGCTTCCCCGTGAGCTTTATCCTATCATTTCGAGAATATGTGGCGAGCAGGAGCTTGTAATTGAGGCGGCATTTGAGCGTGACCTTGAAAAGGCATTCCTTGCTTTCTCGAACGACCCTCTCGTAACCATAAACACCAAGGACGCAAGAACGCTCTTCAATGAAATGATAGACAACACCAAAGAATACCTCAAAATGTACAACGTATAAGGAGAGCCGTTATGATAACACCCATGGAGCATAATCTAAAGCTTATATCACGCCGCATCCCCTCTATGAGATACGATGGTAAAGAGGATTTCTACGCTTGGCAAAAGCGAGCAAAGAAAAAGCTTCTGGAGCTTCTCGGAATGGACTCCTTTGAAAAATGTGACCCTTGCTTTACGATTGAATATGACAAAATCTGCGATACCTACCGTGAAATAAGATTTACCCTTCAAAGTGAGGAAGGCTACACCTTCCCCTCCGTTTTGAGAATTCCACTTTCTAAAAAAGGCAAGGTGCCTGTCATCATTTGCTTACAGGGACATTCAAAGGGATTTCACATATCTCTCGGTCAACCAAAATATCCTGGTGACGAGGCTACTATTTCGGGCGGTGACAGAGATTTTGCCGTAAGAATAGTAAAGGAAGGCTATGCGGCACTTGCCATTGAGCAGAGAAACTTCGGTGAGTGCGGAGGAAACGAAAACGGTCCCGACTGCTACATATCCTCTATGACCGCAATACTCAACGGAAGAACTACTATCGGTGAAAGAGTATGGGACGTAATGTGTGCCATTGATGCTCTTGAAAACTTTGAAGACATAGACAGAGAACGCGTTTACTGTATGGGTAATTCGGGAGGAGGTACGGCGACCTTTTATGCCGCTGCCGTTGACAGCCGTATAAAGATGGCTATGCCCTCCTGTGCCGTTTGTACCTATAAGGACTCCATTGCCGCGATGAATCATTGCTCCTGCAATTTCATTCCCAATATTGCTCTTTATTTTGATATGGGTGATATTTCGGGAATCATCGCTCCCCGTCCTTTGATAATAGTCAACGGAAAGGAAGACCCCATCTTCCCCGAAAAGGGAGTTATAGAAACCTATGAAATAACCAAAAAGCTTTACGAGGCAGCAGGAGCAAAAGATAATTGCGCTCTCGTTACAGGAATGGGCGGTCACCGCTTTTATGCCGACGATGCTTTTCCTGTATTCAAAAAAATTGAAAAAAATTTAAAAAACTCTTGACAAACGCCATTTTTGGTGTTATATTGTATCCATCAAAGTATTAAAGGCTATGACGAAGACGGTTTTGTAAGGTTGTTTTCAGAGAGTCGGCGTTTGGTGCGAGCCGACAGCAACAAGCAAAGTTTCCTATCACTTCCGAGCCGGAACGCTGAAATAAAAGAGTAGGTGTTTCCCGTGATTGCTGCGTTAATGCATAGGAATTGATAGATTCCAAGAGTGGCAGTTTTACTGCAATTTGAGTGGTACCGCGAGTGATATTATCACCCGTCTCAAAGAAATTTGAGACGGGTGTTTATTTTTATTTTAAGGAGGATTTTACTATGTCAACAACTTCAAAAGAAAAGCTTATGGAAGTAGCTCGCCGAATTCGCGAGATGCGTGAGATTTACGGCATAAGCATTGAAGAAATGGCAGCTAAAACCGAAGTTACTACCGAAGAATATCTTGATTATGAAGCAGGAAAGAATGATTTTCCCTTCTCTTTTATTCATAAATGCGCTCTTGCATTTGATATTGATATGACCGATATCCTTGAGGGAAAAAGTGCAAAGCTTCGTTCATATACAGTTACACGTAAAGGCGAGGGACAGGATACGGCAAAGGAAAACGGAATTGAAATTCAAAGCCTTGCCCCCAAGTTCAAGGGCAAGATTGCCGAGCCGTATTGGGTAAAATACGAATACGATGAGTCTCTTCAGAACGCCCCCATAAATCTTGCAACACATTCGGGACAGGAGTTCGACTTCATCATGAAGGGCAGACTTAAAATACAGGTGGGAGAGCACGTAGAGTACCTCAGCGAGGGCGACAGCATCTACTATAACAGCTCTACTCCTCACGGTATGGTTGCGGTTGACGGCGAGGACTGTCTCTTCGTTGCGGTAGTGCTTCCGGGTGAAGCTGAAAGTGAGCCTACTGTGAGAAAGACCATTTCTGCCTCAGCTCTGAAGGGCGGTCTCGTAAGCGACGCCTTTGTAAAAACAGTTGAGGATGAAAACGGAAGCCTCTTGAAGATTGACTTTGAAAACGAGGACAAGTTCAATTTTGCTTTCGATATCGTTGACGCCATTGCAAAGAAAAATCCCGAAAAGCTTGCTATGGTACATATCGACAAGAATAAGACTGAAAGATTTCTTACCTTTAATGATATGAAGCGTAAGTCCAATCAGATAGCAAACTACTTCAAGTCGCTGGGCATCAAAAAAGGCGACAGAGTAATGCTGGTACTCAAACGTCATTACCAGTTCTGGTACGCTATTCTCGCACTTCATAAGCTTGGTGCAATAGCTATTCCCGCAACAAATCTTCTTGTTGCTCACGACTTTGAATACCGCTTCAATGCGGCAGGTGTTTCAGCAATTATCTGTACAGGCGACGGTAAGGTTGCAGAAGAAGTAGACCTTGCACAAAAGGACTGCCCTACCCTCAAAACAAAAATTATCGTTGGAAGAGAGCTTGAAGGATGGAAGAATTTCGATGAGGAATATCCTCTCTTCTCGGCTCACTTCTACCGTGACGAGAATACCGCCTGTGGTAACGACCCCATGCTCATGTTCTTTACATCAGGTACAACAGGATATCCTAAAATTGCAAGTCATTCCTATAAATATGCTCTCGGTCACTACATCACGGCAAAATACTGGCATATGGTAGAGCCCGACGGACTTCACTTCACCATCTCTGAAACAGGCTGGGGTAAAGCTCTTTGGGGTAAACTTTACGGTCAGTGGCTTTGTGAGGGTGCGGTATTTACCTATGACTTTGATAAATTCGATGCCGCAGACATTCTTCCCATGTTTGCAAAATACAATATAAAGACCTTCTGCGCTCCCCCCACTATGCTCCGTATGATGATAAAGGAAGATTTATCGAAATACGACCTTTCATCTATCAAGCACATGACAACGGCTGGTGAAGCACTTAACCCCGAGGTTTATTATCAGTTCGAGAAGCTCACAGGGCTTCAGATAATGGAGGGCTTCGGTCAGACAGAGCTTACTCTTACTATTGCAAACCTTGTAGGTCAAAACCATAAGATAGGCTCTATGGGTAAGCCCACCCCCCTTTACGACGTTGTAATCCTCGACCCCGACGGAAACCCTGTTCCCGACGGAGAAAACGGAGAAATCTGTGTAAAATACAGTGACAAGGTACCCTGCGGACTTTTCCTCGGCTACTACGGAAACGAAGAAAAGACAAAGGAGGTTATGCATGACGGCTACTACCATACAGGTGACGTTGCATGGCGTGACGAGGACGGCTTCTTCTGGTACGTTGGACGTACAGACGACGTTATCAAGTCATCGGGCTACCGCATCGGTCCTTTTGAAATTGAAAGCGTCATCATGGAGCTTCCCTACGTTCTTGAATGTGGCGTTTCGGCAGCACCAGACGAGGTAAGAGGACAGGTAGTTAAGGCTAGCATCGTTCTTGTAAAGGGTACTGAACCCACAGAAGAACTGAAGAAAGAAATTCAGGAATACGTAAAGAAACACACCGCTCCCTACAAATACCCGAGAATAGTTGTGTTCCGCGATGAGCTTCCCAAAACAATCAGCGGAAAGATACAGAGAAATAAGCTTTGATAAATTGAGGGCTTAACCCTCAATTTATCAAAAGAAATACTTGACAAACGAAGATATATATGATATAATCCTTGTATTCAAGAAAAAGACTTTGACGAAGAGTTTATCAGACTTACCTTGCTAAGAGAAACGACGGTTGGTGCGAGTCGTAGAAGGCGTTTGATATTTGTAGCTTCTGAGTCGGGAGGAAGAAAGGTTTCCAAGTAGACCCTCCCCGTGATTGCTGCGTTAATGCATAGGAATTGTTTGATTCCAAGAGTGGCGGATTTCCGCAACTTGAGTGGTACCGCGGGCATGATTTTTGCTCGTCTCAAGGATCATATCTTTGGGACGAGTTTTTTTGTCCCTGTTTTCGGAGGTTAAAATGAATCATAACACAGGTCTTGACTTCAAAATCAAGGCAATGGCGGAGCGTATCAAGGAGCTTCGAGACATTCACTCACTTTCAATAGAAGAAATGGCGAAAGCCACCGACGTAAGCGTTGCAGAATACGAGGCGTGTGAAAAGGGTGAAAGCGACCTTACCTTCGCGTTTATCTATCGCTGTGCGGGAGCTCTAGGCGTTGACGTTACCGATATTATAGAGGGCTACAGCCCAAAGCTTAAGAGCTATACCGTAACAAGACAAGGTATGGGACAGAAGATTGAGGAAGCGCATCAAATGACTTATTTCAGCCTTGCTTCCTCCTTCAAAAACCGTATTGCCGAGCCTCTCTACGTTAGGGCTTCATATACGGGTGAGGTGGCAGACGATGCCATTGAGGTGACGACACACTCTGGTCAGGAGTGCGATATCGTTATTGAGGGTTCTCTCAAGGTAAAGGTAGGTAACCACACAGAGGTGCTGAACGCAGGAGACAGTATTTACTACAACAGTTCAACTCCTCACGGTATGGTTGCAGTAAACGGACAGGACTGTCTTTTCTATGCTATCGTTCTCAATCCCACAGGTGAGCCTATCCCCGAGCTTACTCCCGTGAAGGCGGTTTCCACCGAAAGACAGCTTCCGAAGGATACCAAAGAAAGAGCGTACCGCAAGTTCATTGATACCGTTGAGAACGAAAACGGCACTCCCCTTTCTATCACCTTTAAGAATGAAAATGAGTTTAACTTTGCTTTCGACATTGTAGACGCTATTGCAGACAGAACACCCGACAAGCTTGCAATGTTACATATATCTCTTGATAAGACAGAGAGACGCTTTACCTTCAAGGACATGAAGAAGCTTTCCAATCAGGCGGCAAACTACTTCAAGTCGCTCGGTATCAAAAAGGGCGACAGAGTAATGCTGGTCTTAAAACGTCACTATCAGTTCTGGGTAGCGATGCTCGGTCTTCACAAGCTTGGTGCTATTGCAATTCCCGCCACAAATCAGCTTCAGGAGCACGACTTTGAATACCGCTTCAACGCGGCAGGCGTTTCGGCAATCATCTGCACAGGCACAGGTGACACTGCGGCACAGGTTGACCTTGCGGCAGAAAAGTGCGACACCTTGAAGCACAAAATAATAGTTAACGGTGAGCGTGAGGGCTGGCGTGACTTTGACGAGGAGACCTCCCTTTTCAGTACTCACTTCTACAGAACGGAAGAAAGCCCCAAGGGTGACGACCTTATGATAATGTACTTCACGTCGGGTACTACCGGTTATCCCAAAATTGCGGCTCATTCATGCAAATATGCACTCGGTCACTTCCATACTGCAAAGTACTGGCACACAGTTGACCCCGACGGACTTCACCTTACCATTTCGGACACAGGCTGGGCAAAGGCTATGTGGGGTAAGTTCTACGGTCAGTGGATATGCGAGGCAGGACTCTTTGTTTATGACTTTGACCGATTTGATGCATCCGACATTCTGCCAATGTTTGCAAAGTACAAAATTACTACCTTCTGCGCTCCTCCCACCATGCTCCGCATGATGGTAAAGGAGGATATATCAAAATACGACCTGTCAAGCGTAAAGCACATGACAACGGCAGGAGAGGCGCTTAACCCCGAGGTTTACCATCAGTTTGAAAAGTTGACGGGGCTTCAAATTCTTGAGGGCTTCGGTCAGACAGAAAGCACTATGATTATAGGAAACCTTGTAGGCTCAACTCACAAGATAGGCTCTATGGGTAAGCCTGCTCCCATTTACGACGTTCACCTTCTCGATGTCGACGGCAATGAAGTGCCTGACGGCGAATCGGGTGAGATTTGTGTAAGAGTTGCCGACGGTGCTCCATGCGGTCTCTTCCTCGGCTATTACGGCAGTGAAGAAAAGACACGCGAGGTATGGTACGACGGCTACTATCACACAGGTGACGTTGCATGGCGTGATGAGGACGGCTTCTATTGGTACGTTGGACGTACAGACGACGTTATTAAGTCGTCGGGCTACCGAATCGGTCCTTTCGAGATTGAAAGCGTTATTATGGAGCTTCCCTACGTTCTTGAATGCGGCGTTTCACCCGTTCCCGACGAAGTGAGAGGCCAGATTGTAAAAGCAAGCATAGTTCTTGTGGAGGGTACAGTTGGTTCCGACGAGCTTAAAAAGGAAATTCAAAAGTACGTTAAGGAGAAAACCGCTCCTTATAAATACCCAAGAATA
>JAZNYT010000022.1:0-3959 GCA_045594565.1 Eubacteriales bacterium
CGCTTTTACAACAATGAACGTATCCAAACAAAAACAAAACTGACTCCGCTTGAAAAACGAAGTCAGTATGTTGCTTAAAATTTAATATTTTCTACCAAGGATTCCTTTTTTTGTGCTGTCCGTACAAAACGGGGCACAACAAACCCCGAGCAGAGTTTTTTTACGTCACTCTATTGAATCCGTTATTTTGTTACCCTTGTAAGAGTATTATAGCCCCCCTTCTTTTCGCTCCTTGCATTTTTTATCTTAATATGCTATACTGTTTATAAACCATACCCTAGGGTACGATTCAATAGCTTCTAAAAAGATTTTAAAATTTTATAAGTATTTTTCCAAGGAGGATTTTTTAGTGGAGCATAAGAATATGTTTTCTATAGGAGAGATTGCAAAGGCTGTGGGAATTACAAGAAAAACCATATTGAATTATGAAGCAAAGGGACTTATAAAGCCCGATAAAAAGGACGGAGAAACAGCTAACAGATACTATACTATTGACACCTTTACACAAATTCGTACAATTCGTGTATTTCAGAACTTGGGACTTTCCCTTGGTGAGATTCGAGAATATTTTCAAGGCAAATCAGATTTGGAGCCTATGATAGAACGGCTTGAAAAAATGATGGATGAGCTTAAACTCACGATTGAAAAGCTCAAGGAGAGAACTAAAAATAACGGTAACGTCATCAAAGAAATCACTATTGTGCCCCAGACTATATACTGCCGCGTGTATAAGGCAACCTCCATTGACGATAAGACAAACCTTCTGAGAGATACAGCGCTTGAAGCAATGAAATTGCATGGAACCGACACAACAAAGAGAATGTATTTTACAGAGCATACCATTAGCACTCCCGAGGAAACTTCGTATTGCGTTGCAATACCGCAAGGAAGTAAGGGTGAATACGTAAGTGACGAGCCCGAGCTCAAAGCAATTTCCTTCTTTCATCACGGAGCTTATGAGGAAATTCCCGAAGCACGAAAGAAACTTATTTCCTATGCAAAGGAAAACAACTTGAAGTTTACGGGAGTATTCCGTAATATTTATCTTGAAGGGCCCCCTCAGCACAAAGACAAAAAGAAGTTTATTACTCAGATAATTGCGATTGTAGAATAAATGTATAAATAGCCTCTAAGGATTTTCTTTCCTCAGAGGCTTTACTTTTACCAATTTTCACTTGAATAGACCTTGCTCCACTTCCATTATTGCACCTATATGGCGCTCGCATTTGTTAACAAATGATTGCTTATTGAATCTTTATCTGGTTGTGAAGTTCTTCTTTTTTGTTCTTTTTCGTAAAATTCTTATTTATTGATTAGATTACTCTACTCCACCACAACCTTTACCTTTATATCAGATTTTTCGGTTCCGTCAATTAAGTTCCCGCAAAAAGCCCGTGAGTTATAACGCTCACGGGTACCTTTTATTTTACATCAACAACAAAGCAATCTGCAATATCGCCTGCTTTTCCAACCAGTTCATCCGGTATATAAACCTTAAGTTCATTTCCTGCTTGTTTAAACTCGAGTTCTCTTCCGTCGCGCATATAGCGTACTTTAGAAGCTAAGCTCTCAAGAGAAAATATGTATTCCGAGTCAATCTTTTCTCCGTCGTCATAAATATAAAATACGTTAACGTGTTTTTCATCTTTGGTTTTCGTATATGCAAACTTTTCAACTCTGTAGGGAGAAACTGCTCTTGTAGTGTGTATAGCAGTCGAGAAAATGTTCATCCAATCTGCTACTACATCAAGCTCTCGAAGGGCTCTGCCGGGAAGTCTGCCGTCGGGCTGAGGTGCTATGTTGAGTGCAAGATTGCCGCCTTTTGAAACAACGTCAAGAAGCATATGGATAACCTCTTTTGCGCTCATATAGTCGATATCAAACGTATAACCGAAGGAAGTATGGTAATCACCTTCTATTCCGTATTCGGTGTCAGGCTTTGCCATTACGGTGCAAACCTCCCAAGGAGCGCTGAAATACGAATCTGGGAATGTAAGCTCGGGAGTTATAATATCCTCACAAATACCTTGACCTCCGCGGATAACGCCTATCATATGAGGCTGAATTTCGCGGAGCTTTTCTGTCATTTCGGGAAGCCCTAATTCCACACCGTCGCATCCACCGTCATACCAGAGAGCATCTACCTTTCCGTAGTTTGTTACAAGCTCAGTAAGCTGAGTAAAAACGTAATTCTGAAATTTTTTCCACGTCTCAGGCTTTTCTTTTATGTCATAGGACGGCAGACGCCTTGCGCCGTCCTTCATACCATAGCCTTCCTCCCAATAGTATGGGCAAGCAAAATCAGCACGACTGTAGTAAACAGATATTCCCATTCCTTTGTTTCTGAAGGAATCAAAAAGTGCTTTAGTTATATCGGCATTTTTGTTATTACGCCAAGGAACTTCGGGACCCGTGACCTTATAGTCCGTGGTCTTTGTATCCCACATACAAAAGCCGTCGTGGTGTTTTGTGGTAAAGCAGAGATACCTGAAACCGGCTTTATATGCGATATCAGCCCATTCATCAGGGTCGAATCTCAAAGGAAGGAACGCCTTATGAAGCTGGGCATACATCTCTTTAACTTCTTTATTGGTTGTAGAAGACTTAAACTGCCATTTTGTCCAGCTGTTATCGACGAGGGGCCATGATTCTTTGATTCCCAGGATATTATACAATCCCCAATGTATCATAAGACCGAATTTTTGATCTTGAAACCATTCAAGATGCTCTCTCACATCGGGATTATCTGTATACTTATATGCCTTCTCTCTTTGTCTGTAAATTTTGAGTCTTTCTGCATATGCAAGTTCTTGTGCATCAAGACCTTTTTTATTAATTTTATCCGCCATACAATACAACGTCCCTTTCAAATAAGATTATTGACATTTGATTTTAATTGTGCTAAATTAAATTGAATATGTATTTTTTAACAATATATCACAAAAAAAGACTATTAACCATATATATTTTATTATTTAATATGGAGAATTTATTATGAGTGAGCCATTGCTGCTTAAAGCTCTTAAAGGTACGGAGCTTATTATTCAACGTGCCGCTTTCGTAAGCCTTGACAATAAATGGGGGTTTGCTACAAAGGGTGCTACCTTTAGCAGACTGTATTTTGTTACCAAAGGAAGCGGTTTTCTTAAGTCAGGTAACAAATATATAACAATGCTTCCCGGAAACGTATATTTAATTCCTCCCAACTGTGATTTTTCCTGCGGATGTGAAAGACTTGAAAAAATATTTTTTCACGTTTTGATAACCACAATCGAACGATACGATTTACTTTCATCCCAAAAAGAGATTCTTTCCATTCCCTTTTCACCGCAGATTTCCAAAGATTTGAAAGCTTTGATTGATTCGGGTGACTACTTTGACATAGTTAAAATTAAAAGTATTTTATTGGATACCATTATTAAGTTAAGAGATAGCTACAAATTTCAAGAAGCGCCAATCAAGAGATACAGCAAGCACGTAGAAGAGGCAATAAGCTTTATTGAAAAGCATATTTCCGTTAAACTCAAAGTGACAGATATTTCAAATGAGTTATTTTTATCGGAAAGTAAACTAAGGAATTCTTTTAAATCGGAAATGAACATTCCCATAGGTAAATATATTGATGATATGATATTCATTAAAGCGAAAGAGCTTTTATCATCACATGAAAGCACTGTATTTTCCGTAAGCAACGAACTGGGATTTTGCGATCAGTTTTATTTTTCAAGACGCTTCAAGGACAAAACAGGCATCACCCCCAGTGAATACAAAAAGCAACTAACTCTAGTATAGTCGAAATCAATTCGTCATCCTTCGGCTATAGCCGAAGAGAGCCGAACTCTTTTCGGTTTCAAGGGTAATTTTTGCCCATATCTTCGTTGATTTCCCTTGTAATACGTAAAGTATTACTTCGAAAAATACGCCTCGATATGAACTAAAATTACCACTTGAAACTTCCC
>JAZNYT010000023.1:0-11735 GCA_045594565.1 Eubacteriales bacterium
ACATCAATTCCTATTGCTTTTCTCCTCTTGATTAACTATAATTTATATATAGCATCGTTTTTTCGTTTTGGCTTACCTGCACTTACCACTGGCTTACCTATCTGCTGAAACAAATTACTTACCTATGTGCTGATTTTACAGAAATTAACCTGAATTTTCCACTTTCCATTTTCAATTTTCCATTTACCTTGCTTTTCCATTGTGTTTTTTTATGATCAGTATTGTGCCAAAAACTATTGCCGAAATAAATCCTACAAGAGCCGAAACACGGAGCCCCAGTATTTCAAGGCTGTCGGTGCGAAGAAGCTCGATAAATCCACGGCCAAGTCCGTACCACGCAAGATAAAAGAGTGCAAGCTCTCCCTCAAATGACTTCTTTTTTTTCAAAATAAAATGTATGATTAAAAAGCCCACAAGATTCCAAAGGGACTCATATAGGAAGGTGGGGTGATAGTATAATGTGTGGTATTGTGAGAGGAAAGCTTCACTGTGATCTGCTAAATCCGGTGCTATCCCCATTCGCCAAGGAAGGCTTGTTATTCCTCCGTGAGCCTCGGCGTTAACGAAGTTGCCCCAACGTCCCACGATCTGACCTATCATAACGGCAGGGGCAAGACAGTCAAGGAGTGTTGGAATTTTAAGCTTTGCTATTTTCGCAAAAACAAGGCTTGTCACCGCACCGCCTATTACCGCACCGTAAATTCCTATTCCCCCACGCCATATAGCGATAACATCAATAAAGCTATGGTAGTCGGGGGTAGGGTCGAATATTACGTAGTAAAGTCGTGCCGATATAATAGATACGGGGATAACGATAAGTATGAGGTTAAAGAAGGTGTCCTCGTTGATGCCCGCTTTTTTTGTGGCATTCCATGCATAGAGGACGGCAAGTATAATGCCTGTTGTAAGTATCACTCCGTACCACATAACGTCTCTACCGAAAAGGTTGAAGGCTACGGGGTCGACACGGAAGGGCTCGATACCGAGACCCGGGAAGGATATCCAATGAGACATAAAAACTCCTTTTCTTAAAGCTAGATATTTTGGTTAAAAACGAAAATGAAAGATTTCGTTTTTTGTACAAATCAAGTTCAAAAAACATAGTGCGAACAAAGTGTAGTTAAGCTACAAGACTTTCAAGGTAGAAAATCTTCGATTTTCTTCATTTATTCCAAATTTCATTTTCTTCGCGTGTTGCTCGGACTGCTGTACAAAGTACAGCGACGCCTTCGCACTCCGCGATTTTACCTCAAAATCTCGTCGCTTTTGGGTAATTGAAAATTGAGAATTGACAATTGACAATGATGGAAATTTTGCTAACGCAAAATCACAATTTACTTGTAAATTTCCCTCTGGGAAATTTTCCTTAATTTTCCATTTTCCATTTTCAACTTTCCATTCCATCAGGCTTTGCCACCGCCATTGACATAAGGGATGTGTCGTAGGAGGTTTTCAGCCTCTTTTTTATATCCTCTATTGTAATGCTTTCAAGCACCTCGGGGAGTCTTAAGAGCGACGCTCCCGCAAGGTGATAGTCCAGGAAGGCTTCGGCTATATCCGAGGTGGAGTTCCACGCCTGAACGGATGCTGAATAAAGAGCTCTTTTTGCCGAAAGGAAGTCGTTTTCGTCGATGGTCTTCTCACCGCTTCTCCAAGCGTCGATTTCCGCCTTTATAAGGTCGAACACCTTTTTCGCATCATCGGTCTCGCCTGTGGCGATAAAGAAGCCCCAGTCCTTCGATGCATAGTAGGATGTGCCGAACTTCTGATTTATAATGCCCTCGGCATAGTTCTTCGAATAGAATTCCGAGGACTTGCCGAAGAGAAGCTCACATATAATGGAGTGCTCAAACTCACGCTTGATGTAAAGGTCACCGCCGTCGGGGAAGTCGGTCTCCTTAAGACCTATATTGAACATAGGACGGGAGATGGGGAACACCTTTTCTGAATAGCAGTCCTTAACGCATCTCGGCTCCTCTGCCCTCATCCTTTCGGGCTTGGAGTCGGGACTGACGTGCAGCACCTTATCCATTACCGCTTCGACTCCCTCTGTCGTAACGTCACCGCATACGATGAGCACCATATTATGAAGGTTGTAGAAGGTGTTGTAGCAATCGTAGAGTATGTCGGCGGTTATCTCTCTTATAGACTCCTCGGTACCGCCAACGGGTATTCTTACCGTGTTATTCACGTAAAGTAGCTTCTGAAGCTCCTGATAGAGCCAGCGGTAAGGGTTGTCCTCGTACATACGAAGCTCCTCGGTAATAATTCCCATCTCCTTATTCACCGTTTCGGGGGTGAAATAGGGGTGAGTTACGAAGTCCAGAAGCACCTCAAGGGATTCGTAGTAATTTTCGGTTGCCGAAAAGAGATATGCCGTCATATCGGTTGAGGTATAAGCGTTAGCCGATGCACCAAGCTCGGCAAAGCGTGAGAAGGTGTCGCTTCCGTCCTCGTTTTCGAAAAGCTTATGCTCCAGAAAGTGCGCAATTCCGTCGGGCACAGTTATAAATCCCTCGCCGTCACCCTTTTTGAAGGTTGAGTCGGATGAGCCGTAGCGTGTAGCGAAAAGAGCATACGCCGTCATCTGCTTTTTAGGTATAACTATCGTTTCAAGACCGCTTTTGTGAATACCGCGGTAGTAGGTTTCGTTCAGGAGGGAGCTTTCGTGTTTGGTATAGTTCATAATTACCTCGGATTTTACTTTGTAAAATAATGAATAATGAATATTGAATATTGAAGAATTAAGGATATTTTTATGCCCCAGAGGGTATTCCCTGTGGGAAAATTACAATTTGTTGTGAATTTTGCTCTCAGCAAAATTGTCCGAAATTATTCAATCTTCAATCTTCAATCTTCATTAATTTCGTAGGAAATATATAGTGTCTTGTTCTATCATATTTGCCGCATACACTACGTCGTCGAGGGTGAGTGCCGCAATTCTTTCGGCATCAAAGGATGGGGGCGTTTCGGTGTCTCTTTCAAGACGGAGGTGATACCAAGGAGCAAGGAGTGCCGGATTGTCCTCTATCTCACGCATACGGTTGATATACGCCTTTTTTGCGTCGTCAAGCTCGTCTTTTGTCACCTTGCCCTCACGTATATTCTGAATCTCCGTGAAGAAGGCTGAAAGTGTCTCATCTTTCTTTTCGGGGTCAATACCCGCATAGGCGAAAAGTATACCCTTCGTTCCGTCAAGAGAGGAATAACAGGTATAGCAGAGCGACTTCTTTTCACGTATATTCACAAACATCTTACTTGAAACGTCACCGCCAAGCACCATATTGAAAAGCACGAACTTAAGATAGTCGGGGTGGGAATAGGTAACGGGGGTGCGGAAGCCCACAAGGAGATGTCCTTGGGTTATATCCATCTTTTCCGTCTTGTCCTTCTTCTCCGAAGCCTCTGCCCGAACAAAGGACTTGGAACGTGGAAGGGGGTGTCTCTCTCTTCCGTCGAAAAGGGTCTCTGCCGTTTTCCTTATCTTCTCTTCGCTTTCGCTTCCCACAAAGTAGACGTCGCATACTGCCGTTTCAAGAAGCTTATTCAAAAAAGCATAAAGGCTTTCGGGCGTAATAGTGTCAAGGAGTGACAAATCACCCTCCCCGTTCACCGCATAAGCCTCCCCCTCGCACATAGCTTGAACAAATCTCGTTCTGGCGTAAGCCGCCTTGTTGTTTATCTGTGAGAGGATGGAGTCGTGAAGATTCTTCTTTTCGCTCTCGAAATAGTCGCGCCTAAAAGCACCGCTTTGGATAAGCGGATTTTTTATAAGGTCGAAAAGAATTTTTGCCGATTCCCCGAATATGTCCTCTCCCTTTGGTGCAAAGACGTTTTTAAGTGTGGAAAGAGATAAGAGGAATACCTCTTTTTCACCCTCCTTTACGGCGGTAAGGGTAACGGATGAGGCATAGTTCATGTCAAGGGCACGGTTGAGACTTGCCATGTTGGGAAAATTCTCCGAGCCTCTTTTCAGCACTCTTGCAAGTAAATTCATATAGGTGGCATTCTCTGCCGTAAGAGGCAGAGAAAGATATATATTTAGATAGTTTGTCTTATATTTTCCGTCTTCTATATAGTAAAGAGTTACACCATCTGCGATATGGGATTTTTTCATTTTCAAATACCTCCCTCATTTTATACTTATTTTATATTATTTACACATAATTGTCAATAAATTCCCGAAATAAAAACCGCTTGTTGACATAAAAGAAAACCTGTGCTAAAATATTATGAAAATTATACTGAAAAGGTAAAAAGCTATGAAAGAAAAAGAAATTAAGATAGAGAGTGCTGATATCGAAAGACTTTCAGCCATTTACACAGATATGAACGAGGACCAGCTTCGCGAGATCGCTCTCGGTGAGAAGGCAGGTGTGCAGTTCGCACTCTATGCCGATAAGAGCCTTTCTCCCGAGGAGATGGCAGAAAAGCGCGAGGAGCTTACCCTTGCAAAGAAAAAGGCTATCACCGCCTTTGAATGCCGCTATTTCTACGGCACGATGAAGTATTTCGATATGGTTGCATCCACAAGAGAGATACTTTTCGAGTCACTTATTAACGAAGAAAACGGCGTATCCTACCGCGACATTGAGCGTTGGGCGTCATCCGACGGTCAGCTCCAGGGCAAGATGATGAAGATATACGAAACGCTGACAAAGGACAAGACCGTAAAGGATATCTTCGATTCAGCAGAGCGACTTCCCAAGGAGTATGCCGATATTATCGAAGGAATTAAGGTCGAGGAAAACGCATTTGAAACTGCCGTATCCTTTCCTCTCAATATGACCGCAAAGGTATACAAGACCTTTGGCAAGGGTGCTTTCGATAAGAACGAAAACGTTGTTATTACCCCCGAAACACGCTTTATCGTCAAGAATAAGCTTTCCTCTTATTCCGAGGCACATTTCTCCATCTCTCTTGAAAGTGAAGAATTAACCCTCGCCATTGCCACCACTCCCAATCGCTCGGCAATCAAGGCGGACGCCGACCTGGCGCTTCTTATTGTTGATAAGGACAGCATTTGGTACGACAACGCATCCAAGTATATCGACGTGAAGCCCTTTGTTAAAGGACTGAGAAGCTAATGAATATTGAATATTGAATATTGAATAATGAATAATTGAGGTAAATTTTGCTTGAAGCAAAATTATAATTGATTGTGATTTTGGCAAAGCCAAAATGTCCGAAATTATTCACTCTTCATTCTTCAATCTTCATTAAAATATATTTGTGAACAATTTGTAAATATTTGCTTTTTTGTGGCACGTTCTCTTGAAATAAAAGGAAGAACGTGCTATACTATTTCGGCAAAAATACACACACAGAGGTGTAAATACGGCAGTTCGTATCCTTCGATATGTCCCGTAAACGGGCTTCTGTGGTGGAAAAAACTTTAAGGAGGACATTAAAAATGTCAGTAATTTCTATGAAGCAGCTTCTTGAAGCAGGTGTTCATTTCGGACATCAGACAAGAAGATGGAACCCTAAGATGGCAGAGTACATCTTTACCGAGCGTAACGGCATCTACATCATCGACCTTCAGAAGACAGTAAAGAAGGTTGAAGAGGCTTATATGTTCGTTCGCGAAATCGCTGAAAACGGCGGTAACATCCTTTTCGTAGGTACAAAGAAGCAGGCACAGGACGCTATCAAGGAAGAAGCTATCCGTGCAGGTATGTACTTCGTAAACGCTCGTTGGCCCGGCGGTATGCTCACAAACTTCAAGACAATAAAGAAGAGCATCGCAAGACTTAACACTCTTCACAAGTTTGCAGAGGACGGCACCTTTGAGCTTCTTCCCAAGAAGGAAGTAATTGCACTTACAAAGGAAATGGAAACTCTTGAAAAGAACCTTGGCGGTATCAAGGAAATGGCTAACATTCCCGATGCTATCTTCATCGTTGACCCCCGCAAGGAAGCAAACGCTGTAGCAGAAGCAAAGAAGCTCGGTATTCCGATCGTTGCTATCGTTGACACTAACTGTGACCCCGACGATATCGACTACGTAATCCCCGGTAACGACGACGCTATCCGTGCTATCAAGCTTATCGCATCCGTTATGGCTAACGCGGTTATCGAAGGTCACCAGGGCGAAGAGACTGCTCCCGCTGAAGAAGCAGAAGAAGCAGAAGCTGAAGCAGACGCTGAATAATTACCAAACCACAGATAATAATTGTTGAAGGAAGGAATTAAATTATGCCTATTACAGCAAAACAGGTTGCAGACCTCAGAGCTAAGACAGGACTTGGCATGATGGAGTGCAAGAAGGCACTCACAGAGGCTGACGGAAACGAAGAAGAAGCAATAAAGATACTTCGTGAGAAGGGTCTTGCAGTTGCAGATAAGAAGTCCTCAAGAATCGCAGCAGAGGGTATCGTTGATATCATGTATGATGAAGCAACAAAGACCGCTGCTATGATCGAGGTTAACATTGAAACAGACTTTGCGGCATCTAACGCAGTGTTCGGTGCATTCGTAAAGGACCTTCTTAAGATTATCCTTAAAGATAAGCCCGCTGACGTTGCAGCGCTTCTCGCTCTTCCCTTTGATGCAGAGCAGAACGTTGAGACAGCTCTTAAGAACAAGGTATTCGAAATCGGCGAAAATATCAACATCAGAAGATTCGTTACAGTTGAAGGAACTATCGCTTCCTACATTCACGGTAAGGGATCTATCGGTGTTATGGTTAAGATGGCTGACAGTGCTGCTGCAGACAGTGCTGAATTCAAGGAAGCAGCAAAGAACGTTGCTCTCCAGATTGCAGCTATGAAGCCTCTTTATCTTGCAAAGGATGACGTTCCCGCAAGCGTTATCGACGCTGAAATGGGAATCATCATGGCTCAGATTAAGAACGATGAAAAGAATGCTAACAAGCCCGACAATATCATCGAAAAGATGGCTATGGGTAAGATTGGCAAGTACTACTCCACCAACTGTCTCCTTCTTCAGGAGTACGTTAAGGAAGAGAAGTTCACCGTTGAAGGCTATCTTGCAAGCGTAGAAAAGGCAATCGGCGCTCCCGTTAAGGTTGAAGCGTTCCTCATGTACGAAAAGGGCGAGGGTCTCGAAAAGAGAGAAGAGAACTTTGCTGAGGAGATAGCAAAGCAGCTCGCAGGCAACTAAAATTTCTTAGAAATTTTGTGTAATACTTCGTCAACTGCAAATAGGGCATCGTCGCTTTACGATTAGTAAGGCTTCCTTGCCCTATTTTTGTTTCCTCGTCTTACGCAAAATTTCGTCGAAATTTAATTTTAGAAATTTTGGTTAAAACCGAAAATGAAAACTCTTCACCTTTTAACGAAATCGGTTTTCAAAAACAAAGTGCAAACAAAACAAAATTTAGTTATATGCCTTTAAATGTAGAAAGACGAGAGAAAACCTCGTCTTTCTTTTGATTTATTCCAAATTTCATTTTCTTCGTCCCTTCCTCGCACTGCTGTACAAAGTACAGCGACGGCTTCGGAATGAACGATTTTACCTCAAAATTTCGTCGAAATTTATGTGATATTCGGCTTGTGCCGAGCGATATTTGTGCTGTCGCACAAGCGATATTTTCAAACTTCGTTTGAAAGCTTCGGTAAATTTTTCTTACGAAAAATATTTATTATTATAGTTTTCGTGAGGGGTTAAAGGGGAGAGGACTTTTGTAAAAAGTCTTCTCCCCTTGAATATAATTTAATTTTTATCTATTTATTAAATTCTTTTTTGTCTGTTCTGCCTAAAATGTAATCTACTGACACGTTGTGAAAGTCTGCAAGTTTTATTAAAATTTCGGTCGGTATATCAAGGTCTCCTCTTTCGTAATTGCTGTACACACGTTGACTGCATGAAAGGATTTCACCCATTTTCTTCTGCGTTAAATCCTTATCTTCCCTTAAATTCCGTATTCTTTGGTAGAGCATACAATCACCTCTTGATTTATTGTATGCAAATATTATAACTTAGTGCAAAATCCGCTATTGACAATTAGCGGAAAATCCGCTATAATTATTTTCGCAAGTATTTGCAAAAATATTTTTTTATTAAGAAAGGACACCAAAATGAAAAAAAGATTACAAGGAATTATTGCAGGTTTTCTTGCAGGAGCATTGCTGACAGGCGGAATGGTTTTTGCAAAGGACGTCAGCGAAAAGGCACAGCTCTATTACAGAAACATCAAGATTTTTATTGACGGAGCAGAAATAGTACCCAAAGGCTCGGACGGCTCTGTTGTTGAACCCTTTATTATGAATGGAGCAACATATCTTCCCGTCAGAGCAATCTCTGAAGCACTCGGCAAGGACGTAGCATGGGACGGAAAAACTTACAGTGTATATATCGGCAAGAAAGACCAGCTCCAACCCGATAACTACCTTGATAGGATACAATATAGTAATGTGGTATTTGGAGAATGGTATAATAATTTATGGAAAATTAATGGTAAAATAACTGATACAAACAATAAGGACTATATGTCAGGAATGCTATTTTACAACAGTGCAGGAAATGATATGTATAATATAAAGGGTGACGCCGATAAAGTTGATATAAAAATCTCATACCCATTAAATAGTCAATACGGGAACTTAAAAGGAAAAATAGTTTTGCCTAAAGACATAAAAACAAACGAATTAGATATAAACGATTTAGATAATGAAAATGTAAATGTATACTTTTATGGTGATGATGAATTAATCTATAAAGCAACATCTGTTTCACAGTCAATGCCGTTTGCTTTTGATTTAGATATAAGAGGTATAAATAGCCTTACAATTAAAATAGGCATGGGCACCAAAACTTATGTTGCCCTTACAGATTTAGCACTTTACGAATAAAAACACAGAAAGCCACTTCGATGAAGTGGCTTTCGTCTATTTATACACCTTCTTGATACAAAAGCTTTTCATAAACTCGATAAGCTGTGTATCGTTGCCTGTTTCGTAAAATGAAATTAAAAGTGTTTTGAATTCTTCAAGCTTTTCGATAGGTATCTGGAAAATACCGATATCGTTTTCGATAAGGATTTTGTTTGCGATAAGCTGTGCTACTCTCTTATTGCCGTCAATAAAAGCTTGAGCTCTTGCCACGTAACAGAAAAATTTAAGTGCTTTCAGAGAAGCATCCTCTATTTTGTCTATCTCTGACAAGGTGTCCATAATAACGGAGGTTTGGGGTATTTCAGGCTCCCAAGAGGTTCCGCCTATCTGAACGGGGATAGTGCGTACTTCTCCGTTATTTGCAAACAGCAATTCACCGACAATTTTATTATATTCTCTCAAAAGCATAAGATTATTTGAGGCATCAAGATTATCAAGTAGAAATTGCCAAGACCTTTTCATATTTATAACAAACAAAACTTCTTCGGTCTTTGTTTCGGTAGGGGCATTTCTGAGTATAGCTTCGGTTTTCGGAAATGTAGTTCCCAGCCCCTCAAGGTTGGCACTCTTCCATATACTGTCTACCAACAGGCGTTTCGCCATTTCCACAGCACTGTCCTGCAACTCTGTCACCTCACTTTTTTTATCATTATAGCAAACAATTTACTTAAAATCAATATACAATTTATAATACTAATATAAAGTATAGTTTTCGTGAGGGGTTAAAGGGGAGAGGACTTTTATAAAAAGTCTTCTCCCCTTAATACAACCAAAATATCAAGCTTTACAGTATAACTCCGCTTTTGAAGAGAGATATACTCTGACATCCAAGCTTTTCACTTGAGGTTTCATCACCCTCGGCAACCTTTATGGTTTTATCGAAAAGCTCTTTTGCGGTACTTTCCATATCCGCACCTTCGGCAAGTACACCTGCATTGAAGTCTGTCCAGTGGGGTTTTCTTTCGGCAATGGTGTTGTTTGTAGTAACCTTGATTGTAGGCACGGGAGCGCCGAGGGGTGTACCTCTGCCTGTGGTAAAGTAGATTACGTGGGCACCTGCAGCCGTAAGATTGGTTATTGCAACAATGTCGTTACCGGGACCGCTGATAAGGTGGAGTCCTGAGTCTGTGCCTGCACACTCACCCATGGGGAGAGCCTCAACTACCGGCACCTGACCGCCCTTCTGAACACAGCCAAGAGACTTTTCTTCAAGAGTGGTAATACCTCCCGCTTTGTTTCCGGGGGAGGGGTTTTCGGCTACCGACTCACCGTGAGAGGTAAAGTAATTGCGGAAATCCTGTACCATTGAGCGTGCATCCTCAAAAACCTTGTGGCTTACACATCTGTCGAAAAGCACCTGTTCTCCACCGAACATTTCGGGTACCTCGGTCATAAGGATGGATGCGCCCTTCTTGTAGAAAAGCTCTGCCGTCTTTCCTACGAGAGGATTTGCGGTGATACCGCTGAGACCGTCCGAGCCGCCACATTTAAGACCTATTTTAAGCTTAGAAACGGGGAGGGGAGTGCGCTTGAAGGTGTCGGCGTAAGTCTTCAGCTCCTCGATGAGCTTTACACCCTCTGCTATTTCATCCTTACAGTCCTGTGTTACAAGGAACTTTACTCGCTTGTCGTTCCAGCTTCCAAGCACCTTCTTTATTTCGTCAACGTTACTGTTCTCACAGCCAAGTCCAAGCACAAGAACACCCCCTGCATTGGGATGATTTATGAGGGCGGTGAGAAGCTTACGGGTAAGGTCTTGGTCGTCTCCTGTCTGTGAACAACCCCACGTGTGAGTGTAGCACTTGGCGCCTGTTTTTCGGGCAAGTGCCTCGGCAATGCCGTTAACACATCCGACAGTGGGAATTATCCATATTTCGTTGCGGATTCCTACCTCACCGTTTTCACGAAGATATCCCATAAAGGTTCCGTCATCATCGGGCAATTCGGGAGTGTACTCTCGGTACTCTGCAACAAGTGTTCCCGTAAGGTCGGTCTTCATATTGTGAGTATGTACGTGCTCACCCTTTTTTATATCCTCCGTTGCCCGTCCGATAGGGAAGCCGTACTTTATTATCTTTTCGCCCTTTTCGATATCTGAAAGAGCATATTTATGTCCGTTTTCGAGATTTACTTCTACGTTGTCTTTTTCGTTTATTATCATAACATCACCTTTTTAAGCTAGATATTTTGGTTAAATCAAATTGAAAACTGAAAATGGAAAGTTGAAAATTAAGGTAAATTGTGATTTTGGCAAAGCCAAAATGTCCGAAATTATTCACTATTCAATATTCAATACTCATTATTTCCTTCATATCAGTCAAATCCTCTCCCCAAAGGTCGCGGTTCATTAGAATCTCATCTACCGTGGCGTTCTTCATGAACTCCTCTACCTCGGGGTCGTCGTTTACCATATCGGTCTTGTAAAATTCAAGGAGCTTTGAGAAAGCAAACGTCAGCGTTTCGGGGTATCTTCCGAATTTCTTTTTATACTCCAAAACAGAGGGAAGCACTCTTACCTTGAATTTCGACACCGAGTTGAGGGCAATAGAGGAGAGGTAGTGCTTGATGTAGGGGTTTGCAAACCTTTCAAGAACACTTTCTGCATAAGAGATAAGCTCCTCACGCGTGAGGTCAAGAGTGGGGATTATTTCGTCAAATATGCATTTTCTAACGTATGCGTTCATCTTTTCGTCGGCAACACATTCGCCTACCGTTTCAAAGCCCGAAAGAAGTGCGAAGGGTACGAGGGAGGTGTGTGCTCCGTTGAGGATGCGAACCTTTCGAGTTCTGTACATTTCAAGCTTGTCAGCGGTCACTATAACGTTGAGTCCTGCACGGCTGAAGGGGAGCTCGCTTTCCAGGTCGTGGTCTGTTTCA
>JAZNYT010000024.1:0-5206 GCA_045594565.1 Eubacteriales bacterium
GAATCGTTTATTCCGTCGCCGACCATAAGGACAGCGCCTTCCTTCTTGTATTCTCTTATCGTTTTTTCTTTGTCCTCGGGCATAACCTCATATACCCACTCATCAAACCCAACATCTTTTGCCACTGCCTCAGCGGTATATCTGTTGTCACCTGTGAGAAGTACCGTCTTTATACCAAGCCTTTTGAGCGCAGACACCGCTTCTGCGGCATCAGGCTTTACTGTATCCTTTATCGCCACAACTGCCACAACAAGATTATCTATGGCAAAAAGCATTGCGGTCTTACCTTCTTTTGAGAGGCTCTCGGCAACTTTTTCAAAGGATGCGAGCTCTATTTCCTTCTCCTTCATAAAGGCTATATTTCCACAGTATACCTTTTTGCCTTGATATACTCCCTCGACTCCTCTGCCGAATACCGCCTTGAAGCCAACAATCTCACGCGGCGTTATTTCTTTCATATACTCCGTTATGGCTTTAGCAAGAGGATGCTCACTCTTCTCTTCAAGTCCCTTTATTATGCCGTATATTTCATCCTTATCACCGTCAATAATAATATCCGAAACCGACATTTCGCCCTTCGTTACAGTACCTGTTTTATCGAAAACCGCTATTTTGACGTTTGTGAGGTCCTCTGCCCAGTTTCCTGATTTTACAAGGATTCCCTCACCTGCAAGACGTCCCACCGATACCGTTATGGCAACAGGAGTAGCAAGTCCCAATGCACAGGGGCAAGAAATAACCAGCACCGACAAGGCGCGCGACAGTGAAAAATCAAAGCTCTTTCCAATAAGAAGCCAAACTATAAACGTCAAAGCGGAAATACCCATAACCGAGGGCACGAATATTCTGCTTATCTTATCCGCAAGCCTTGAAACTCTCGCCTTAGATGCGCCTGCCGTTTCAACAAGATCTATTATCTTCGAAAGAGTAGTTTCTTCTCCTACTCTTACAGCTCTTATCAGCACTCTGCCATCAAGGACAAGGGAGGCGCAAACCGCTTCATCTCCCACCTCTTTGTCAACGGGCATGCTCTCACCTGTAAGTGCCGACATATCAAAGGATGCACCGCCTTCTATAATGATTCCGTCAACGGGCACTCTTGAGCCGGGACGGAGCACCACCACGTCGTCAGCCTTTATATCAGCGGTAAGAATCTCTTCTTCTTTTCCGTCTATTAAAACGTAAGACTTTTCGGGAGAAAGGGATTCAAGTCCGCGGAGTGCCTCCCCTGTTCGGTCCTTTGAGCGAGACTCAAAAAACTTACCGAGAGTGACAAGGGTCAAAATCATCGCAGAGGACTCAAAGTATAGGTTGTGTCTGTAGAGATGAACCGTTTCAGCATCACCGAATACTATCATAAAAATCGCAAAGGTACCGTAAATAACACCTGCCGCAGAGCCTACCGCAACGAGAGTGTCCATATTGGGCGAGCCGTTTTTAAGTGCGCGGAAGCCCACAAAAAAGAACTTGCGGTTGACGTACATTATGGGGATAGTCAAAATAAGCTGAGACAAAGCGAAAACAAGAGCACTGTCAAAAATACTTGGCAAGGGCAGTGACACCATATGTCCCATAGAAATATACATCAGGATAATAAGGAAAACTGTGGATACAATAAGTCTTGTTCTCACAGGAGTGTATTCTTCTTTTTCTTCCTTTTCTTTCTTGACTTCTGTTTTCAGCGTTGCAGAGAAGCCTGCCATAGATATGGCATTTATTATTTTTTCGTCGCTCACCGTCTCACTAAAAGAACAGATAAGCGTTTTTGAAATGAGGTCCACCGATGCGCTTTCGACTCCCTCAATGCGTGAAACAACGCGCTCTACGGATGCAGAGCAAGCAGAGCAGCTCATTCCCTCAACAATAAATTTCTTTTGCATTATACACCTTTCAAAAACTTGTTTATATATTTATTTTATCACAAATTCCTCTCACTTTCAAGACCCTCATAATTTCACTTGCCAAAAAAAGAAAAATATGGTAAAATATTTTTAATAAATTTGTGACCTTAAGGCGACCTCGTGCGTATTAAGGTTAGGAGGTACAAATGAGCCGTTCCGATTTGGGACAGTTTGAAGCCGTTTACAGTAAGTACTCCGATATGCTTTACAGAATTGCCCTCTCCCATCTTCTCTGCAAAGAGGATGCGGAGGACGCGGTGCACGACGTATTTATAAAGTATATGAACTCTGTTTTTCACTTCTTCTCGGAGGAGCACGAAAAGGCTTGGTTTATAAGAGTTACCGTCAATCTTTGTCACGATATGGCAAGAAGACGGAAGATAAGAAGCCACGCCCCTCTTGAAGAGGCACTCACTGTCTTTGAGGAGGCAGGAAGCGGAGAAATAATGAGACAAATACTCGAGCTTGAGGATATTTACAAGACGCCTATACTGTTACATTATTATGAAGGATATTCCGTTGAAGAAACGGCAAGGATTCTGAGAATATCGGTTTCCGCCGTTAAAATGAGACTGTCACGGGCAAGAGAAAAATTAAAAAGGGATTTCCCAAACGAGGGATAGAAAAGAGGTGTATTGCGGTGAATCAAAAGGAAATTGATGCATACCGAAAAATCGCCGCACCAAGCACGCTGAAGGCTCGTATTATAAGCGAAAGAGCAAAGGAACAAAGAAAATTTCGCATAAATGCGGGTATTTGCTACGGCGTTGCCGCACTATGTGCGGCGTTAGTTCTTGTCTTTACATTCTATCCTACGTCAAGCATGGCGCTTTACTACAACTCCGATGCATTGGATTTCGATTCGGTTGCCGTTATGGAAATGGTATCAAACCCATATGCAAGAGTTATAACAAGCGAAGCGTTCATCCCCTTGACACTTACCACCCATGCAAAAGCCGAGGTGAGTGTTTCGGAGGGATATATCGTGATTGACGGCAAGGATATGGGGCAAAAGGCAGAAATAGATAAGGATACTGACTTCTTTTGGGCGGTGTCGATAAATGACAACAATAAAGAATATACTCTCACTCTGGATGACAAAAAGGAAAAGAGCACATATTGTATTTCAAAAGACGAAACCGATGGTTTCACTATAAAAAAAGTAAATTAAAAACCGAAAGGAAAAAAGAAAAATGAAAAAGCTTATTCTCGCACTCGCACTCGTACTCGCATTTACCCTTGTATTCACAGCATGCTCCAAGGATGAGGTTGTTGAAAACAACGAAACAGTTGAAGATACACCCGTTGAAGAGCCCGTTAAGGTTCTTACAACAGAAGAACTCGAAGCAGTAGTTAATGCTATCTACGAAAAGCATCCTATGCCTTTTATGACAGGCAGCATCCCCGCAGAAATGATCAACGCTGACTCATACACATACTACACAGGTCTTGAAAACGATGAAGCTATAAGCTCGATTGTTGTTTCCGAGTCTATGATGGGCTCTCAGGCTTACTCTCTTGTTCTTGTAAGCGTTAAGGAAGGCAACGATCCCGACGCAGTTGCTACTCTTATGATGAACGGCATCGACCAGAGAAAGTGGATGTGCGTTGAAGCAGACCTTATCAGAACAGTTGCATCAGGTAACACAGTTATGCTCGTTATGATCGACTCATCAATGGAAATCGCTATTGATCCCTTCGTTGACGCTTTCGTTGAAGCTGTAGGCGAAATCACATTCGAAGCAAGCAAGTATTAAGAAGTATTTATTAAATGCAGAATGCCCTTGCAGTTAATCTGCATGAGCATTCTGCATTTTTAATTTAAAAGGCGGTGACTCAATGCTTTTTTCGGGTATTCCCTTTCTCTTTTATTTTTTACCCGTTGTTTTAATAATATATTTTCTCTCACCGAAATTCTTAAAAAATGCCGTACTTCTTGCGGCAAGTCTTATATTCTACGGTTGGGGTGAGCCGAAATACGTATTCTTGATGATAGCATCAATTCTTCTAGGCTTTTTCCTCGGTATGGCTATCGACAAGTCAAAAACTAAAAAAATGAAAAGGCTCTGGCTTTCACTCTCTGTTATATCAAGTATTATTCTCCTTGGCTTTTTCAAATATGCCGACTTCTTTATTTATAATTTCAATGCGGTGACGGGGCTATCTCTTTCTTTTCTCAAAATTGCGCTCCCCATCGGTATCAGCTTCTACACCTTCCAGATACTCAGCTATACCATCGACGTTTATCGCGGAAACGTTCCTTATCAGAAAAATATTATAAACTTTGCAACCTACGTAGCGCTTTTCCCTCAACTTATTGCAGGTCCTATTGTCAGATACGTTGACGTCTGCCGTGAGCTTGAGAGCCGTGAGCATTCCTTCGAGAACTTCTACCTCGGCGCAAGAAGATTTGTGGTAGGTCTTTCAAAGAAGGTGCTTGTTGCGAATATTATGGGCGAGGTCTGCGACCTTTTCCGCGCTACTTCAGATAAATCAACTCTCTTTTTCTGGATATATGCCATCGCCTTTGGTATTCACGTTTATTTCGACTTTTCGGGATACAGCGATATGGCAATCGGTCTTGGCAAAATATTCGGCTTCAACTTTATCGAAAACTTCAACTATCCATATATTTCAAAGAGCATCAGCGAGTTCTGGAGACGTTGGCATATGTCGCTCGGCTCCTGGTTCAGAGATTACGTTTATATTCCTCTCGGCGGTAACAGAGTAAAGACGGCGCGTTGGCTTTTCAATACTCTCGTTGTATGGATGCTGACAGGACTCTGGCACGGCGCTGCCTGGAATTTCGTTGTGTGGGGACTCATTTATGCTGCACTCCTTATCGGAGAAAAATTCTTCGTGAAGCGCATTATTGAAAAAAATGCGCTCCTCGCCCACCTTTATACGATGTTTTTCGTAATTCTCGGCTTCGTTGTGTTCAACGCTCCCGATATGGCAACGGCAGGAAAGGACCTTCTCGGGCTTTTTGGCTTTGGCGGACACGCTTTCGTGAACGACACGACCCTCTATCAGCTTTCTACCAACGCTCTTGTCTTTGCTATCGGTATCATCGGCTCCACTCCCCTTCCGAAGAAGCTTTATACAAAGCTTTCGGAGTCAAAGGCAAGTGCCGTAATATCTGCAATCGAGCCTATAGTTGTCGTAGCGCTTCTTCTTATTTGTACGGCTTACCTTGTTGACGGCTCTTATAATCCGTTCTTATATTTCAGATTTTAAGGAGGTAATAATATGAAAACTAAATACGTTTTGTCGTCCCTTCTCATCATTGTTACCCTCTTTGGACT
>JAZNYT010000025.1:0-1904 GCA_045594565.1 Eubacteriales bacterium
TTGGCCTCCGACTTTATCACCGAAACGGCTTATCAGAATTATGAGCTTATGCAAAGAGTTCCGAGAGTAGAGGTGCTTGTGAAGATTGCAGATTTTTATAACGTATCTCTTGATTATCTCACAGGCAGAACAAATACGAAATAATAAAACAGTAAAAGAGCCTTGCAAAAGGCTCTTTTTATGTTAAAATTAGGAAAAATCATCAAGGAGAAAAATATGAACTGGCTTAACGATGCGGTAGTATATGAAATATATCCTCAATCCTTTTACGACACCAACGGTGACGGAATAGGAGATCTTAGGGGAATTATAGAGAAGCTTGACTATATCGAGTCCTGTGGCTTCAACGTTATATGGATGAATCCTATCTGCGAGAGTACCTACTATGATGCAGGCTATGACGTAACGGATTTTTATAAGGTTGCAGAGCGCTACGGAACAAATGAAGATTACAAGGAGCTTTGTGAGAAGGCTCACGCAAGGGGTATGAAGGTTATCTTCGACCTTGTTGCAGGTCACACCTCGGTTGAGCATCCTTGGTTCAAGAAGTCCGCTCTTGCCGAAAAGAACGAATACACAAACAGATATATATGGGCAGACCACACCTTTGAGAATACAGAGGGAATTGCGGGTTATGCCGAGAGGGATGCCAACTACGTGACAAACTTCTTCTGGTGTCAGCCTGCCCTCAACTACGGCTACGCTCATCCCGACCCCGCAAAGCCTTGGCAGCTTCCCGTTGACCACCCCGATTGTGTGGCTACCAAAAACGAGCTTATAAAAATTATCGATTTCTGGATGGATCTTGGCACCGATGCTTTCCGTGTTGATATGGCGGCATCTCTTATCAAGGGCGATACAGACGGAAGCTTTATGAAGGCATTCTGGCAGGAGGTAAAGGCTCATATGCAGAGCCGCAACCCCGACGCACTTCTTATTGCAGAGTGGGGCTTCCCGGGCGTTGCCATAAACTCGGGCTTCGACTGTGATTTCTATCTCCATTCGGGTCAGCCTGCATACACTTCGCTTTTCCGTGCAGAGCCGGGCAGAAATACAACAAGCCTTTTCCTCGGTCACAGCTATTTCAATCCCGAGGGCAAGGGCAACGTTAACACCTATCTTGACGTTATCGAAAAGGATTTAAACAAGATTTCGGGCAAGGGATATATAGGTCATATAACCGGCAATCACGATATACCGCGACTGGCATACAGAAGAACGAAGGAAGACCTCAGATGTGCTCTTGCTTTCCTCTTTACGATGCCGGGTGTACCCTTTGTGTACTATGGCGACGAAATAGGGATGGACTATATAGAGGGACTTAAATCGAAGGAAGGCTCTTACACCCGTACAGGCTCCCGTACTCCTATGCAGTGGAACGGTGAAAAAAACCACGGATTCTCGGAGTCTGACACGCCTTATCTCCCTACAGATGAAAGAGAGAATGCCCCCACGGTTGAGAAGAGTGAGGGTGACGAAAACAGCATCCTGAACTTCGTGAAAGCTCTGATAAAGCTTCACCGTGAGACCCCCGACCTTTACGCAGAGAGTCCCTTTGAGGTGCTTGTGGCAGGCTATCCCGTAGTATATAGGAGAGGTGACGGAATCCTTGTTGCGATAAACCCTTCATCGCGTGCCTTTGAGGTGGATATTCCCGAGAATTTCAAGGAGATTATCCTTTGCCAGAATGCTACACTTGACGGAAAAAACCTCAAAATGCAGGGCAGGTCCTTTATCATAATGAAATAACACAAAAGAGAGTTCTTTGAACTCTCTTTTTTTGGTAAGAAAGCACAAAAATTACTTGACTTTTTTCTGGTTTGTGGTAATATAATAATAAGTATAGTTATCACTTTTATGATAATTAAAAATATTGGGCAAACCATAGGGTACCCTATGGTTTT
>JAZNYT010000026.1:0-19465 GCA_045594565.1 Eubacteriales bacterium
CACGCTAACGCGTGATGATATACACGCTAACGCGTGATGATATACCAAGCCTGTGGGCTTGGATAAAAAAGAACGAAGTTATTACTTCGTTCTTTTTTGGCCTTCCCTACAGGGCTCGAACCTGTCACCTTCAGAATCGGAATCTGACACTCTATCCTGATGAGCTAAGGGAAGATACTGTCGGGTAAATCCCGACTTTATTTTTTCTTGTGCTTTCTTATTTTTAAAATGAATAATACGATTATAACGACAGTAACAAGAAAAATTACAAGTGATACGGTATCAAGGACGGTAGCAACTGAGTTTCCGTCGTTCATCTTCTGAAGTCCTGTTTGCTCTGCTTTCTTTTCGATAGCTTCTTTAACAATCAGCCTTTCAGTGAAGGTTTCTCCTCCTACGTCGATAGACACCTTACCAACAACGTCTCCGACATTCAATGGTGCCGTTAACTTATCGGGAATATCATATGTCATAACAGGCTTGTCGTCAAGAGCCGTGAGAGCTGTAACGTCGTTTTCTATATAAAGCTCGGCGTTTTCCTTTACTCCCTTTGAAACGGGGAGACTGGTAAGAGGAGCTGCACTTGATACCACAGTCTCGATTTCGTATTCCGCAAAGCAGTATTCAAAGAGCGTTACGGCGTCGGTGAACGCCATATTTGAGTTATACCATTTATCGCGGTTTGCACCGAGAGTGACGAGAAGATAGCTTTCTCCGTCCTTCTCGGCTTTTGTTATAAGGCATCTACCTGCCTCGTCTGTAAAGCCTGATTTAACACCCGTGATATATTCGCAGTATATGTCCTTATCGGGATTTTCCAAATCCATCGTGGTAAAAAGAACACGTTCATCCGACTTGTTCGTTGCGGGTATGGTACAGGTGTAGTCCTTTATTATATCGCAGAATACCTCGTTCTGCAAAGCGTAGCTTGCAATCAGATACATATCCTTAGCGGTAGTTACGTGTCTGTCATCGTGAAGTCCGTGAGCGTTGACAAAATTCGTCGACGTACATCCTATCTCCTTGGCTTTGTATGTCATAAGCTTGGCAAATGAATCAACGCTTCCCGAAACGTGATAAGCAATCGCCGAAGCCGTATCGCAGGAGGAACGTATCATAGTTGCGCGGATAAGGTCTCTGAGGGTTATTTCCTCACCTGTCCTAAGATTTATATTAGCACCACCCTGTGCGTAAACGTCGTCGAAAATGCCCGCCGGGATAGTAACTGTTTCGTCAAGGCTTTCACACTTCTCGATAGCTAAAATACAGGTCATAATTTTAGTGAGTGATGCAGGGTAGGTAACGGTGTCAGCCTCATACTCGTATACTGTTTTGCCTGTATCAAGGTTTACCATATAGATGTAGTCGGAATACAGGTTTTTACCGTTGTCGAGAATTCCCTCGCCATTGACAGTGATACAAAACAGTGTTATAATTAAAGAAAGTACAATAATACTTTTTTTCACAGCTTTTACCTCTATTTTTTTCTTGAAGTCATAAAGTCAGAAACAAGAAGAAGCATATCTCGGTATTCCGAGTCATCAATTTTTTCAAGAGCAAGCTTCGATTTTTCTATGTAGCTGTCTGCAAGCTTTTCAGCCTTGTCAAGACCGCCTCTTTCTCTGAAAATAAGCTTAACTCTTTCGATATCATTTGCCGAGGCGTTGCTGTTTCCCACAACTCGTTCAAGAAAAGCTTTTTCTCCTTCGTCGGCATTTTTATAAGCCTCTTGAAGAATCACGGTCTTCTTGCCCTCGCGTATATCCGAGCCTATGGGCTTGCCAAGGGTCTTTTCATCGGAAATGATACCGAGAATATCGTCCTTTATTTGAAAGGCTATTCCCGAAAGCTCTGCAAATTCACCCAAAGCTTTAACTTTTTCGTTTTCGGTATCGATAGTATCAAGGCCAAGCATAGCACCCGCTCTTGCAGCGTATGAGAAAAGAACACCTGTTTTTTGACGCATGACCTCAAGAGTGGTTTCGGTGTTACCGACGCTGAAGGTATCGTTTTTGATAACGCCAAGTCTTGTATCGACTGCTTCTCCGGAGAGAAGCTCATTTATGCATTCGCCCTCAAGTATTTTTGCAACGCCAAGAACGGTTTCTGCAGAAAATAGGGGAGAAGATGCACATTCAAGGAGCATTTTTACAGAAAGAGCGTGAAGGGTATCTCCCGCAAGAATGGCGATGTCTTTGCCATATTCAGAAGCACCGGAGTTTTTTTCAAACATATCGCGTACAAGCACGTGAGCACTCTTTCCGCCGCGTCTTGTTTCGTCGTTGTCTATAATGTCATCGTGAACCAAAGTAAAGGTGTGAAAAAGCTCAACGCTTACCATAGCGGGAGTAACCGCCATCTCTCTTTCCTTGCCGCCTAGCGCACCTGCGCAAAGAGAAAGGAATGCGGGACGAAGTCTTTTTCCGCCACGGTTGAAATATTCGGTAGCCGCCGCCTTCAGCTCGGGCGGATTTACGTCGCAGAGGGAATAGGCTGACATATATTCGGCACAGCGCTTTTCACAAGCGCCAAGATAATTTTTTAATTTTTCCATCTCAAGTCACCTTTAATCATATTGTTATAATTATATCACAAATTTCATTTATATTCAAGAGTTTATACTAAAGGAGATGATTATTTTTGCTTTCACTTATAATTGCCCCCTCGGGATACGGCAAAACCGCAAGAATAGTATCTGAAATAAAAAATATTATAAATTCCGGCGAAGGTAAAAAAATATACGTTCTTGTTCCCGAGCAGGAAAGTGTAAAGATAGAAGCGCTTTTACTTGAAAAAATCGGTAACGTTATAAACCGCGACGTTGAGGTGCTTAATTTTTCGCGTCTTGCAAACCGCGTTTTCAGAGAAGCAGGGGGGATGACCTACAAGTACGTGGATAACTGTGGGAAGGACCTTATAACTGCTGTGCTTCTTGAGAAGGGCAAAAAGCAGCTTCCAAGCTTTTCGGGAATGGCAGATGACATGAATTATCTGCGCCTTATCCGCTCCGAAATGGACCTTCTTCGTCAGAAGGGGATACATCCCTCAAATATCGAAAAGGCGCGTCTTAATCTTATGGATTCCGATAAGGGAGGGGAGAGCCTCTGGAATAAGCTTTCAGACTTCTCTCTTATTTTCTCACTCTATGAAAATGCACTAAAAGATGGGAAAGTCGATGCCACAGACGACACCGTGAGACTTGCCGATACGCTTGCCGAATATGATTTTTTTGAAGATTCGTATGTGTTTATAGACGGATTTTACGACTATACAGTGCCGCAGTATGCAGTTATTGAGGCTATAATAAAGGGCGCGTTTAAAACTACAGTGACTTTTTCGCTATCTCTTTCAGATCCCGACGGGATTTTCCGAAAGACAAGACTCGCTTTTGATAAAATACGTGAGCTTGCCGAAGGATGCTCTGTAGAATATGAAAAAATAGAGCTTGACCATAACCTTCGTACTAAGAATCCTGCACTTTTACACCTTGCAGAGTCGTTTATAAAGGGCAACGGAGAAAAATACGATAGGAAGTACGAAGGCGTTTCGATTACGTCTGTTTCTACACCTTACGATGAATGCGTATACGTTGCCCGTGAGATAACAAAGCTTGTGAAAAGCGGCACACCTCTTTCGGACATTGCGGTAACCTCCGCACACATTTCCGATTACGGAAGTATGCTGGAAAGCGTTTTTGATAGCTACGGCATAAACTATCTTTCCTGTACAGAGACGTCTCCTGTAACGGAGCCTGTTGTTTCTCTGGTGCTTCTGGCACTGGATACGGTGAATTCAGGGTATTTTTACAAAAATATAAAAACTTATCTTAAAAATCCTTATCTCGGCATCTCCGAAAAGGAAACATATGCTCTTGAAAACTACGTAACTCTCTGGCGAACAAAAGGAAAAGCATGGTTGTCCGAAGAGGATTTCATAATGCATCCGAGAGGGTATGTAGAAGAATTTTCCGATGCGGATAAAGAGGAGCTCGAAACGGTAAACACAGCAAGAAAGAAAATATATGCTCCGTTAAAGGTCCTTTGTGAAGGTATTTCGCGTCCTACAGTCGAAGAAAAGATAAGAGGTATCGTTGAATACCTTGACCTCATTGGCGTTTATGATCGCATCAATCGAGATAGCGAAGAAGAAAGAGGTGCTTGGAATATTCTTATTCAGGCACTTGAAGAAATAGTTCGCAGTGCGGGGGATCTGAAGGTGTCGAAGGATAGATTCACCAAGTACGTAAGATTGGTACTGGGTGATATGTCCTTTGGAAAAATTCCCTCGTCTTTGGACGAAGTGGAGCTTGGAGACGTTGGCTTTGTAAGAAATAAAAACGTAAAGCACCTTTTCTTTCTCGGATTTAACGAGGGCGTTTTTCCCTGTGCAGTTGAAACGAAATCGGTATTTACCGAAAGCGAAAGAAAATGGCTTGCAGCAAATGATATCGTGCTTGACGACAGCATGGACGATAAGATGTATGACCAGTCCTTCCTTTTCCTTATTTCGCTTCTTACTCCCTCCGAAAGCATTAACTTTGTTTATCACACCTCTGATTCAGACGGTTCAAAGGTAGTGTCGTTCCCTTCCTCCTACTACTCTCACTTAAAGGAATGCCTAGACGTCTTGCCCGAAAGATTTGTAAGTACAGATGCGGTTCCTGTCTGCGAAAAGGAGCTTGAAGAATTTTTCCTTGTATCAAACGACGATAAGCCATTGGAGTACCTTGATGAAAACTACAAGGAATTAGGTGAACGTATAGCTGATATGAGAAGCTTTGTTGAGTCAAAGGATAAGCTTTTCAAGATTGAGAACCCCACTGATTTTATCAAAAATAACTATTCTATGACACAGGCAAGAATAGACAAATTTGAAAGATGCAGGTTTTCCTACTTTGTTGATTATATGCTCAAGGTAAGAACCAGAAAGCCTGCGAAATTCAGCAACGCCGAAATAGGAAGCTACGTGCATAAGATACTTGAAATTGTGCTTAAAACGTTTACCTCCGAAGGAAAAACTATCGAAAGTATTACAAAAGACGAGATAGTGACCATTACCGAAAAGACCGCCGATGAGTACGTAAAAAAGGTCACTCCGGACATAGCGACAGACAGTCCGAAATACAAGTATCTTATTGATAATATCTGTGAATTCGTCGTCTTTGTTATAGAAAACATAAAGGAGGAATTTTCGGTATCTCGTTTCAAGCCTACACTTTTTGAGGAAAGCCTCGGAGATTCCGAAAACGTACAGCCTTACGAGGTAAAGCTTTCGGATGGAGGAACACTTACCTTTTATGGCATAATAGATAGGGTTGATACATTTGTTGATGAAAACGGACTCGAATATATACGAGTAGTCGACTATAAAACAAAATCGGGCGGTAAAACCTTCTCACTTGAAGACGTAATAAACGGAATGAATATACAGATGCTCATTTATCTTTTTGCCATGACGTCAACGGAAGGAAAGCCTAATCGACGCGCCGCGGGAATAATGTATATGCCTGCCGCCAAGCCTGACCTTTCAGCAACCGACTACGTTGAAGATGATATCAAGGTGGGAGAAAATATCGCAAAAGGGCTTAAAAGAAGCGGTATGTATCTTGATGACCGACGTATCATTGATGCGATGGAGGAAGGAGAAACAAAGCGCTTTGTGGATTTGAAGTTTGACGAAAAGAAAAATAAATTTGTCGGCAACGCTTCCTCTACGTTGATAGAGCTTGAAGCCTTCGGACTCATAGAACGTTATATCAATTCTCTATTTGATTCTATGATGTCCACTCTCAAAGCAGGTGACATTTACCCCGAGCCTAAAGACGAGGGCAACAGAAGAACAAGCTGTGACTGGTGTTCATTTAAGCCCATATGTCGATACGACGGCGAGTTTAAAAAGAGAATAAAGGAAAAGAAGCCTCTTGAGTATATGAAAAATGTACTTGGAGAATAAAATCAGGACTGTAGGAAACCTACAGTCCTGATTTTAAAAATATTAACATTTGCATAAACATTTTATTAAATAAATTTGATATACTTTATTTAAGATAGGAGGTGGTGAGATGAAAAGCAAAGTGCCTTTTGAAAGCTTGAGAAAAGTATCTGTTATCCTTTTGTGGAGTTTTGCCGTTATATTATTTTTGATAAACCGTCATAAACTAACACTTGACAACATAGTAAATTATACACCCGAAAACTTAACACTTGCTATATTGGTGATTCTGTTCTTATTTCTTTTCAAAAGTATTGTGTTTTTTATCTATGCCGGTCTTATTTTTGCCGCAAGCGGAATACTGTTTCCTTTTCCTATCGCTCTAACTGTAAATCTCGCAGGTACTTTTATTATGTGTACAACTCCCTATCTTTTGGGTAGAGCATCGGGAAGTCGGGCGCTGTCATCTCTTTTTGAAAAGCATCCAAGACTTAAAATTATAAGGGAAATACAAAAGAAGAATGAATTTTTTGTATCATTTTTTGCCCGCATAGTAGGACTTCTCCCTGCAGACGTTGTAAGTATATATATGGGTGCATCACTTACGGACTACAAAAGCTATATTTTTGGCACTATGCTTGGATTCCTCCCGTCGGTCATATCATTTACATTGATGGGACAAAGCGTCGATGACGTAACCTCTCCGATGTTTCTTGCATCGGTTATATTTGAATTATGTCTTATGGCATCATCGCTTCTCTTTTTGTATTTTTACAGAAAACATAAAAAATAACTCAAAGGAAGTTTTTTTGATGAAAAAAACGATGAATATACTTGTCACTCTTGACGCAAACTATATTCCTTATCTTAACGTGATGCTCTATTCGTTTAAAAAGCACCACAGGGATTTCGATATTAAATTATATATACTCCATTCCTCGCTGAAGGAAAAAGATGTGTCGGAGACAAGAAAAATAATTGATAGTTTAACTCTTGTCAATGCCGATGATATAGCGCTTGATAACGCACCCACCACCTTGAGATACCCGAAAGAAATATATTACCGTATCTTTGCATCCCGATATCTTCCTGAAAGTATTGATAAGGTTTTATACCTTGACCCCGACGTAATAGTAAACGGAAGGGTAGATACACTGTATAATATGGATTTATCGGACTATTTCTTCGCCGCCGCTTCCCATACGGGAGCATTTGTACGTGCAATAAACGGCATAAGGCTCGATATGGATGAGAATGCACCGTATATCAATTCGGGCGTTATGCTGATGAATCTGAAAAAGCTCCGTGCAGAGCAAAATTACGGGGACGTATTTGCTTTTATAGATAAATATAAAAGTATGCTAGTGCTACCCGATCAGGATATTATAAGCAGTCTTTACGGCAGTAAAATTTTTACAGTGGATACCTTCCGTTACAATATGACCGAAAAGTTGTTTATGCTTCATTCTCCCTTTGAAAAAAGCCTTACCCTCGATTGGATAAGAGAGAATACTTCTATTATCCACTATTGTGGCAGAAACAAGCCATGGAAGGAAAACTACACAGGATATCTTGACGTGTTCTATAAAGAAACAGTGGATGAAATTAACAAAAGCAAGTAGTTAAACTACTTGCTTTTACTAATTTACTGGAAGAGTGACGTTCCTATTATGGGAAGAGACCACATAAGCTGATAAAGCATAATAAAGAGAGGAGATACCTTCTCGTGAGAGCTTCCGCTGAGGAAGAGAATAACTACAACTGTAATTGCAAATACCAGACTTATATATTTGATTATAGTGTTCATCGATATAAGACGCGAAAGCTTGTCTGTCGCAATGAAGGTGCGAAGCATATTTGAAACAGAGGAGTTGGAAATAACACCGCTTTTGGATGCTTCAAGAGGAGAATCGTCCTCAGTCGACGGAATGTCGTCGCGCTTCACAACAACTATCGGGTACTCGTCATCATGGAGAAGCTGAGTCACGAATTTAGTATCAAGATTCGGGTCACGTGTGTTTACCGCCATACAGATACCAAGACTGTAGAATGAATCAAGAAGTGCCTTGAAGTTCCTTCCGAGAGCATACTTAATGTAGAACTTTGCGGTAATTTCACCGCCTGTTGCGATGAACATTATTCTTCCGTTGGTCGTTTCAAAGGAAGTGTCTATTCCGTCTTCGATTGACTCAAAACCGTTTTCTTCCATAAAGATTCTGTTACCAACAAAAACTTCTTCGGAATCAATAGTCGCCTTTATTCCGTTTTCGGTCACACAAACAAGCTTGTCGCCCGATTTGTCCGACGTGGTGTCGATTACCGAACGGTTGAACACCGCTTCGAGAGGACCTCCAACGAGCTTGAATATTCTTGCCGCCATTACGAAGGTGTTGTCGATTCTACTCTTGCCATAGGTCTTTATAGACGTTACTTTTATTCCTTTTTCGTGGAATACGTCGGTATCCTTGAAGGATATAAGGGAAGTGTTGGCATATTCCGCGATGGAAGCCTCTCCGATGATTGCCGATTCTCTTCTTGCAAGTCTGAGAGTTGTCATAAAGAAGGGAAGAGCTACAACGGAAATCGACGATAAAGGCAGCGTTATCATAAAGAAAAGAGTGAAATTATTGAATGCATCAACGGTGGAGGCATCTTTGGTAAGGAAGAAAGAAAGAATAGAAAATACCAAGGATGCAAGCAATGTAAGAGGAATGGTTACCTTATAATTTTCATCGTAGGGTGAGCGCTTCTTCGCCATTCTGAAGAAGCTTGACACAAAGCTTGATTTTTCAATTTTGTACATTCCAAGATCTGCGGGGAGATAGTCGCTGAATTTTTCAAATTCAGCCGAGGTCTCATCAAGCTGGGAAACGGAGTACTTTGTTTTGGAGCTTGATGCAACTTTAAAGGAAGTATACTCTCGCTTGTTGTCAATGTATGTAATAAGTGAAGTGATTACTGCACAAAGGGCAAATACAGAGGAGTAAAGCGATATATCTGCGCTGAATTTGTTGAATATCAGATGGAGAAGAACCTGTAACACCGCAACAATAAGCGACACGAAGGTGATACTGTTCTTGTTGGGATGCCAGGTGAAGAGGGCAATAGCGCCGTCGATTATGTTCTTGTAAACACAGAATCCTGTAAAGAATACAAACTGCAGGTTAAGAAGCAGATATAGAACTCCGAACTTTCCCGGCATAAGCCATATAGGGTGAGGAAGGGATTTTGTCTCAAGGTAAATAAGAACAAGCGTGAAAATTGCCGTTAAAATAAGCGATAAGAGAGAGATACGACCCTTTTTCACATAGCTTTCGGTTATATCTTCCTTTTGACTTTCGTCGGTGTATTCGAAGAAAACCTTTTCTTTTTTTATCTTTTCTTTTTTCTGCTTCGCAGGGGGAATAAAATCGTCATCCTCGTCATCGTCTGTGTTGTAAATATCCTCGTCTATGCCCGGAGCCTCTTCGATGGCGGGAGCTTCTTCCTCTACGTCGTATGTGTCTTTGTCTCCGTCAAAATCCTCTTCGACGGGAGAGACTTCCTCTTCAAATTCGTCCTCCTCGTCTTTCTCTTTTTTGTCCGTTTTGTCAAAAACGTGAGTAAGGTCGAAAGGCTTGCCTTCCGAAAGATTGTTTTTGATATCTTCGACACTCATTACGTCCGAGGTGAAAATATCGTCAAGCTTCTTTGCTACCTCGTCTTCATCCTTTTTATCTTTGCCTTTTATGAATGAACGAAGACTGAAGAGGGGACGCTTTTCTTCAGCGTCTTCTTCAAACGGATTAAAGAATGTGGTTTCATCGTTCTTTTTATTATTTCCATTTGAAGAGATTGGGAAATTACGTGTCTTTGAAGAATCTACTTCGTCTTCAATATCAATCTTGACGGGAAGATCGTTTACATTATTGTCTTTCTTCTTTTCTACTCTCTTGAATCTGTATTTACTCATCTGTTATTCGAGTCCTTTCAGTTTTTTATCCTTCTGGATTTTGATGCCTCAAACATGATGATAGCTGCAGCACAGGAAACGTTTAGCGAATTTACATGTCCCATCATGGGAATAGATGCTATAAAGTCACAGTTTTTTGTAACAATATCCGAGATACCTTCACCCTCGCTGCCAAGCACCAAAGCAAGTGGCATATCATAGTCGATTTTATCGTAAACGTCACCGCCTGCCTCACATCCGACAACCCATATACCTTTCTTTTTCAATTCGAGAATGGTATTTGATACATTGGCTACCTTTGCTATTGCAAGGTGCTCTATGGCACCTGCCGACGATTTTGCTGTAACGGGGGTAAGTCCTGCTGAACGTCTTTTGGGAATAATAAGTCCATGGACACCCGCACCGTCGCAGTTACGTATAATAGCACCCAGATTGTGAGGGTCGTTTATACCGTCTGCAATGACGATAAAAGGCTTTTCGCCACGCTCTTCGGCAATTTTCAGAATATCATCAACCTCGACGTATGCCTTTGCCGCTGCCATAGCTATAACACCCTGGTGTATAACACCCATCGCAAGCTCGTCAAGCTTTTCTCTCTGTACCTCGACAATGGGGATATTTCTTGCTTTTGCTTCTCCTACGATTACGATAAGAGAGCCTTCGACACCGCCTTTTTTAATAAAGAGCTTGTCAACGCTTCTGCCGGAACGAAGTAATTCCAGAACGGCATTTCTGCCGCAAACAACGTTTTCGTCGGGAGTTTCTTCTTCATTAAATTTCGGCTTGGGCTCGTCGAAGCTTTTATTCTTTTGTTTATATTTATCATTATATCTCATAATTTTTATACCTCTCATTAGAGTATAACATAAAAAAACATTTTTGTACATATTTATTATAAAATAATAAAAAATTTTTTCAAGTAAAGCATAGTAAAAAGCACAACGGATTTTTCCGTTGTGCTTTTAAATTACTCACTGAAGGGGTTATATATTACTGCTGGTCCTTCATAGCTGCGAAACACTCGCTGCAATAAACAGGGCGATCATTGCTGGGCTGGAAAGGAACCTTAGCTTCTTTTCCGCAATTAGCGCATGTAGTTGTGAATAATTCTCTTGCAGGCTTACCGTTAGCTTTTCTTGCATCACGACATGCCTTGCATCTCTGAGGCTCGTTTTTGAAGCCTTTTTCTGCATAGAATTCCTGCTCACCGGCAGTGAAAACGAATTCGCTTCCGCAATCCTTGCAGACTAATGTCTTGTCCTCGTACATCTTGTTACCTCTTTCGGTTATAAAAAATTTATGCGCCTTTTCGGCATAGTCCGCAAACGGATTTTCACCGTCATCTCTCATAAGAGCGCTTTTTTTAAGCTATGCAGACATATTGGCTGATATTGAATTAAGTTTATATTGGAACAGGTTATTTACCCTATCAATAACTTCAGCTTGCCTCTGATACGTTGAATCGCATTACCAACCGATTTCGTGGATGTTTGCAATCTTTTCGAAATATCGGCGTAGGACATTCCTTGAAGGAAAAATTTAAACACTTTTCTTTCGTAGGCGGAAAGTTCCGAGTCGATTTTCGACATAAGAGCCTCGTAGCTTTCTTTTTCAATCATAAGCTTTTCGGGCTCTGTAATGAGACCAAGACCTTGAATTTTCGAAATTTCATCTTCACCTATGTCAAGCGACAGGGAAGAACGAATGGGATAATTTTTATTGCTGTAATATATTCTTAATGCCGATATGATACTGTGCTTTATGCATATATATGCAAACGTTGAAAAGGTAGCGGACGAATTTTCGTCGTAGGTTACCGCAGCCTTATAAAGACCGATAAGCCCCTCTTGAAAAAGGTCGTCCTTTTCGTTTTCAGTAACCTTCGGAGAATAAGCCATCCTTTTGACAACGCCTTCGTATCTTTTAGACAACTCCAAAAAAGCGTCGTGGTTTCCTTCTTTAATAAGGGACAAAAGAAGGCTTTCGTGTGTTTCCTTGGAGATTGACATTTATACCACACTCCGAATGATATACTTATGGAATTAGTATATCATCTTTTTGTGATATGTCAAGTGCTTTTTTTGAAAAAATTCACATTTATTTAACAAAGTGCACAAAAAAGAAAGGCTCAAATTATTGAGCCTTTCAATTCATCATATAGTATCGTAGGTACTGTAGCCATGCTTCTTGGCATACTTGGTATATTTTCCGTATTTACCAAAATAGTTTTTAGAGTGATAATATGGCTGTGTCGAGTCTGTACCTATATAGATGAGACCGAGGATGTTTGCTTTTATAAGGTTCATACTTGTTATAAGCTTGTTGAAATCCTTTGACGTGATTACAAGCTCGCGTGCAACAAGTACAACTCCGTCGGACTTTCTGATAAGGGGAAGTGCATCTGATACAACGTTCACCGGAGGCGTGTCTATGATAATGTAATCGTATTTTTCACTAAGCTGCTCGAGCATCGTGTTCATCGCACGGCTTGCAAGAATTTCGGCAGGGTTGTTAACTGTTGTTCCTGAAGAAAGAAAGTCGAAATTCGGGTATTTGGTAGTATTGACAACGTCCTCAAATTTTGATTCCTGTTTAACTACGTCGGTAAGACCGAGTGTAGAGCTAAGCTTCATATATTTTGAAGCTTTTGTTTTTCTGAGGTCGGCATCTATCATAAGGACCTTTTTGTCAAACTGTGCAATTGCAATGGAGAGATTGATAGAAGAGGTTGACTTACCTTCTCCGGGAAGAGAGCTTGTTACAACTATAACGTGGCAGGGCTTGTTCTCAAGATTAAGAATAATGTTTGTTCTTATAGACTTGTAAGCCTCTTTGATGGCGAACATTGTAGCTGCGGGTACTCCGCTACCGCTTGAGTGAAGTGTATCTGCTTCATGCTTATTTATAGTGTTCTGAGCCATCATACACCCTCCTTTCCCTTGTTGCCTTTGCTCTTTTTGACAGAGCTTGCAACCTTTACGTTTGGAGAGTCAACTGTGCTGTCTGGAATAACGCCAAGCACGGGGATTTCGTATTGATTTGAAATATCTTCTACGTTCTTGATTCTGCCGTCGAAGAGCTCTCGACAAACGAAAAATGCCGCGGACAAAAGACCTCCGATAACAAAACCGAGAAGAGTGTTTTTCTTCGCATTTGGAGAAGAAGGAGAAAGAGGCTTTGCAGGTGAGTCTATTATGGTTATTTTGTTGAGTGATTCGTGCTCTTTTTCTATCTTTTCAATTGCGTATGCGGATATAACCTCTGCAAGCTCAAAAGCGACGTTCGGGTTTTCCGCAGTTACGGTAATAAAGAACGTTGGCTCGTCAGCATTGCTGGAGGGGGATATAGCGGTCATTGATTTTATCTGCTTTGAGGTATAAACTGCCTTTTCCTTATCAGCGTTATAAATGTCGGTAACCTCGTTGAAAAAATTATCTGCTCTGAATATGGGAAGATAGTAGTTAAGCGTCTGTTGAGCGTATGAAAACTCCGCCGCCTTGTTCTGAACAGCCTCCATACCTACGATAAACTGTGCAGAAGATGTGTATTTTTCGGTAACGAAAAGTTTTGTGTAACCAAATGCCATAACTGCCAGTAACACCGCTACGAGTACTATGTACTTAAGCTTTGTTAAAAGCAAGGACAGCAATCGGTTCATATTCATTTCCATAACAGTATATTTGCCTCCTTGTGTTATTTACCTCTTTTATGTTTGGTAACTCTTCTTATTATAACACTTGTTCACTGAAAAAGCAATAACAAAATTGAATTTTTAATCTACTGCTTTTTCAAATGAAGAAAAATCTATAATAGAGCTGGAGCCTGTAGCGTAGGGAAGCTTGCCATCCCACTTTTCAATGGTTTTATAATCAACAAGACCTTCCTTGATGGAGTTTGCTATGACCTCGTTTGCTTTTGCCTCAGATTCAGCCTTTATAATGAGAGCGTCTGCTTCAGCCTGTGCTTTAATAAGCATAGCATCTGCTTCACCTTGTTCGATAACCTTCTTTTCCTCTGCTTCTGTCTTTGCTTTGAGAAGCTTCTGCTCGGCTACCTGCTTTTCTTCAACCGCACTGATATACGCCTCCGAAAAGTCAAAGTCAATAATATTTACGTATTCAACCGTAATACCGATATCGTTAAGCTTCTCGTTGAGTTCAACAACGAGACCGCCCGAAATAAGCTCTCTGTTTGTAATCGTTTCTTCTGCGGTGTACTGGGAAACGATAGATTTAAGAACTTCGTTTGCCGCAGGAAGAACGAGAATCGACTCATAGAAATCTCCTACTTCCTTGAAAATAGAATAAGACTTGGATTTATCAACTCTGTATTCTACCGCAATGAGAGTGGAAACTGTCTGAAGGTCCTTACTGAAAGCCTCGGTTGCCACGTCGAGCTTTGCGATTCTGTTGTTTATTTTATGTACTACCTGCCAGGGCATCTTTACGTGAAGACCTTCCTGAAGCACTTCCTCAGAAACCTTACCGAAGGTAGTGAGAACACCTGTATGTCCTGACGGAATGATTGTTAAAAACGAAATCGATATCGCAACAAGCAACACGATAACAACTGCTGTGATTATGAGTTTAAAATTCTTGTTCATTTTTTTCCTCCAAAAGTATAGTTACATATTTATTATACAATACTTTTATTATGATTTCAACTAAAATAAAAAAATTTATTCACTTTCTTTTCTTGTGGTATGTGTGGTGCCTTTTTTATGGTGCGGTGGCGCATAAACGGAATATAGCTTCAAAGGCGCATCGGCTGAATTTTTTATGTTATGCCACGTACCCGCAGGGATGATTACCGCAAAATCCCGATCTATCAGTCTTTGGTAATAAAAATCCTCCGCGCTCCTTCCTATGAAGACGGTTGCTCTTCCATCTTCTATTTTTATAAATTGGTCTTCCTCGTGTATCTCCGCTCCGATATCTTCACCGGGTTTGATGTTCATAACGGTGACTTGAAGATTGTTTCCCGTCCATAATGCAGAGCGAAAATATTCGTTTTCGTCTACTACGTTTGCAATATTCACTACAAGAGGATCTGGACCTACGTCGGTGATTGTTACAACTTTTTTTGCTTCTGTCAAAAAAATCAACTCCTTTTGTGTATTTTATGAAAAAAACAAAAAAACGTTCCGTGAGGAACGTTTTTTGAGGTTATGAATGCTTTTTCCAGGTTGAAGGAATAAGTGCTATCATAATGGGAAAAATTTCCAACCTTCCGAGAAGCATTGCAAGAGAGAGAACGAGCTTTGAAAAAGGGGAATATGCCGCAAAGTTCATCATAGGACCTACCCCTGCAAAGCCGGGACCTACGTTGTTAAAGCAGGTGACTGCCGCCGAAAGATTTGTTTCTATCGAAAAAGGCTCGAAGGAAAGAATAAAGAAAATCACAAGTATCGAAATGATATATATCGCGAAATATGAGGTGACGTTGCTTTGCGTGTTTTCGTCTACCTCTTTGCCCTCAAAGTTTACCGCTGATACCGAGCGAGGATGAATAAGACGGCGTATTTCCTTTGAAATCATTTTGAAAAGAAGAACTACTCGCGATACCTTAAGACCGCCTGCCGTAGAACCCGCACACGCTCCTATGAACATAAGTATAAATAATATTCCTTTTGAAAGAGAGGGCCATAAATCAAAGTTAGCAGTGGCGTATCCTGTTGTGGTAGTGATAGATACAACTTGAAAAATGGCATTTCTTACAGCATCGCTGATATTTGAATATAAGTGCTGTATATTACCTGTAATTATAAGAGATGATACTGTGATAATGGCAAAATACACCCATAATTCACTGCTTTTGATAGCAGTTTTGAATTTTTTTATAAGTATAAGGTAATATAAGTTGAAGTTTATTCCAAACAGGAGCATAAATACAGTTATTATCCACTGTGAGTAAGGGGAGTAGCTTGATATACTGTCTCCTTTAACTCCAAAACCACCTGTACCTGCCGTTCCAAAGGTGTGAATAACACTTTCAAAAAACGACATATCACCTATTGTTAAAAGTATTATCTGGACAATGGTCATGGTAATGTACATAATGTAAAGCACCTTGGAGGTATCCCTAGACCTTGGAGTAAGCTTACCGACTATGGGACCCGGCATCTCGGCACGGAGAATGTGGATGGAACGGTCCGAAATGCTTGAAACAAAGGCTATCATAAATACAAGAACTCCCATACCGCCAATCCAATGGGTGAAGCTACGCCAGAATAGCATACCTCGACTGAGAGCCTCGACGTTTTTAAGTATTGATGCACCAGTTGTAGAAAATCCGCTGCAGGTTTCGAAAAACGCATCGACGAAGCTTGGAATTTCACCGCTTATAGTAAAGGGTAACGCCCCGATAAGGGAGGTGGATATCCAAGCCATTGCGACTATAAGAAAGCCTTCTCTTGCATAAAGCGTTTTACTGTATCCACGTGTGAAAGCTCTTAAAAGCACACCGATAACAAGAGAAATAACCGCGGTGATAAGAAAGGCTGAAAAGGATTTTTCGCGGTATATTATTGAAACCGCCATCGGTAAAAGCATCATAGCGGATATTGCAATAAGAAGCTTACCTGTGACGTTAAAAACAAGTTTTCTATTCACTGTATTACCTCGTTACTCCATTATGTCCGAAAGGTCGCCGAGTATTCTGCCCGACGTAACCACAATAACCTTGTCACCCGCCATAATAACGTCAGAACCCGAAGGGATAATGGGCTTTCGTTGCCTGATGATTCCTGCGATAAGCACGTTCTTTTTAAATTTCATATCCTTGAGCGGGATATTGCAGTATTCAAAATCGGGGAGAACGTTGAATTCCAGAGCCTCCGCTTTGCCGTCAACGAGCTTGTAAAGCGTTTCAACGTTACTGCCCATTGAATTTTCAAGTGCTCTTGCATATCTTGCAACAACGTTTGACACAGTGTTCTTTGTAGAAACTATTCTGTCAAGTCCAAGCTTTTCAGCCGTGGATGCAAGCTCGGGTCTGTTTACCTTTGATATAACCGTCGGAACCTCGCAGTTTACCGCAAAGAAAGATGTGAGTATATTCTGCTCATCGTTTCCCGTGAGCGCAATGAATGCATCTGTGGAAGGAAGACCTTCTTCGAGGAGCACCTCCTGATCCATTCCGTCGCCGTATATTATGATAGCCTGCGGTAATATTCTTGAAAATTCTGCACAGGTGTCGGCGTCCTTTTCAACTATCTTAACGGTAACACCGTCTGCGAGAAGCCTTTTTGCAAGGTAGTAGGTTATCTTGCTTGCTCCAAGTATCATAACGCTTTTAGCGTGTTTTTCTATCATTCCAAGTGATTTGAAAAGCTTTTTTATCTCGTCGTGGCTTGCCGTAAGACCTACTGTATCGCCTTCCTTGAGAACAAAATTACCGTCGGGAATAAACACCTCGTCACCGCGTACAACGTCACAGACAAGAAAGCTTGCAGAGTTTTTACGACGAAGCTCGGAGAGTGACTGACCTATAATGGGCGAATCATCTTTTAAATGGAAATCAACTATTTCAAGCTTTCTTTCGGAAAATGTCTCTATTTTTGTTGCCGACGGGAATCTTAAAAGATTGAATATTTCATGGGCTACCGAAAGCTCAGGATTGAGAGTTACGGATATATGAAGCTGCTGCTTCATAAAGCTTAAATTTTCGTCGTTGTATTCAGGATTTCTGATTCGGGCAACCGTGTGCTTTGCACCCATTTTCCTTGCCATAAAGCAGCCAAGCATATTAAGCTCGTCAGAGCCTGTAACCGCAACGAAAAGCTCTGCTTCGTCAATACCTGCTTCTTCCATCGTGTCACAGTCGATGCCGTTACCGCAAAGACCTATAACGTCGTATATATTAGCAACTTCTTCTATAACCTTTGGACTGCGGTCAATTGCAACTATATCGTGTCCCTCGTTTGAAAGACTGGATATAAGGGTAGTGCCTATTTTACCGCATCCGAAAATAATAATTTTCATATAAGCTTCCTCACGTATGAGATTTTTTAATATTGTATCACATTTTTTAAATTTTTCAAGAGGAAAAAGAAAAAGCGTATTGTTACCAATACGCTTTTTGACTTTTTAGTTGTTTGCTATATTTGCACGAAGGAAGTCAACGGCTGTCTGAATGTCCTTTGCAGGATTTTCACCAACTTCTCTTTCGATGGTAAGATATCCCTTGTATCCGATATCCTCAAGTGCCTTGAGATATTTGGGGAAGTCAACGCTTCCTGTTCCAAGAGGTACTTCCTTAAATGCAACGCCGCTGAACTCTTCTTCAGCGCGCTTGAGACCGTAGGTAACCTCGGGATCTCTGTCGATAAGCTTTATACCGTCTTTAGCGTGTGTGTGAACTATGTACTTCTGAAGGTTGTATACAGCCTGAACGGGGTCATCACCTGTTACCATTACAAGGTTCGCAGGGTCGAGGTTGACTGCAACGCCTGTTGAACCCAGTGAATCAAGGAAGTTCTTAAGAACTGCTGAAGTCTCGGGACCGGTTTCGATAGCGAAGTGTGCCTTCATCGAGTCAGCATAGCTTGCAAGCTCGAAGCAAGCCTTCTGCATTACTTCGTATCTGGGAACGCTTGAGTCTGCGGGAACAACACCAATGTGTGTAGTTACAACGTCTGTTTCAAGGTCGAGAGCAAGATCGAGAACTCTCTTTGATTTTTCTATAAGCTCGGGGTTCTGTGCGGGATCGTAAAGTCCTTTACCGAAGTCGCCGCAAAGAGCGGAAACTGTAAGACCGTGAGATTTGATTATGTCGAGAACCTCACGTCTTTTTGCTGCATTCATATTTTCGGGAGCAAGCTCACCGTAGGTTGTAAGAAGCTGAAGACCCTGTGCGCCTACCTCAACTGCCTTTTTTAGCGCATCCTCAAAAGGAAGTCTAAATGAATGAAGCATTACGCCGATGGGAAAATTATACATACTAAAAATCCTCCGTTATATGATTTTGGTCGGTAATTTAACTTTATACAAAAAAAGCAAATTTGTCAAGATTATTTTAATAAAAAGCAAGAAAAATGCATCAAAGGGCAAAAAAGAACAAAATCATAGACCCACAATAAGATATTTCAAAACTTTTTTGCAATGATTCAGCATTTTTTTTGAAAAAATAATTGATTTTTTTAAGCTCTTTTATTATAATAAATGCATATTAAAGAATAGGGAGATAATTTATGGATACAAACGTAAGACCCGAAACAATGAAAAGAATAACAACCCCAGAGCTTGCAAATGCTTTTATCGAAGAACAGGTAAAGGCAGTACGTGAGCAGGTAGGGGACAAGAAGGTGCTTCTTGCGCTTTCAGGCGGTGTTGACAGCTCGGTTGTTGCAGCACTTCTTATAAAGGCAATAGGCAAACAGCTGGTTTCCGTTCACGTTAACCACGGACTTATGAGAAAGGGAGAAAGTGAACAGGTTATCGAGGTTTTTGAAAAAGGACTTGACGCTAACCTCATCTACGTTGACGCTACCGACAGATTTTTAACAAAGCTTGAAGGTGTCGCAGAGCCCGAAAAGAAGAGAAAAATTATAGGCGGAGAATTTGTTCGTGTATTCGAAGAAGA
>JAZNYT010000027.1:0-2002 GCA_045594565.1 Eubacteriales bacterium
AGCTTTTCCATTTCTCTTATCAGAGATATATAGAAAATTGCCTCAGAACTACCTTTGGCTTTAAGGGTACTCCCATAAAGCTTATTATCCGCGAAAGGGGAGACGATAAATGACCTTTTCCAGAATAGCAAAATTCGGTTATCTCTTCGAAACTCTTGCAGGGGATAAGATTCCTCACGGTGCAGAGGTGGAGGGTGTTCTCATACCCTTCAATTACGATTCAAGACTTCTGGCACTTCTTGAGACCGATAAAGGCTATATTGCTTTTTTGACACTTATCTTTTGTGCTGTTATTTCGTATCTTCTGGGAAGCCTTAACTTTGCGGTGATTCTTTCCAAGGTCTTCTTCCACGATGACGTAAGAAAATACGGAAGCGGAAATGCAGGCGCTACCAATATGGTTCGTACCTACGGCAGAAAATGGGGAATTATAACCTTTGTCTGCGACGGACTCAAGGCGGCGGTGTCGGTGCTTCTTTCTATGTTTTTAATGGGGGAGGGAGGAGCGTATATTGCGGCGCTATTCGCGATACTCGGTCATATTTTTCCCGTATACTATAAGTTCCGTGGAGGCAAGGGTGTTGTAGTTGCGGCAATCTCCATTCTCTGTCTTAATCCTATGGTGTTTGGAATTTTAGTGCTTCTTTTCCTTGCTATCGTTTCGGCATCAAAGTACATATCCCTCGGCTCTATCATCTGCGCTTTCTTCTATCCTATGCTCCTTAATGCCTTCAGCAGTGACAAGGGCTTTATTGCAACGGTTATATCGGTGCTTCTTGCTATTATCGTTATCTTTATGCACCGTGAAAATATCAAGCGTCTTATGGCAAGAACTGAAAATAAAATCGGACAGAAGGCAAAAAAATGAATAATGAAGAATGAATATTGAATAATCAATGTTGATTTTCTTAAAGAAAAACTTTGGTTATTTTATATTTTGAGTGAAGAATAAATGTTAGTTCAAAAGTATGCATTTGCTAAAATAAATCTGACTCTTGAGGTAGAAAAAAAGAGAGAAGACGGTTATCACGAGATTGTGTCTGTTATGGCAAGAACCACTCTTTCCGACAAGGTAGAGGTCGAGAAAAATACAGTCGGTTCTATAAGACTGAACTGCACAGATTTGTCGCTTAATGGTGACGATAACCTCTGTGTAAAGGCGGTGAAAGGCTATTTCAACATAGCGGGAGTGTCTTTTCAGGGAGTTGATATAGCGCTTGAAAAGCATATTCCGGTTGCGGCAGGTCTCGGCGGCGGCTCGGCAGATGCGGCGGCAGTTATTGAGTGTATGGAGGAGCTTTTCGGGGCTCTTTCACCCGAAAAAAGACATACTCTTGCGCGAAGCCTTGGCGCAGACGTGCCATACTGTCTTGAAAAAACGCCTTGTATTTGCAGAGGTATCGGTGACGAGTGTGAAAAAATCGATTCAAAAGCCTTTGATTCTCTTTTTCTTGTAATAAAAAAGAACGCCGAGAAGCTATCAACAGGTGCGGTTTATTCTGCCTTCGATGCACTCCCGAAAATTGAGGGTGAGTATGACCACGAAAGCGTAATAAAAGCACTTGAAAGGGGAGATAAAGACCTTTTGACACGCTCTCTTTTCAATGACTTTGAAAGAGTAGTCCTTGATAAGTCACCCGAGGTAAAAGCATTAAAAGAAGAAATGCTTGAAGCAGGTGCCGTTTCTGCTATTATGAGCGGTGCAGGTCCTACCGTTGTCGGCTTTTTCGACGACGAAGAAAAGGCAAGAGCTTATTCGAAAGAAATTTATAAAATATTATGATCTATTATGAGAGGAAAGTTTTTATAAAAAGTTTCCTCTCATACTCTCTTTCAAAAATTTTTAAAAAAAGAAGTATGGAAAACTGAACAAGTCCAGTAAAAACGGACAATGACAAAAAAGGCCTCCTATGGTAGAATGAAAGAAACTACCATAGGAGGTTTTGTTATGCCTAGAAAATATGAAAAAGTACAAGGCTTATTGCCCATCGTTAAAGAATTG
>JAZNYT010000028.1:0-24133 GCA_045594565.1 Eubacteriales bacterium
TCTAAAACTATTATATCATTTTGGAGTGTTGTCAAGGTAGTAGGTAGTATTTTCTTGCGAAAATCTCCACCTCTCCACCTTGACAAGTGCTATCGTTTTTTATTTTTACAAAAAGTGTCACCCATCATTGACAATTACACATTTTTGCAGTGCTTTTTTTGTCAAAACCCGTTGACAAAAAGTGCTAAATACAATACAATATAATGTAATAAAATTTTTCAGAGGTTATAATGATGGAACTTAAAGTAGTTAAATTCGGCGGTTCTTCACTTGCCGACGCAAATCAGTTCAGAAAAGTACGCGATATTATCTTTGCAGACGATGCAAGACATTTCGTAGTACCTTCCGCACCGGGTAAGAGATTTAAGGATGATACCAAGGTTACCGATATGCTTTACCAGTGCTACGAGAAGGCTAGTCGAGGAGAGGACTTTGACGACCTTTTTGAAAATATCCGTGAAAGATACAATACTATTATTTCCGACCTTGGCGTTGATATTTCTCTCGAAGAGGATTTCTCTGCTATAAAGTATGCCTTCAGTCATAAGTCGGGAAGGGACTATGCTGCAAGCCGTGGAGAATACCTTAACGGTAAGATTCTTGCAAAATATATAGGCTATGATTTCATTGATGCCGCAAACGTAATTTACTTTAACGCTGACGGCACCTTTGATGCCGACCTTACAAACGATATTCTTTCTACAGTACTCAAGAGTCACACACGTGCCGTTATCCCCGGCTTCTATGGCTCGATGCCCAACGATACCATAAAGACCTTCTCAAGGGGCGGCTCCGATATCACAGGCTCTATCGTTGCAAGAGCGGCGGGAGCTACTCTTTATGAAAACTGGACCGACGTTTCGGGCTTCCTTATGGCTGACCCCAGAATCATAAAGGACCCCAAGACAATAGAGTACATAACCTATCGCGAGCTTCGTGAGCTTTCCTACATGGGTGCTACCGTTCTCCACGAGGACGCGGTATTCCCTGTAAGAGTTGCGGGTATTCCCATCAACATCAAGAACACCAACGCTCCCGAGGATAAGGGTACAATGATTGTATCCGAAGCGCCCGAAAATGCAACCCCCACAAGAATTACGGGTATTGCAGGAAAGAAGAACTTTGCTGTTGTAAGAATAGAGAAGGATATGATGAATCAGGAGCTTGGCTTCGGCAGAAGAGTTCTTGAGGCTTTCGAAAAGAATAATATTTCCTTCGAGCACCTTCCCTCCGGTATCGACACCATGAGCGTTGTCGTTGCAGAGTCCGCTATCGAAAAGACACGCGATCAGCTTGTTCTCGATATTGCAAAGTCTGTAAACCCCGACCACATCGCTATCGAGGAAGGCTATGCTCTCATTGCGGTAGTTGGAAGAGGTATGATAAGAAGCAAGGGCACAGCCTCTCGTATCTTCTCGGCTCTCTATAAGGACGGTATCAACGTAAGAATGATAGACCAGGGCTCAAGTGAGCTTAACATCATCATCGGTGTTGATAACGAATCCTTTGAAACTGCTATGAACTCTATCTACAACGCATTCCTTGACTAAATTACATATATAATCCTTTTAGCAGATTGTTTGATTTATACAAACAATCTGCTTTCTCTTTTTGCACTTTTGACAAATTTAGCGATTTAGCACTTTAACTTGCTAAAGTGCTATTGCATTAAAGTAAAAGCTGTGCTATACTTGTCACATCAAACAAAAGAAAGATGAGGAAAACAAAAATGAAAAAGATTTTAGCCCTTATGCTCGTTGCCCTTATGGCAATATTCACACTTGTAGCATGTAAGGAAGAAGCTCCCGTAAACGATGACGTTGTAGTTGATGAAAACGGCGAGGTTGTTGAAACTCTTACTTGCGGTGTTACAATTTTCGAAAACATGAACGAACAGAACGAAGACGGAACATGGACAGGCTTTGAAACTGAGTTTGCTGAAGCAGTAGCAGAGCTTCTTGGTATGAAGGCAGAATTCCAGATTATCGACTGGCAGCAGAAGTACAACGAAGTAAATTCAGGTGCTATTGACTGTATCTGGAACGGCTTTACCGCTAACTCCACAGATAAGATAAACGGAATTGACGTTGAGCGTTCAGAGCTTGTTGATTTCTCTTACGGTTACATGCTCAACCAGCAGTGCATCGTAGTGAGAGCTGACAAACTTGAAGAAATCACCTCCGAGGCTGACCTTGCAGGTAAGACTGCTTGTGTTGAAGGCGGAAGTGCAGGTGCAGCATATGCTGAAACAGTTACAGATGAAGACAAGATTTTCGCTGCTACCGCACAGATAAACGCGTTCACAGAGGTTAAGTCAGGTGCAAGTGACTTCGCAGTAGTTGACATCATTCTTGCTCAGAACATCTGCGGACAGGGCGACTATGCTGACCTTGCAATCGTTGAAGCAATCGAGCTTGACTCCGAAATCTACGCTATCGGCTTCAAGAAGGGAAGCGACCTTACCGCTAAGGTAAATGCTGCTATCAAGACTCTTGAAGAAAACGGCACACTTCTCGCACTTGCCGAGAAGTATGGCTTTGAGAACGTACTCAAGGTTACAGAGACCATCGAATAAGACGTAAAATAAAGGAATAAATAATGGATTTTTGGAGAGTTACTTTAAGTCTTCTTGACGGACTTGAGCTCACCTGCCTGATATTTGCGCTAACACTTGTGTTAGCGCTTCCTTTAGGTTTGGTGATAGCCTTCGGCTCAATGTCGAAATTTAAACCACTGGCATATCTTGTAAAAACTTTTGTCTGGATAATAAGAGGTGTTCCTCTTATGCTTCAGGTCATAATATTCTTCTACGTACCCGGATTTATTCTCGGACAACCCCTCCTTTCAAGATTTTCCTCGGTAATTGCGGCATTCGTTATAAACTACGCTTGCTACTTTTCCGAGATATACCGTGGCGGAATTGAAAGCATATCACGCGGTCAGTATGAGGCGGGACAGGTGCTTGGTATGACCAAGACTCAGATTTTCTTCAAGGTCATTCTCATGCAGGTAGTAAAGCGTATTCTTCCCCCTATGTCAAACGAGGTAATCACACTCGTAAAGGATACCGCCCTGGCCCGAGTTATTATGATAGTAGAGCTTATACAGGCGGCACAGAATTTTGCGGCATACGGTCTTATGTGGCCTCTTTTCTATACCGCGGTATTCTATCTTGCCTTCGTAGGTATTCTTACACTCCTCTTCGGCTTCTTAGAAAGAAAGCTGAACTACTACAGGGTCTAGGAGGGTAAATTATGGCATTCTTAACAGTAAAAAACATAACTAAAAAATTCGGCAAAACAAGCGTATTGAAGGGCGTTGACTTTTCTCTTGAAAAGGGACAGGTGCTCTCTATCATAGGCTCATCGGGAAGCGGTAAAACTACTCTTCTTCGTTGCCTCAACTTCCTTGAAACTGCCGACGGCGGTGAAATAGCACTTGACGGCGACAGCCTTTTTGATAAAACTCTCGACAAGGTGAGCGATGCCGAGATAAGACTCAGACGTCTTCACTTCGGACTTGTTTTTCAGTCCTTCAATCTTTTTCCGCAGTATACTGCACTCAAAAACGTAACTCTTGCCTCCGAACTTAAAGTGCCGAGAAATCTCGGTAAGGCGGCAAGACGCGAGGAGATGCGAAAGATTGAGGAAAGAGGACGTGAGCTTCTTCGTACCGTTGGACTCTCGGATAAGATGGACTACTATCCCTGTGAGCTTTCAGGCGGTCAGTGTCAGCGTGTAGCAATTGCCCGTGCTCTTGCCCTTGAACCCGATATCCTTTGCTTTGACGAGCCTACCTCCGCCCTTGACCCCGAGCTTACGGGTGAGGTGCTCCGCGTTATAAAGGAGCTTAAAAACTCCGACAGAACGATGATAATCGTTACTCACGAAATGGAGTTTGCAAAGAAGGTTTCCGATAAGGTTATCTTTATGTCAAACGGCATTGTTGAGGAGGAGGGCACTCCCGAAGAGATTTTTGACAATCCCAAGAGTGCAAGGCTTCGTGAGTTTCTTGCAAAGCCAAGCTTTTAAGGCTAGATATTTTGGTTAAAAACGAAAATGAAAGGTTTTCGTTTTTATGCAAATCAAGTTTTATAAATATAGTGCGAACAAAGTGTAGTTAAGTTACAAGACTTTCAAGGTAGAAAATCTTCGATTTTCTTTTGATTGTTTGGGATTTCATTTTCTTCGCGTGTTGCTCGGACTGCAGTACAAAGTACAGCGACGCCTTCACACTCCGCGATTTTACCTCAAAATCTCGTCGCTTTTAAGGCTAGATATTTTGGTTTTTCATGAGAGAAAACTTTTTTATAAAAAGTTTTCTCTCATACTCTTTTTCAAAAATTTTAATAATTAAAATAAGTTAATACAGTTTTCGTGGGAGTATAAGGGGGAGCGCTTTTATAAAAAACATTACCCCTTGAAATATTATCAATATTGTTGTATAATTCTTAAAAGACAAAGGGGGGATAGGCGTGCTGAAAATTCCGAATATAAGAATGGCACTTGATTTTTCTGTTGATGACCTTAAAAGAAAAACGGCTGAATTTTTGCGAATTGATGAAAATAAAATAGAAAAGCTTATCCTCGATAGACGCGAAACGGTGAAAGGTGAAGGAACGGTATATTTTAAGATAACAGTTCTGGTATCCCTCGATGCCGACCTTGAAAAAAAGCTTCTTGTGATATTCAGAAAAAAAGGTGTTACCGAGGAGAATATAGCCCCCTTTACAGTAGAAAAGAAGACCTCAAAGAGCCGTCCCGTAGTTGTAGGCTTCGGTCCCGCCGGAATATTTGCAGCCCTTGTTCTTTCGATGGCAGGCCTTTCTCCCATCGTCCTTGAAAGAGGAGAGAGGACAGAGGACAGAATAAGAACCGTCGAGCATTTCAAAAAGACAGGCGAGCTTGACCCCGAGAGCAATATACAGTTTGGCGAGGGAGGAGCAGGTGCTTTTTCCGACGGCAAGCTTAAGGTAGGCTATAAAGACAGGATAAAGCGAATGATACTCGAAGAGCTTGTTGAAGCAGGTGCCGACGAGTCTATTCTCTACCTTGAAAAGCCTCACGTGGGAAGTGATGTTTTACATCTCGTTATGGTGAATTTGAGGCGTAAAATCGAAAATCTCGGCGGTGAGATAATCTTCGGCGCAAGGTTTGAAAGGCTTGTGACAAAAGACAAAAGTGTCGTTGGTGTAACCTACACCAAAAACGGTGAGGAATATACAATTTCAGCAGATAACGTAGTTCTCGCCATAGGACATAGCGCAAGGGATACACTTGAAAGCCTTTACTTACAAGGAGTTAAAATGGACCAGAAGGGCTTTGGTATCGGTGTGAGAATAGAGCATCCCCAAGAGCTTATAAACACTCTTGAATACGGTGACTTCAAGGATTCCCCCTTCCTCTCTGCCGCAGACTATAAGCTTGTAACCCACCTTAAAAATTCGCGCTCGCTCTACACCTTCTGTATGTGTCCCGGCGGATACGTCGTGCCTGCCGCGTCAGAACTCGGCGGTATCTGCACTAACGGAATGAGCGAATTTGCAAGAGACGGCAAGAATGCCAACACGGCACTCCTTGTGAGCATATTCCCGTCGGATTTTCCGTCAAGTCACCCACTTGCAGGAATAGAGTTTCAAAGGAGTATCGAAAGACGTGCCTTTGAGCTTTCGGGCGGTGACTATAAAGCCCCTGTAATAAGACTTGAGGACTTTATAAAGGGTGAGGAATCAAACTCCTTCGGCGACGTGTTACCCACCTATTCGAGGGGTACTGTTTTTATGTCACCCGATGCATTTTTTCCAAAGTTCATTTCCGAAACAATCAGAATGGGTATCCTTGATATGGGAGAATATAAAAAGGGGTGGCTTTATCCCGATGCACTCATCACCGCCCCCGAAACGAGAACGACCTCCCCTGTGAAAATTTTAAGAGAAGACCTTGAAGTAAGGGACTTTTCGGGACTTTTTCCTGCAGGTGAGGGAGCAGGATACAGCGGCGGAATTATCTCCTCTGCTGTTGACGGTGTTATTTGTGCCGAGAAAATTCTTGACAAAATGTGACACATCATTTATAATAACGGATAGTTTTGTAAAAGCTGTGAGGTTAAAATGAGTTCAGAAAGACTTAAAAAAAATGCCGAAAGGATAGTCCTCGGCATTAAAATTGCAAATATACTTACGATTATTTCGGTCGTTCTTCAGAGCATCACTCTCCTGTGGCTTACTATTATGCCGAATAAGCTTATTCACTTTTTTGAAAAGGTGAGGATTTACGAGTTTTACGTTACCGATATAGACAACACGGAGCTTTCTTTTTTTGAGCTTTCTTCGGGAATTGCCGCTTTCCTTTTCCTTTTTGTGATTCTTTCAAAAGCCAAGGAGCTTTTCGAGGGACTTGCAAAGGGAGACGGTGTTTTATCCTTCTCCGAAATACTCAAAAAGCTTTCTCTTTACTTCCTTGCTGAGTCGGTTTTCGTACCCGTTATGAGACTTATTTCTTTCTCGGTGTTTATAAAGAATATGCCTTCTACCGCCGCATTCGATATTTCTTCCTTTGTTATTGCGCTGTCGCTGTGGTTTTTATCAAAGGCTATGGACACCGAATCCGTTGAGAAATAATAAAAAAGGTTATAGCAAAAAGCTATAACCTTTTTATTGCTTTCGTGGGAGTATAAAGAGGGAGTGCTTTTTATAAAAGCACTCCCTTTAATAAACCTATTATAATTTTTTATACGTCGTAAATACCGAGAATGAAGATACCTATAAAAGCGGTAGCGATTGCAAGGTAGTGACGGAGCGAGAGCTTTTCCTTGAGGAAAATTCTCGACCAGAGAACAGAAACCGCACAGTAGGAAGAAATGATAACGAAGCCTACAGGGTTTCCTGATACTACCACGAACATATAAAATACCTGTCCGAGAGTCTCACAAAGACCGCCGAGAAGCTTTGTTCCGTCGGACTTCACTTCAATCTTCTCACGCTTGATTACGAAGATATAAATAGCGAAGATGATTGCCATAAAGAACCAAGTGAACTCATATGCAGTATTAAGAATGTCGCTGCAAGCAAGGTCTACCGCATCCTCAGTCATATCGGGATGAGCGATAGCAAATTTTGCAAGATATTCGTCTGCGATGAGAGTATCAACGAAGGTACCTACCGCATCAATGATACAGTAAAGAATGGGGAAGAGGATGGCGATAACGCTCTTGGTGTATCTCTTGCCCGATGCCGACTGACGCATTGCTCTTGCTTCTTCGTTTTCACTATAGTCTACGATACCAAGGGAAAGAACGCCGCATACGATGAAAATAACGCCTATAATAATGGGAATATTGAGGAATACTTCGTCGCCGTCTGTTTCTGTAAAGGTAACGCCAAAGTAGAGAATACTCAGCAGTAGTGCAAAAGCACCCGAGGTGTTACAAATGGGAGACGAAATTGAAAGCTCTATGTATCTGAGTGCCACGTAACCCAGCATCATCGAAAGGATATAGAAAAACGATGCGGGAAGATAGGTGATTATATCAGAGAAGGCGAATGGGACGCCACCGATAGTGATTGAATAAATTGCGTGAATACCCATAATGAGACCGACAGCGATACCCACCTTATAGTGCGAGTATTTGTCGCTTTGCTTTGAACCTGCTTTACTGAAGAAGTCTGAGCCACTCCAGAAGAGCATTGCGATGATAGAAAAAATAAGCCACATCTGTTTTTCCTCCTGTGTTTTTTTAAATAATTTTAATCTATATTTCAGCGAGATTTCTCTCGACGAGTTTTTGAAGGGTCATAAGAATACCAAGCTTTGCATGGGCAAAGGTAAGTCCGCCCTGAAAATATACTGCATAGGGAGGACGCATAGGACCGTCGGCAGAAAGCTCGATGGATGAGCCCTGTACAAAGGTGCCTGCTGCCATAATAACGTCACTGTCGTAGCCGGGCATAGGTGCGGGAACGGGTACTGCAAAGCTGTCAACGGGTGCCGCCGCCTGTATACCCTCGCAGAACGCAACCATTCTTTCGGGAGAACCGAATTCTACTGCCTGAATTATATCGTGACGGCTTTCGGTAGAGTTGGGCACTACCTTAAAGCCGAGCTTTTCATAAACGTTTGCCGCAAAGATAGCCCCTTTAAGAGCAGATGCTACAACAGTAGGCGAGAGGAAAAGTCCCTCGTAAAGACTTGTGATGATACCGAAGTTTACACCAACCTCCTGACCGAGTCCGGGGGCTGAAAGTCTGTAAGCAGCGCGTTCAACGCATTCAGTCTTACCGCAGATATATCCTCCCGTGGGGGCAAGTCCACCTCCGGGATTCTTTATAAGAGAGCCTACCGTCATATCGGCGCCAACGTCGGAGGGCTCGATTTTTTCAACGAACTCACCGTAGCAGTTGTCTACCATACATATAACGTCGGGCTTGATGCTCTTAACGAAAGCGATAAGCTCACCGATTTGACTCACAGAGAAGGTGGGGCGTGTTTTATAGCCCTTGGAGCGCTGAATGGTTACGAGCTTTGTTTTTTCGTTTATAGCATTTTTTATGCCTTCATAATCAAATTTTCCGCCCTCAAGAAGCTCTACCTCTCGGTAGCTTACACCATATTCACGAAGAGAGCCCTTTGACTCTCTGACGCCAATTACCTCTTCAAGGGTGTCGTAGGGGCGTCCTACAGGCGAGAGAAGCTCATCGCCGGGGAAAAGATTAGATGCGAGAGCGAGAGCAAGAGCGTGTGTACCACATGTAATCTGGGGGCGTACAAGCGCCGCTTCGGTATGGAAAATGTCGGCGTAAACTCTTTCCAGCGTATCGCGTCCCACGTCGTCGTAGCCGTAGCCTGTTGTTCCCGCAAAGCAGGTTGCCGAAACTCTGTTCTTCTGCATAGCGGATATTACTTTTGCCTGATTGAACTCCGCCGTTTTATCTATTTCTTCAAATCTTTCTTTTAAGCTTTTCAGTATTTCTTCACCGTAAGAAAAAACCTTATCCGAGATACCAAGACCATTAAAAATATTATTCATTTTCTACTCCTTGTTCCTTAAAAAACATAAAAATTATACAATTTTTGCCTTAATTTGTCAATATTTTTTTACAGTATAGAAAGCCTCGGGAAGGATTTTTTGAAGCTTTCCGCATCCCCCTCCGTCACCAGATAATCCACCTCCCCAAGTGTGCACTGCCTGTAAGCGGAATGGGTGTCGAATTTAGAGGTATCGCACATAAATACTTTTTTGTCTGCAGATGAGAACATGGCGTTTCTCACGAATACCTCCTCCTGCGAAAAGTCGGATATTACACCGTCGGAGGAAAGTGCCTTAGCCGAAAAGAATGCGATATCTGCGTAAATCTCCTGAAAGCTGCGGCAGGCATTCTGCCCGAAAAGACAGTTGGTGTTGGCACGGCTGACAGTACCTCCCGTGGATATGACGGTCATATCACCGTTTGACAGAAGATTCAGCACCTCTCTGTTATTCGTGACCACCGTCACAGATTTGGATTTGAGAATCTCGCGCGCAAGGAAGTACGACGTGGAGGTCTGGTCGAGAAAAACGATATTTCCGTTGTGAATGAGGCTCACCGCCTTCTTTGCAATAATTTCCTTTGCCTCGGCGTTTCGGTAGGTCCTCATGCCAAAGGGCATTACCGTCTCCGCCGAGTTCACAATATGCGCTCCTCCGTAGCTCCTTTTTACAAATCCTTTCTTTTCAAGTATCGCAAGGTCACGCCTGACACTTGACTCACTTATAAAAAGTCGCGAGGCAAGCTCTTTAACGCTTACCGACCCCTTCTCGCCAAGTATCGAATATATTTCATTTTGTCTATCAGTTTTAAGCACTTTTTCTTCTCCTTTTTGCTCAATTGCGCAACTTTTTTTGCACATTCTTCGATTTTTAGACGAATTTTCATAAAACTATTGAACATTTTTGCTCAATTCATTATAATACAATCAGAATAATATGTAAAGAAAAACTTTATCAAAATGGAGGAAATTATGGCAAAAACTAACATAGTAGATTGGAAAACTATAACGAATTTCGTAATCGATGCATTTGTTGGCTACGGAATTCCGAGAGAAGATGCTGAAATTTGTGCAGACGTTCTTCTCGAATCCGATAAGAGAGGAATTGAGTCCCACGGTGTTAACCGCTTCAAGCCCGTATATCTTGACAGAATAAGAGACGGAATCCAGAATCCCATAACAAACTTTGAAATTATCAAGGAAACTCCTACCACCGCCGTTGTTGACGGTCATCACGGTATGGGTCAGGTAATCGGTCACAAGGCTATGTCTATGGCAATAGCAAAGGCTAAGGAATATGGTATGGGTATGGTAGTTGTACGTAACTCCTGCCACTACGGTATCGCAGGCTACTATACCTCTATGGCTGCAAAGGCAGGCTGTGTAGGTATGACGGGTACAAACGCACGTCCCACCGTTGCTCCTACCTTCGGCGTTGAGGGTATGTTCGGTACAAACCCCCTCACTCTCGGTGTTCCCACCGACGAGCCCTTCGACTTCAACTTTGACGCCGCTTCATCTACCTACCAGAACGGTAAGCTTGAATACTATGCGCGTCTTGATAAGGATGCCCCCAAGGGCGCGCTTGTAACTCTCGACGGAACTGCATACGAGGGAAAATCTGCAGATGCGCTTAAGGCTATGGCAAGAGGCGAGGCTGCTCTTTGCACTCTCGGCGGCCCGGGCGAGGAGGGATGTGGCTACAAGGGCTACGGCTTTGCACTCTTTGTCGAGCTTATGTCGGCTGTTCTTCAGGACGGCAGCTATGGCAAGGCTCTTACAGGCAAGGACAAGGACGGAAACAAGGCACACTACTGCCTCGGACACTTCTTTATTGCTATCGACACCGACCATTTCCTTGGTGAAGATGTGTGCCGTAAGAAAGCAGGCGACATTCTCCGTGAGGTAAGAAGCGCAAAGAAGGCTCCCGATGCAGAACGTATCTACACCGCAGGCGAGAAGGAATACGAGATTCGCCTTGCGCGTAAGGATGGTGTACCCATCAACGAGTCGGTACAGAAGGAAATGATTGAAGTACGCGATACTCTCGGTCTTACACAGTATAAATTCCCTTGGGAGGACTAAAGAAATGGATATCAGACAGGAATCACTTAAAAAGCATTATGAATGGAAGGGAAAAATTGAGGTTATTTCTCGCGCACCCATCAATGACAGACAGGATTTGTCTCTTGCATACACTCCAGGTGTTGCTGAGCCTTGTCTTGTTATAAAGGACGACGTATCAAAGTCCTATGACCTCACACGCCGTTCAAACCTCGTTGCAGTTATTACCGACGGTACGGCAGTTCTCGGGCTCGGTGATATCGGACCCGAGGCAGGTATGCCCGTTATGGAGGGCAAGTGCGCGCTCTTCAAGGCCTTTGCCGACGTTGACGCATTTCCCCTTTGCATCAAGTCCAAGGACGTTGACGAGATAGTAAGAACAATATACCTTCTTTCGGGCTCCTTCGGAGGCATTAACCTTGAGGATATTTCAGCACCCCGTTGCTTTGAAATCGAAAGAAGACTCAAAGAAATATGCGACATTCCCGTATTCCACGATGACCAGCACGGTACGGCTATCGTTGTTGCCGCAGCTCTTATCAACGCTCTTAAGCTTGTGAAGAAGGATATCGGTAAGGTGAAGGTAGTTATCAACGGTGCAGGTTCTGCAGGTATCGCTATTGGTAAGCACCTTCTCAATATGGGCGTTAAAAATCTTACATTTGTTGACCGTCACGGCATTATCACCGAGGGCGACGAAAAGAACAACCCTGCACAGGAAGAGATTGCAAAGGTTACAAACCTTGAACATAAGACAGGTACTCTTGCAGACGCTATGAAGGGCGCCGACGTATTTATCGGTGTATCGGCACCCGGTATCGTTTCAGAGGAAATGGTAAAGTCTATGGCAGAGGACTCTATTATGTTCCCTATGGCAAATCCTACCCCCGAAATTATGCCCGACCTTGCAAAGAAGGCAGGCGCAAGAGTTGTAGGTACAGGTAGAAGCGATTTCCCCAATCAGATAAACAACGTTCTCGCATTCCCCGGTATATTCCGCGGTGCGCTTGATTGCCGTGCTACCTGCATTAACGAGGAAATGAAGGTTGCCACATCCTACGCTCTCGCATCTCTCATTCCCGATGACGAGATAACAGAGGAGAACATTATCGCTCCCGCTCTTGACAAGAGAGTTGCCGAGGTGGTAGCAAAGGCAGTTGTGGAAACGGCACACAAGACAGGCGTTGCAAGAATATGAAAAGATTTGAAAATATAAAGCTCTTTCTTTTCGATATGGACGGAACTCTCTACCTTGGAAACAGGCTGTACGACTTTACTAACGAGCTTCTCGAAACTATAAAAAGCATCGGCGGAAAGTATATGTTTATGACGAACAACTCCTCCAAGAGCGTTCGTGACTACATAAAGAAGCTTGACGGTCTCGGAATCAAGGCGGAGTACGAGGACTTTATCACCTCCTCACAGGCTACCGCATTCTATCTTAAAAAGGAGCATCAGAGTTCCCGACTTTATGTTTGCGGTACCGAATCTCTTAAGGAAGAGCTTCGACGTGAAGGTTTTACCCTCACCGACAAGGTTGAGGAGACCGACTGCATCGTTATGGGATTTGATACAGAGCTTACCTTTAAAAAGCTCCACGACGTGTCCTTCCTTCTTTGCACAAGACCCGACATTCCCTATATCGCCACAAATCCCGACTACGTGTGTCCCACCGAGTTCGGAAGTGTACCTGATTGCGGAAGTGTTTCCGATATGCTCTATAACGTATCAAAACGCCGTCCTATCTTTATCGGTAAGCCCGAGCCTCTTATGCCCGAGCTTGCTATGGAGATGACGGGCTACACAAAGGAAGAGACCGCCGTTATCGGTGACAGAATCTACACCGACGTCAAGAGCGGACTCCGCGCAGGCGTCCTTGCCACACTTGTTCTCAGCGGAGAAACTACAAGAGAGATTCTTGAAGCCTCCGAGGACAAGCCCGACTTGGTTCTCGAAAGTGCCGCCGAGATTATCCCTGTTATAAAGAAATAACAACAGAGCAGAGGCTTTTGTCTCTGCTCAAATTTTTTATATCACTATGATATCATGATATCATACTTTCATGATATCATAAAATCATAATGATGAATTTATGTTGATTTTGAGAAATACAGGTGATATAATGATGATAATGGAAAGTGGGTGGAAAGCAAAATGAATTTGAAGATAAGGGAGATACTCCCGAAGGACAATCAGGCACTTGCCGAGCTGATAAGGTATAATCTTAAGAATCACGGCCTTGATATAAAGGGTACGGTCTATTTTGACGAGGGACTTGACAGACTATCTGATTTCTACATTGGAAGTGACACCAGAGGCTACTTCGTTCTTGTGGACGATGCCGACAGAGTTTTGGGAGGTATCGGCTTTGCAGAGTTTCCTGACTTCAAGGGATGTGCCGAGCTTCAAAAGCTCTACCTTGCCGACGAGGTAAAGGGGAAGGGCTACGGATACAAGCTTATAGAGCACGTCGAAAAAAAGATGACGGAAAAAGGATTTACCGCATCTTATCTTGAAACTCACGAAAACCTAAAGGTTGCTCTTCATACCTATGAAAAAAGTGGGTATAAGCAGATAGAACGCCCAAAATCCGTAATGCACGGAGCGATGACACATTTCTATTTCAAAGAGCTTGGAGTAAAGACGATGGAAATAATGAAGGTTTCGGAAAACATTTACAAGATACATACACCCTATAAGGATATTTTTACAACGGTTTCTTTTATCAAGACCGATAAAGGCGTTATGATTTTCGATGCCGCAAGCTTCGAAAATGACGTGGAGGATTTCATCCTTCCCGCGATGAATGAGCTTGGCATTAAGGCGGATGACGTGAAGTATATTTTCATTTCCCATAATCATCCCGACCACTCGGGAGCGCTGATGCCCCTTATCGAAAAGCTTCCCGAAGCAGTGGTGGTATCACGCTCGGAAGCTCTTCACGAAAAATGTAGTAATTTTCTTTTTCCCGCAGACGATGAAACGCTTCTCGGTGTTTTAAGGGTGGTTACTATCAAGGGGCATACCGATGACAGTATGGCTGTTTTCGATACAAGGACCAAGACTCTTGTAACAGGCGACTGCTTTCAGGTGTACGGAATATTCGGCTCGGGAGATTGGGGAGTCAATATAGGATACCCGGTAGAGTATCTTGCGGACATTGAGAAGGTAAGAAAGCTTTCACCGAACACAATTTCGGCGGCGCACGTTTATCACCCCTGCGGACAGATAGCCGAAGGCGAGAGCGACGTAAACCGTTTCCTTGATTTGTCTGCAGAGCCCTTAATGAAGATAAAAGAGCTTATCCTTGACAATCCCAACTGCACCGACGAGGAGCTGAAGACGATTTACAACGCGCCCAAAACGCTTCCCACTATAGGAATAAGACCCATAAAGGCGGTACGTGATGCAATGAATGCAGGTGAAATATGAAAGCCTTATCCTTTGGTGAAATCCTTTTCGACGTCTACCCCGACGAAGCGCATATAGGGGGCGCACCTCTTAACTTTGCGGCACATCTCGCAAAGCTTGGCGAAAATGTTTTTATGCTATCCGCAATCGGCAGAGACGACCTTGGTGAAAAGGCGATGGAGCGTCTTGATGAGTGGAATATAGACACGCGCTACCTATCGAAAAATGACAAGGATACGGGTAAATGCCTTGTGACTCTCGATGAAAAGGGAGTGCCAAAATATAATCTGCTCGGAGAGGTGGCTTACGACTTTATAGATACGAAAGAGGTAGCGGAGAACTTCGACGTCCTATATTTCGGGACTCTTTCCCTTCGAGGTGAATATAACAAGAAGAGCCTTTCATCTCTTATTGAAAGGCAGAAATTCGACGATATATTCGTTGACGTGAATATACGTGCTCCGTTTTATTTGGCTGACACCGTCGATTTTGCACTTCGTCACGCAACCGTTTTGAAGGTGAGCCTGGAGGAGCTTGAAACCGTAGGAAAGCTTGTATCACTTGATTTCTCCTCTGCTCGTAGCTTTGCAAGAAGCGTTGCAGAGAAATTTCCGAATATCCGCCTCGTTGTCATAACTCTTGGCGCCGACGGTGCATACGCCTTTGAAAAGGCGACGGGCAAGAGTGCCTTTTCTCCTGCGGTTGAAGCAAAGGTAGTGTCGACAGTAGGCGCGGGGGATAGCTTTTCGGCGGCATTCCTACATAGCTATAAAAAAGGTGACTCCCTTAAAGCCGCTCTTGACTTTGCAAGTGAGATTGCGGCAAAGGTAGTTTCTAAAAAAGAAGCAGTCCCTGACGAATTATAAACGAGGATTTATGGCAACTTCATCTGTTGCATTTATCTAAAATCTTTTCCCTTTTAGAAAGGAAAATAAAATGGTAAAATTTATAATAGTACGCCACGGATTTAGTATGGGTAATAAAGAAAAGCGATTTTCGGGACAGCTGGACGTTCCTCTCGATGAAGTGGGAAGGTCACAGGCTGTGTCGGTGGCAGATTATATTTGCGAAAATTTTAAGGTGGACGCCATATACTCAAGCGACCTGTCCCGTGCTTATGACTCCGTAAAGCTTATATCCGACAGGCTGTCGCTACCCGTTGTGAAAACGAAGGAGCTTCGTGAGGTGGACGTAGGACTATGGCAGGGAATGCTTATCGAGGACGTAGAAAAGAAATACCCTGAGTCCTTTGAAGAATACCGCCGCAATCCCGGACTTTCACGCTTTGACGGTGGCGAAGGATATATAGACGTTATGAAAAGGGCGTCTGCAGAGCTTTACCGTATTGCAAACGAAAACGAAGGGAAGACCATTGTTATCGGCACTCACGGAGGCGTTATAAGAACGCTCCGCGCCGTATGGGGAAATATTCCTCCCGAAAATATAAAGGACATTCCCCACGTTGCAAACGGCTCTATTACAATCGTGATATACGACGGTGACGAAATTCGCCTTGAAGTCGTCGGCTACACCGACCATTTAAGCGATAAAACAACAGAGGTGGGAGTCGCACCCACAAAGTAAAAAAATAAGAGTAGTAAACGCCGGTTTACTACTCTTGATTTTTTAGAACGGGAACATACCGCCTGTTTCATAAATGAATTCACCCTTGCGGTAATGATTCTTTATTGCGGTGTGAAGGGAATTTGTTTCCTCAAGAGCTTCAATATCTATTTCATCCATAGACTCTGCAAGCTTGTTGTAAACAAAAAGAAATACGTCGAGTCCGTTGTTTTTATAGGGGAATTTTGTGTACTTGTTCTGGAAGGAAATAATGTTTGAGGTAGGCTTGAGCATTCCCTTGAGGTCTGATGCAAGAAGCCATGAAATACACATAAATCCGCCGATTTTAATATCGGGATAGAGCTTCGAGAAGAAATCACGTCCCATATCGTAGGACTGCTCCACCCAAGCCTTGTCAAAGGGCTCGTTTTTCGGAATATGTACACTTATGATATTATCACCCGGACGGAAGAAAACAGTCCACTCACTCTTGTCAAGGCGTACCTTTTCGGACTTAACCTTGGCACTTTCCTCGTCTACCATATAGCCCTCGTAGTAGCTGGCGGTTTCCTTAAAGTCGGTAACGTATGAGCCATCCTCATCCTCCGCTCCGGCAGTGCCGAGAACGAGACCGCTTCTATGGATGTTTACTCCTTCCTTCATCATTACGGCAACGTCGCCATTTGCATTTTTGAGTCCGATAGCATCTATCTTGCAGTTGCGTCTGAGCTCAAAGCGAAAGCGTCCTATCTTGAAGATGCTTCCCGTTGAGAAGGTGGTGCACCAAAGGAAATAGTAGTAGAGGAAACAGAATCGTCCCGTCTTTTCACGACTTGCATCTATGTTGCCGTCAATTCCCGTCATAGTGCCGTCTACAATTTCCTTGTCACAACCTGATTCAAGAAGAAATTCGTAGGTCTCACGGATTCTTGCAAGCATAGGGAAAAATCCGAAAATATCATAGGGGAGAGGATCGGCGCCTTCAGGCGCTTCGGGAAATTTAAGATCACCGAAGACTTCCTCGTGGAATCTGTGGTCGGAAAGCATAAGGTAAAGAGTTTTTGCATAAAGCACCAGGTCGGCATTTGCCACCACCTTGGGAAGTGCCTCGCAAAGCTCCCTTGTATGCTTTTTCAAAATAGGAGTATTCTTTTCGGTGTCGAGTATAAATTCCTCGGTAAGCCATTCGGGAATATCGGTGGTATCCTTTATCTTTTCGTAGCACTCGTCAAGCCACGGATTTTCATACTGTAAATTCAGTCTTTCAAGAAGTTTGTTCATTTATTTTTTCCTTTGTAATCTTTTTTTAAGATTATACATCAGATTGCACTTTTTTTCAAGTGCTTTATTCAAATTCGTACCAGTAGTTCGGCTCAAATACAGTATCAACAGGGTGACCTACCGGAATGGCTATACCGTAGCCTTCTTTACCCGACACAAAGCTGTCGAAATTGTTCATCATATATGTAAGTTCACCCGTCTCGTCGATAGCACCCGTCTTGTTAGAGCCGAGGTACTTTTTGTCCTTCTTGTTCGTAACCTCAAGGAAGGAATAACGGAAGCCCATTCTCATAAGTCGCACGTTGTTACGGAAAAGCTTCGTCTCCGCAGCTTCAAGCGCTTTCTCGTAAAGGTCGAAGAAAACGTCGCAATCCGTCTGCTCGATAAGCTCCTTTCCTGCATAACCGATAGAGGTCTGACCGCTGATATGCTTTTCACCGAGTCTTACAATTTCCTTTATGAACTCTCCGCCTTTACCGAAAATCTTTGAGAAGCTGTCCAGACTGTCCTCAAAGGAAATGGAGTTATCATAAGCGGTACGTCCGAAGGTATAGAAGTTGAGAATGTGGTTCCAGTTATTGAACACTTCCATCTGTGTACCAAGTCCCGAAATTCCAACCTCCTTCATTCTGCGGCATATTGCCTGCATTTCCTCAGCCATAGGCATCCAACGCTGTACCGCACCGAAGGTCGCCATCATATAATCGTAGTAAACGACTTCAGCTCCCGCCTTTTTCCAGGAAAGAGCGGTCTTTTCAAAAAGGGTATGGTTAAGACAGCTTCCGTCGGGTCTGCCCACTCCTCGAAGTCCAATAGTGTGCCAGGTGGTCTGGTCTATAATAACGTTCTTCGCGGTCTTCTTCACGTCACAGTCGAAGAGGTCAACGTAGGCTATCTGGTCAATTTTTACGTGAGGATGCGCTCGTTTTACTGCATTTGCCACCTTGCTTACAAAGTAAGTGTAGTTCTGAGTCTTGGTGTACTTACGGCACTTTTCGCAACAGCACTGAGGCGCTTTTCCGTCGTTGGGCCAGAGACATACCACGTCAACGTCAGGGTTCTTGTCAAGCCATGCAATAACGTTTTTCGCATACGTCTTGGTACCCTCGCGGTGTCTTAAACACTGTATAAGCTGACCGCCGAATTTACCCTCTGCCATGTAGTAGCGTGTGCCATCCGCATCCAGTCTGTAGTATTCGGGATGCGTTTCATAATACTTCTCGGGGAAATAGTCGTTTCCATCGGGCGGAAGAAAGAGTGCTGTGGACTCGTGATGTCCTACAGAGAATGAAATACCGCGCTTTTCTGCCTCTTCAAGCATTCCGTTCTTCTTGTACCCCTCGTATACACTCACCCAGGTGAGAATTCTGTTGAATCTGTTCTTTACAAGCCACGAAATGAAAGGCACGTTCAGCTCGTGGTCGGGGTTTCCTCGCCAAGAGGAATACTGCACTATCGCAGTTCTGTAGGGAAGGTCGGCAGCCGACTTTACGTATTTTACGTCGGGTATTTCAATATCGCTGCTTTCTGGAATAAGCTCACCTGCGTTTACCGCATGATTACTGTAAGCGGAGAGCGAGCAGCCAAGATATCTTTCAAGAAGCTCATATACGGCGTAAACCGTGCCTCGTTCTTTTTCACCTACGTTTTTACTGCTTCCTGCAATAAGAAGGTCGTTTCCCTTTGCCATTATCATAAAGCCCTCGGGTCCGGGGACCTCGCGGTCAAACTCCTTCTCCGAGATAAGCTCACGCGCTGCCCTGTTTCTTTCGGGGCCTCCGATGATTATTCTGGCATCCCCCTCCGAAAGCTCGGCACCGCTTATTTTTTTAACGTAGGAGATAAGCTCTTCTGCCGCATATTTTTCTCTGGAAGTAGGATTTTCGGGAAGTATTATTTTAGCTGTACCTTTACCGTCTTTTGTAAGTAACATACTTTTTCCTCCAAAAGTTATTTTATTACATAGAAAATTGCATTTCAAGTTGCTTGTAAAAAGCAAAGTCTGCCCAAGAGATTTATTCTTCAGCGAACGTAAATTCAATCGCCGTAGTCGACCTTTTATACTATTCTACTACAATTAAGACAATAAAAAAATACTAAAATTGCCATATGTATTGTAAAAATTGCTTTTTTGTGGTAGAATATCACAGAAACGTAATTTGTACGAGGTTTTTTATGAAAGAGCTTAATTTTACCGCCTCCTGCGGATCTCCTCCTCCGTCGAATAAAAATTATTTTTTACATTGCCACGATGAATACGAGGTTTATATGTTTATAGAAGGAGATTCGAGGTACGTAATTGAGGATAAAAACTACTTTCTTTCTCCCGATGACGTAATAATCATAAGAAAAAGAGAGATGCACAGAGTATGGCATAACAGTGAAAAGCCGTATTCACGTATCACAATAACGGTGTCTCCTGAATTTTTTAGTGAATGGGGATGCAAGGAATACGAAAAGGCTTTTTTGGAGCCATCTCGCAAGGGCAACAAAATAAATGCCGACGTAGTACACAAGAGCGGTCTTTACGATGCTATTATGAGAATGAAAGCGTATACCTGTGACTTTGAAAGCCTTGATACTCCTATTGCTGCAACAACTCTTGTGGAAGTGCTCTATTCTATCAATCAAATATCGAACTTTGAGAACTCGGATGAGAGCAACAAGCCCATAGAGCAGGTAATAAACTACATAAACAATCATTTCACGGAGGAGATAAGTCTTGATAAGCTTTGTGAGACTTTCTTTGTTTCCAAGTATTATCTGTGTCACGGCTTCAAGAAGCACACCGGAATAACCGTACAGACCTACATAAGAGAAAAACGCTTTGCTATGTTTGAGGAGAAGCGAAAGGAAGAAAGACTTTTGACAGAATGTGCGTCGCTGTCGGGCTTTACGGATTATTCTGCATTTTATCGTGCATATATAAAAAAATACGGGAAAAGTCCCAAAAAATAAAAGCAGGTGCTGTAAAAAACTTTGTCAAGTTTTTTACAGCCCTGTTTTTTATTACATAGGAAATTTCTTGAAACGAACCTCGCCGGTTTTCTTTATTTAAGTAAAGACACACGTTGCGACAGGCGAGATATGCCAGCGGCTGCTAGCCGCTTTTTTAGTCGTCAAGCTTTTTGAATTCATAGGGCAGGTCGTAAGTACCCTTTTCATAGGTTTCGTCCTTGGCGTTGAACATCTTCAGAATATCATTTTCGTGACGGCGCACGATGTACTGGGCGGGATATTCCTTTCTCTCTCGAAGCCATATCTCAAAAACGTAAGGTGGCTCGGGACAGTAGGGCTTGAACTTTTCGGGATTGTTTATGAAATCGGTGAGTGCCGCACGAGCGCCCTCGTATATTCGCTCACGCGCTACCTCGGGATGTACGTGCACAGCTCCCAGATTGTGTCTTGCATACTGCTCTGCATCACAGTTTGCACCGTTGTCACGGGTGATTCCGTATTTAACCTCAACCGTATGTACCCAAGGAGTGATTTCCATAATTTCTTCTTTAAGTGCTCTCTCACCCGAAGCAAAAATTGCGGGAACACCGTAAAAACCTGCCATAATGGCGTTTTCGGCATATTCACCAACGGGCATACCGTTAATTCTCTGCTCAAGCACGTAGAAGGTGCCCGTATGGGTGAGGTGAGAGCCTATAGTGCCTGCTCTTGCATGCTGACCTACCCAAATCACCGCATCGAAGCCCATATCAAGCCCAAAGTTATATGTAGCTCTCCAGCCTCTTGAATAGAGTGCTCTCTTGTCAAGAAGAGATAAATTTATAGCTCCCGGTCCGTGAGCGTCGATTACTACCGTCTCGGTAGCACCTGCATCGAAAAGACCTCTTATCGCGGCGTTTACTTCCTCTGTGAGAAGACGCTTTGCTTCGTCGTAGTATTTACTTGTGGGGTATATCCAGTCCTCGGCGTTTATAACACCTGCAACACCCTCAACGTCTGTCATAATTGCAATTTTCAAAAAAATCACCTCTTTCTTATATAGAATATCACAATATTTTTGGATATGCAACATAAAAACATCAAAAATGGCACGGATTTTTCATTGATTATTTGTTGGAATTATGATAAAATAAATTTAATTAGACTTTAGCAAAAGATAAGGGGCGTTAAAAATGACAAGAGATGAATTCTTAAGTGAAAGATTTCACGAAATGACGGATAAATTGAGTGCTTTCAAATCGGAGTTTTATAAGCATCCATCCACCCAACGTATAGACCCATTCAAGATTGCGGATGACCTTTATTACGTTGGAGATAAAAAGGTTTGTATTCATCTTCTTGATACCGGTGACGGACTTGTACTTTTTGATTCGGGGTATATAGGCACGGCGCATCTGCTTGTTGACAGCATATGGCGTCTGGGCTTTGACCCGAGAGAAGTTAAATACATAATACATACTCACGGTCACCACGACCATTTCGGCTCATCTGAGGAATTCCGCATTATGTACGGCACAAAGCTTATTATAAGCAGAATAGATGCCGAGGCACTTTCGGAAAAGCCACAGCTTTTTATGAACAGGAAAAATTACCCCTTTGGCGAGATACCAAGATTTGACATACTGGTTGAGGACGGGGACGTGTTCGAGCTTGGAAAATATAAAATAAGTTTTCTTCTTACTCCCGGTCACACAGATGGCGTTATCAGCTCATTTTTTGAGGTAACCGATAACGGTAAAGCTTATCTTGCCGGTATGTTCGGAGGTGCGGGAACGAATGCGGTGACCCTCCCTTATATTTATCGAAACGAAAGAGTGGGAGATCCTGCACACGATATGCTCGAATCCATAGATAAGCTTCTCCGAGTGCCCGTTACCTTGCATCTCGGAAACCACCCGGGAAATAACGATACAATAAGAAAGCGAGAAAAACAGCTTTCGGAGGGGGGCAACCCATTTACTTCCGAGAGTGACTGGCAGGGCTTCCTTCTTAACCTGCGTAAGAGAGTTGAAACGATTATTGATGATAATGCAAAAACGGAAGAAGAAATTAAAAGCTTAATAGGAGACCGAAATGTATAGATTTTTAAGATTCCCGGAAGGGAAAACAAAGGCTGTAACCTTCAGCTATGATGACGGATATACCGCAGACCTGAAAATTGCGGACATGCTTACAGAGTATGGTATGAAAGGTACCTTTAACCTGAACTCTGCATATATCGGAACTGCAAACAAGATGACGAAGGAGGAGGCGGAGGAGCATCTTATCTCTCACGGTCACGAAATAGCGCTTCACACCGCAACCCACGTTGCTCTCGGAAAGACTACGCTTGCAAACGGAATTCTTGAAATGCAGACCTGTAAAAATTCCATGGAAAAGACGTTCGGCAGAATCATTCGAGGCTCCGCCTATGCAGACTCGGGAATAAGAATTTTGGATGGTGTGAATAAGGAGGATATCAAGAGCTACCTTCGTGCTCTTGACGTGGTTTATGCAAGGTCACTTGCCGCCGACAACGACAGCTTTGAGCTTCCCGTTGACTTCCTTGAATGGATACCGACTGCCCATCAGACCAATCCCGAAATAATGAATTACATAGAAAAATTTGTGAATATGAAGGTGGAAGAGCTATACTGCGCCTCCCGTTCTCCCAAGCTTTTCTATATATGGGGCCACGCCTTCGAACTTGATGAAAATCTCACTCTTCTGCGAAAGATATGTGATAAAATCTCGAAAAAAGAAGACACTTGGTACGCCACCAATATGGAGATATATGACTACGTTATGGCATATCGCTCCCTTGTTTTATCATCAGACGGGAGAATTTACCATAACCCCACCCTCACACCCCTGTGGATTGCGATGGGCGGTAAAATATATAAAATAAATGCAGGAGAGACAAAAAGAATATGAAAACAAGACTTTATCAAATATCGGGCGCGAGCTATCTTATGATGTCCTACGCCGTTATTACTAAAAACGATAACGTTATTATTATAGACGGAGGACAGGCGTCGGATATGACGGCTTTGCGTGAAGTGATAGGGGACAGACACGTATCCGCCTGGATACTTACACACCCTCATTCTGACCATATAGGAGGATTTGTTGCGGAGTGCCGAAAAAACGGACTTGCGGATTTTAACCCCGATAAAATATACTGTCACTTTCATTCACAGTCTACCCTGACAGCTCCGGAATTTGCAGTCTACCATTCTGACCTGGGGGAGATACTCCCCTACTTCTATGAGCTTCTTCCAAGCTTTGAAGAAAGGCTCGTCATTCCCGAGACAGGTGATATTATCGAGATTGACGAGGTCAGAATTGAAGTTCTCCAGACTGTAAAAGAGGAGGAGAGGGCAGACATCATCAACAACAGCTCAATGGTATTCAGACTTTCAACACCGAATAAGTCGGTAATCTTCCTCGGTGATATCGGACCCGAGGCAGGGGACAGACTCTATTATTACAAGCGTGACCGACTTCCTGCCGATATGGTGCAGATGGCACATCACGGCGTTTTCGGTGCATCTCTTGAGGTGTATTTTGCAATATCTCCAAAGACCTGTCTCTGGACCTGTCGAGAGCCTGTATACAGTGGTGAGAAGATAGGTGCACACGTTTATGCGAATATGAAGTACGAGCATCTTCGCCGCTTTAACGCGACTGTTACGAGAGAGTGGATGGAGCGACTGGGTGTCAAAGAGCATATAACCCTTGAGGAGGGTACAAAAGAAATAATACTTTGAGGATAAAATGAAAGTAACAGTAATACAACCGGAATATTCCACCGACTACTTACGCTCGGAGGAGCTTTTTGAAAAAGAGATGGA
>JAZNYT010000029.1:0-15820 GCA_045594565.1 Eubacteriales bacterium
GCTAATTTTTCTTCCTTGCTATGGCTATTATTCGTTCCACCTTTTGGTCTTCCCATTATTATCATCTCCTTTTCCTTTAGTATAGCATAAAAAACGATGGTAGACACTTTTTTTGTGTCTACCATCATTTTATCACTTCAGTTTGGCTCTCTCTTTTGGCTTTATTTTAACGTGCTGAAATAGAAGTTGTTTCCGTTGATGCCCTCGCCCCACTCCCAGAGAATATGAGTATTTTTCATATTAAGCTCGATTGAGGTGGGGGTTTCGTTTGCCGTCTTGAAGCCGAAGGACTCTATCTTTTCGGGAGTGGTTTTGTCACTTCCGTTTATGTACATAAAGTCGATAACGTGCCAGAGGGCATAAGCCACTTCCCTGTCTCCCGTTTGGTAAAGTATCGCCTCCATAATCATATTGAGTCTTTCGTCGTTCGTGCTTTCAAGACTGCCTCGCCAACCGAAAACCGACACTCCGTCTCTTCCGTCGGGATGCTCTATTACGTTTCCGATTTGTCCTCTATCCCAACTGTTCAGACCTATTCCGGTTTGTAAAAATACTTTTCCGTATGCTATTCCCAAATATCTGTTAAGTACACCGCCCTTTGACGGACGGAGTTCGGATTTATGATACTCGTCACGGTGGTCGAGGCAACCAGTAGCGTGACCGTAACCATAAGACTTTCTTACGTCAAGAACCGCCTCGTCGGTAGAGAACATCGGTATAATCTTAACGTAGGTGTCACCGCACCTGGTGCAAACCTTTTCCATTCGTCCCTCGACACCCTTGCCCGCATATGAAACTATTTTCCAATCACTGTAAGTATGAGTTGCTTCTTCACGGGAATTTACGTTACGCCAATAATCAGAGGGCATCGGGTGGTTACATCTGACGTATGATATATACTCTGTTTCTCCCTCCCAATCGGTAACGGTAACCTGCTGTACAACTCTGCAAAGCTGTTCTTCCCAAACATTGTCGCCACAAGAAATGCGGTCAATCAGGTTTCCTTCCAGATGGACGTGAGGCTTAAAAGCTATCTCCTTTGTTGCTCCGCACCTTTCACAAATCAATGCAGTTAAGCCCTCTTCCGTTTCGGTCGCCGCTTTCAACAGTGCAGACCCATCCGATGAACCCGGAGAAAAATAATGTCCATACTGAAGGCAAAGAGGATTATCTGTATTTTCGCTTTTAGGGAGTCTTTTTTCGGGCTCTGTAACTCTGCAAATAATAGTTGCGGCAGCGGCACGGGTAAGGCTTCCGTAGGGGTCAAAAGTACCTTTTGTATCAACGCCTCCTATAATACCCTCACCTATACATCTTCTTACTGCAGACATTAAGAATTCGTTGTCGTGTGCATTATCGCTTAAGATTCCGTATCTAAGAATTTTTTGGTCATCCGGAATGGTATCATAGCTTACGTTTTCAAGAGGCGTACCCTGTACCGTCATAAGCTTATCGATAAGCTTTACCGCCTCTGCACGGTTGATAATCTCATCACAGTCAAGAGAATCGTTTCTGACTGATACGAGGTCGTACTTAATTGCTATCGTGAAGTACGGGTCCCACCAAGGAAGACCTGCCTCGGGAGTATATATTTCATCGGGAAAATAATATCTGCAAACTACCGCAAGGAATTCTCCCTTTGTCATAGTCTTATCGGGCGAGAAGGTACCCACTCCGTCAACGACGGCAGAGGTGCCGTTGAAAAGTCCCTTTTCCACCATAGGCATAACCGTGGAATAAGCCCAATGTGTTTCGGGCAAGTCCGAAAAAGACACGCCCTTTTCTGCCGATACCGAAACGGTAAGCATAAGTACGAGTAAAGCTGTCAAAATCAAACGTTTCATAGAAAGCTCCTTTAATTCATTTATAAATTCATTATACTACACAAGCTGTTTTTTATCAATTGCAAATCTTATCAGCTTTTCTGTATTTTCTTCGCTGTATTCGATTTCGGAGGAATACATTCTGACGGCACCAAACATCTCTTCAAAGGTCTTACATCCCGAGCAAATCAAAGCTATTGTGACAACACTCAAAATAGGAAATACTATCCCCGACTGAAAGTGGCGGAAAACAAAATAGCACGCAAGCTGCTCAAAGAAAATTTGTAAATCCCCTCTTTCAAAGATATCAAGGCTTTTTGACAACTTAAGCTTTTCAAGCTCCTTTTCCCATGCGTCGTCAAGCCTTTCAAGAGGCAAAAAAAGCTTATAAAGCTCGTCTCCTGAAAAATCAAATCTGATATTGTATCTCTGCGCAAGCGTTTTGATCCTGTCAAAAAAATTAAGGTCGCGGTTTTGGAGAATATGAAATACCTCTTCACGCTCTATAAAAAACGGGTCTTTTTTTGCGGAGCTCGGAATAAAAACAGTAAACCTTTCTTCTTCTGTAAGAATGATTCGCGCCGCTTCTTCGCAGGAGAGTCCCAGTCCCGTTTCCATAAAATCCCGATAGACGTTGCTGAATCTCGGGTGGAGATAACAAATGTCGCATAACGCCTCATCACCAAGCTCACATATAATATCACAAAGTCCTCGCTCGTTTAAGAACGGACAGCGCCCATCCTCTTTTAATACAAAGTGTGGTGCTTCCCCTGTAATATTCTTTCTTATCTTCTCACCAAGCGCACCTTCAAGTGAATTGTAAAGTCTTGCAGTTTCTTCATCAACATCAATTTCCCAACCTATACAACAGCTATGATTGCATCTGTCGGCAATACACTTAAACTTGCCATAGTAATTCGGAAATACTTCTTTCATAAATACCTCTTTTCTGTTTCTTCATTATACAATAAGTCTTGTATTTTTTCAACATTTTCGTAGCGCAAACGTCAAAAGTGTGATATAATAATCTATATCAATTAAAAAGCAGAGGTTTTATGAAAAGAGGACTTATTTTAGAGGGCGGTGCCATGAGGGGACTGTTCACCGCAGGAGTAATAGACGTGCTTATGGAAAACGGCATCCGCTTCGACGGCGTTATCGGCGTATCGGCAGGTGCGGCGTTCGGCTGTAACTACAAGTCGGGACAAATAGGCAGAGTGCTTCGCTACAACACACGCTTCTGCCGTGACAAGCGTTATTCGGGGTGGCGTGTTTTATTTAAGACAGGTAACATTTTCAGTACCGAATTTTGTTACGGTGAAGTGCCCTTAAAGCATGACGTCTTTGATTTTGAAGCCTTTGAAAAAGACCCGTCGGAGTTTTTCGTCGTTGCAACCGACCTTGAGACAGGTAAGGCGGTCTACCACAAATACGAGGGCTTTCACGACCACGGCTTTGACTGGATAAGAGCGTCTGCCTCTATGCCTCTCGTTTCAAAAATTGTCGAAATAGACGGTAAACCCCTTCTCGACGGCGGCATTGCCGATTCTATTCCCGTAAAGTTCTTCGAATCTATAGGATATGACAGAAATATAGTTGTTCTGACTCAACCTTTGGAATATCGAAAGGGCAAAAACAGAATGATGCCGTTTATCAAGGCAAAGTACAGAAAATATCCGAGCTTTATAAAAACGGCAAACAAAAGACACGAAAACTATAACGAGACACTCGACTATATAAAGGAAAGAGAAGAAAGGGGCGAGCTTCTGGTTCTTCGTCCGCCCTACGACCTCCCCGTCGGCAAGGTGGAAAAAGACCCTGAAAGGCTCAAGGAGGCATATAATATCGGACGGGAAACTGCCGAAAAAAGAATAGAGGAAATAAAAAGCTTTCTAAACAAAGAATCTCGCTGAACAGCGAGATTCTTTATTTTTAAAATTTTATATTGAAATTGTTTTCTCCATTCTTCGACAGCTCTAATTCCGTATTAATTTTCTTTCCGTCACAATCAAGCTCAATATCATAGCTTCCGTAAAAGCCTCGGAACTCTGCAACGCCGTTTTCGTCGGCTACAATCTCTTCCTCGGTATGCCAGCGCTTTTCAAGAAGCTCTTTTATTTTATAGTATGCAGGCTTGGGTGATAAATCAAATCGCAAAAGTCCGCCGTGATAATAATTTTCTCCAACAGTCATATTACCAATAGTATTTCCTTCAGCATTCTTGCAATAGCAATATCCGTCAACGAGATTCCAGTACACTATCTGCTCTACCGCAAGGTGAGAGAACCATATAGAATAAAGATTCTCAACAATCTCTGCTTGTATCTCCTCATCCTCCTTATCCCACGAATATGCAGGAACAGTCACCTCGGTAATCTGAAGAGGGGTCCCCAAACGGGCATACATATCCATGTGTCCATAAAGGCTCCTTGGATTATAGCGTGTTCGAGACACCTCGTATTCGTTTTCTCTTTTTGTAAATACGTGGTACTGCATACCAACAGCATCAATCTTTACGCCCTTCAACATATTTGCTTCGATATAAGAATAGTACTTATCTGTGGTACGACAGCAATCACCCCAACAAAGCTCGGTATGCTCATTTATAACCAGCTCATTTTCCGGGAAATATTTTTCCGCCGTATCAAAGCAAAATTTTATGAAGTCAGGATCGTTGTAAAATTCAGTCTTGTATGTATGCCACTCCATTTCATTAGTGACCTCAATAGTGGGGATCCTGTCTCCGTAACGCTGTGAAATTTCACGGCAGCGGCGCTCATAGTGCTTCTTTATTTCACTTATATCCGCATTGCTGAGCCAATCGGGGAAAAACGCCTCATAAGCAAGAGCATGTTCTCTCGGCTCAATTCCGTGCTTTTCACAAAATTCCATACAAGGGTCTATGGCAGGGCGGCGGTAGATATTCGGGCTATCCTTGCCATATCTTGTTTTGTACATTTCAGGCTCTGTTGCGTCCCAATAGAAAGGCAACGTCGCCATATTGAAAAGCTCCGAAAAATATTTCTCATACTTTTCGTTCTTTTCTGAGTTTTCAAACTGGTCAAGCATGAAAATATTTGCACCGAATCGAAATTGATGGGACTTCTGACAAAGCTTTATTTTAACGTTTTTCAAGGGCTTACCGTCTTTACCCAAAACCTTTATTTTTCCGTTGCCCTTTCTGTAATGCTCGATTCCGTTGGACACTCTTTCGTTTGTATAAGCCTCTTGTTCTTCAAACAACTCTAAAACTTTTCTTCTATCATTCATGATAAAACCTCCAATTTACTATATTATAGCATATTATTTTGAATAATCTATCCACAAAATAATAATTTAGGTTGATTTTTCGAAACAAATATAATACAATACTTAAAGGCAAAGGAGATGATATATTGTTTTTCGAAAAAGAAATAATTTCATTCAATCTACTCGACGTTTTGTACATTGACCAGAAAAACGTAAATATGTTCAACAGTGGTCGAAACTTCAATGCTCTGTCATTTCGGTTTTCTGCTGACACTCGGCTAAAAACCGAAAAAGAAGAGCTTCACCTTACAGACAACTTTCTCACCTTTGTTCCCGCAAGACTTGACTATTCAAGAATAGCCATACAAGACAGTCTTATTTGCATACATTTTGAAGCAACAAGCTTCAGCGGTAAAAATATCGAAGCCTTTGAAGCAAAAGAGCCTGATATCTTCTCCGGACTTTTTCGGGAAATATATGACTTATGGGAGAAAAAGGATATCGGGTATCAGATGAAATGCACCGCCATTTTATACAGAATTTTTGCCGAGTGCTATATTCAAAATTATAAAATTTATAAAGGCGTGTCAAAAATACAGCCATCGGTTGACTATATCAACGAGAATTACAAAAAAAGTGAGCTTTCAATAAAAGAAGCGGCTCGAAAATCCTTTATGAGCGAGGTATATTTCAGAAAGCTTTTCAAGAAGGATTACGGCATATCTCCTCAAAAGTACATTGTAAATCTGAGAATACAAAATGCGGCAGGACTTATTTCGACGGGCTATTATTCGCTGAAAGAGGTAGCGTTCTTGTCCGGCTACAATGATTACAAGTATTTTTCCGTTGAATTCAAAAAAGCCGTGGGAGTGTCGCCATCCGAATATCAATATAAGTTCTAATAGAAATCACCGAGGCTGATAATGCAAAAATCCTCGGGTTCGAATCCTATTCAAATCAATACAAAAAATATACCACCCTATTGGGTGGTATATTTTTTTGTGGTTGGCGACCGAAATAGATGACATATTAATCATCGAACAATTCTTTCAACATACGCTCTCTGTTAAACAAAAATCCTTTTGTGATTCGGTAACTTAAGGTGTTTTCGTAGTCGCAAGGTGAAATTTTACCATTATCAAAGGATAAGATTTGCGAATTGGGGCAACCAAGTAGAATGGGAGAATGTGTTGCTATTATAAATTGCGCTCCTTTTTGGGACATATCGTAAATGTGCTTCAGCAATGTTAGCTGGCGTTGGGGAGAAAGCGCGGCTTCAGGCTCGTCCATTAAATATAGTCCGGGTTTATCATACGCCAAAAAACGTAGATTCCCTTCTCCATGAGAGTTAGCGTGATAATTATCGCCACTGTATTCAAACATAGACGCCGTCGCAACGTTAAAAAACGTTTCGGCTCTGAAGAAGTACCCGAATTTTGGTCGGTTCCAACCTTTAATCAGTGTAATGGATTCACTTAATGGCGAAATGTCATAATACGTACTAAAATTGTAGTTCCGTGTACCACCTTCTGAATTATAGCCAAATTCTACCGCTATAGCTTCAAGTAATGTTGATTTACCAGAACCGTTTTCTCCAACAAAAAATGTAATTGCTTTGTCAAACTGTAATTCTGTGATGCTTTTTATGGCGGAGATATTATGAACGTAAGAGGTTTTAGGAAGAGTATCCCAGTTTATTCGTAATCCTTGTATATAAAGATCGTTCATAACACTCACCACCTTTTTCAAACCAATTATATCATACTTTCGATTAATAATCAACTGTCAATTAGCGTACCAAACGAACGGCAACCGCTCTGTTTGCGCGAAGCGCAACATCGTTTACGCTGCAGGCGTAACATCATTTGCAACTAGTTGCAACATCATTTGAGACAACGCCTCAACCTCGTTCATTTGTGCCGCGTGCGGCAATGATGTTGAGCTGACGCTCAAATGATGTTGGTCCTGTCGGCACAAATGAAAAAATCCTGAAAGAAAATGCTTTCAGTATTTTTTGGCTGCGGAACTAGGATTCGAACCCAGACAAACAGAGTCAGAGTCTGTCGTGCTACCTTTACACAATTCCGCAATATTTAACTGACGGGTAAAAGTATATACTATCTTTCTCAAAATGTCAAGATATTTTTCAAAAAAACTTGATTCTTTCTCATTTTTTTATTTTTTTCTTAAATTTTTTTGAAATTTTATGGGTTTTGGGGCGGTGAAAATTACGAAGGTGTTTTTTCACTCCTTTTTTCATCAAAAATTCTTTTACTAAAAAAACGCTATTATAATATAATGGTAGAAAGGAGGGTTATTTTTTCATTTTTCTGATTTTTAAAGAAGACTTTCAACAAGCAGATTTTTTACCTTCAAGGGTTAATGCTTTACGAAATATCGTAATGAGTTTTGGGGTCAAAAACGAAAAAATCCTTATTTTGCTTGACAAAATCCATTTTCCCGTGTATAATGTTTCACGAAATCAAATAATTTCAGAAAGGTGCAGTCCTAAATGTACGAGAAAAGAAGCGACAGCATCCTTCGTTCCGAGAGCGTTTTGAGCGCCTTTCCTGCGCGAAAAATCGGTGGGAAATTTTCGGATTACGTAGGACGCGTTGCCAAATATTCAGCATACGTACTTGCCCTTGTTTTATTATTACTTACAGTATTTCTTGTAATTCGAATTACTCTCATTTCACCCGAGGCAGGATTTGTTACAAAAGCTCCCAGAGGAACAAACGAATCCTTGAACCTTGAGAATGCGATGGCTGTTACTCCTGCCATTGTTCCCAGAACGGGTGTCTATTATCACGGAATCAAGCTTGGAGAGTACGAGGGCGACAACGTAACGGTTGCAAGCATTGTAGACTATTTCAACATAACTCTTGATGAAAATGACGTTTTGAATCACACTCTTGACACGGTTGTATCCTACGGAATGACGCTTAACATCGACAGTGTTACCTACGTAGAGGAGGTAGTGTCAGAGGGTATCCCCTATCAGACGATTGAGATAGAGGTACAAACTATCCCCAAAGGAACAAGGCAGATACAGCAAGAGGGCGCTATGGGTACCTCACAGAAGGTCGTGCGTACAAAGCACGTAAACGGTGAGCCTACCGACGAGGCGGTGAATTTCGACCGCTACGTTGCCCCTGTCAACGAAGAAATTCTCATTGGAACAGGCGGTGTATTTACAGCACCGGACGGCACGGAGTATAACTACTCTTACTACGTTGACGTTACGGCAACGGCATACACTCATACAGGCAATCGCACCTATACAGGTAAGGTGGCAGAGGTTGGCGTTATAGCCGTTGACCCCAGATATATTCCCCTCAGAACAAAGGTTTACGTTATCGGCAACTACGGCGACTACGGACTTTGCAGAGCAGAAGATATCGGCGGAGGCATCAAGGGAAAGCGCATCGACGTATTCCTCGATACCGAAGAAGAGTGTGTCACCTTCGGCAGACGTAAAATGCGCGCATACGTTATGGAATAAAGGACAAAGGATAGAGAAGTAAAAAATTCTCTATCCTTTTCTTTTTTATCGTATAAGCTTTATAAGCGCCGATTCATGCTGTCTGAGAGTTATGGCTATTCCGTCGAGCCTGCCCTTTTCCGATACCAGCCGACGAAGCGGCTTTCCGTCAAGAGCCACACAATCGGAATAATCCGAGTTCAGAGTAATGAGATATTCACGCTCAAGGTCTATCTCCGAGCTGTCGTGACGGGAATAATCTATCGCAAGAGCTATCTCGCTATCCGACGCATCCTTGAAAAGCGTTATACCGCAATTTTTATCGGATACGGCAAGAGGTGACGTAAGCTCGGCAATAAGCTTTGCAGTAGTTTTATAATAAAGCTCGGAGTTTGTAGCTCTGCCGAGATATGCGTGCTCCTTGAAGTGTATGCGCCCCACTGAATACGCAGGAAGATTGAGAAGAGCTGTCCTGCCGTAAGTGAAGAAGACGGGGTTGCCCGAAGCTGTCATTCTGACCGTTGCCCCCTTCACCTTATAATTAAAGGTTTCGCTGAAGGGATAAACGTCCTCCAAGTCACCATCTGCTTCCACGGTGTAGATGCGCTTCTTTTCGGGGGAATATTCAACGCCGAAAATATCCTCAAGTCCGTCAACGTGGCTTACCGCAAAGAGTGATACTCCACTTTCGTAAAGGCTTCTGATTTTCTCGAGCCTTTCGGGAGACAGCCCTCTTGTAGAGGGAAGGACTATCAGGTCGGTGTCATCACAGGTGAGTGTATCGAGAGCATCCCAGTTTGCAAAAGCACCCATCGGCAAGCCGAAGAGTCTCGAGGCTTCATAAATATGTGCTACTCCCTCCTCGGAAGGATTATACACCGCATGCTGAAGATTGTTCGGGACGAACTCGGTTTCGTAAAAGTCCTCTTCCTCGGGAAATTCGGCAAAGAAAACAGGACTCTTCAAAAGTGATTTCGGTTTATGACGAAGAACGTATTTCCAATCCTTTACAAATACGTCGTCCTGATTTTCGGGGTGGTCGGCGTGCATAAAGCCGTAGGTATCCCAAAAACGGTATCCGTCCTTTGTCTTGACCGCTGTATTGTAGACGTACTCCCTGGACAACGTAGTATTAAACCAAAGAGGAATATCATACTTCCCCAAAGGCGGATTCGCGTGCTTTACGTGGCCGTCGATACAACCGCCGACGCTGGACTTATATTGCTCGGGATATATAACGAGTCTCGGGAACTTCGCAAGAAACGTTCCCACACCGAAAGGGCCTCTGAGCGTCTGATATGCACAGGCTGCGGGATAATCCTCAAACTGACAAAAGCCCGTATAAAGCTCGTCGGAAAGAAAATCCGAAACGTTAAAGCCGTAGGTACGTGCAAGCGGATAGGAGCGAAGCATAGTGGTATAGATGTTTATCGGTCCGTAGTGTGACCTTTTGAGACTCGGATTTATTTCCGAGAAGATTCTGTTTTGCTCACGGAAGCAGGCTGTGATTGCTTCTCCTGCATAAAGATACCATTCATGCTGATAATATTTGTAAAGGTTATCAAGAGCCTCTTGTGTCATTTTTCCGCCCCTGACAAATCCTACCTTATCCCTTGCTCCCTCCCTCTCGTCCAGGAATCTGTCGAGAAGGCGGCAGAGCTCGGGCATTGCCGACCAATAGCTTCGCGTCATATAGTCACATCTGAACGAGCCCCACTCGTAGTCCTGCGGGTATGCGATATAATCGGCGTTTCTTATTATGTCAAGATGCTCCTTGTAATTGCACGAATATCTGTCACCGTAGGGACGCTCATTTAACCACACGTACCATTTTCTGCCAAGCTTCCGAATGACCTCCCAAACTCTTTTTCTCTCACCGACGTAGGGAAGAAATGCAGAAATCGAGTAAAAATGCTCGGTGTTATCGGCTTTGCCGGGATTCCACGGGTCGAACTTATCTCTGTCGAGATATTTCTGCTCGTTGGGAGTTGAGTAAAGCACCGGCAACCCCGACTCAAGAGGCGGACACTTTTTCCCTTCTTTATCAAAAACCTCAAACACCACGTTGAGAGATTGAAAAGGCTTGTCACCGTAATAAACGAACAGTTGAATTCTGTATACCCCGACGGGAAGAGGTGAATGGGAGATTCTTCCGTTTTCGTCAACGGGAAGCTCTTCTAAAGCTTCATCAAATACGTCTCGAAGCTCTGCTTTATAGGTTATATATTTTTTCTTGGTGTTTGTGTAAACGTCAAAGGAGATAGTCTCGTCCTCTGCAAAGAAGTGCCCCCGTCTGAAATGGTCGCGTACCACCTCTGCCTCGCAGACTGTATCTTCTATCATGGACACGGCATACTTATCCTCGGGAGACCTGAGCTCGAAGCTGTCGGGGAAGGTCGTTTTGCCAAGATACTCCCCTTTCACCGAGAAGTTATACTCCCCTTTTCCCTCTTGCATAAGGAAGCCCTTCACCCAAAGATGCTCATAGCCGAAAGAAAAGCTCGAAGCCTCCTTATCTACAGCAACGGTAAGTGAAATGGGGAATTCTGTCATTCCGAGAAATTTGTCGAGTATTCCCTTCCAGTGAAGACCGTCGGAGGTGGCGATTTTGCCCATTGATAAATAAAACTTCTCATTTCCGTACAAAAAATAAGGTCTTGTCATATACCATTGCTCTACAACGTACTGCGCTCTTCTCTCGTGAGGTGCGTAGTAGGGATAATTCTCGCGGTAAGAGGGCCCTCCGTCAAGAGTTGCTTTAAGATATCGTCTGTCACCCCATTCGTACAGCTCGTATTCCATAGTAAGAGGCATTGTTCCACCCTCCAGCATAGGTATATCTACCTTGACGGGAGGATTCAAGGGTTTCTTTTCGAAATTTCCGGAAAAGCTTGCCCTGTGATATATTATCTCACCGATAAAATTAGGTCTGCCAAATCCAACCGCACCACTTTTCAAGGGGATGTTAAATTCAATCGGTGCAGTATGCTCGGTTTTTATGATAATGCCGTCCTGCCCTGACGTAAGCCTTAAATTACACACCTTGCCTGCATCGGGGAAAAACTCGGTGGAAGCTTTTTTCGTTATCTCGGATTCTGTTCTGTCATCCTTCAGGATACGCAGAGTTACCTCCAAGGTCTTTTCGTTTTTCAACCACCTTGCCACAAGCTCGTATCCCGAATGTCCTACCCTCTCGTAGCCGCTGTACAGGGTGATTCCTGCAAAATCGGTTACGTAGTTAAATGAAAACTCATATTCCGCCACGTACTCTGCGGCTTTAGGCACTCGGAGAAAGTATTTATTACCGCAGGCGGCTATCGCCATTCCCTTTTCTACCGGACGAATATGCTTATGCCAAAGATGGTTACACGCCTCGATTTCTATACCGTAGGGCATATAATTCTCATCAAAAAGCTCGAAGCTTTCAATAAATTCAAACACGAGGACAATTTCTCCTTTTTAATTGACGTATTAGTTTATTGCTACAATTACCTTTTCTTCTGCCGACTTTTCTACAGAGTCGAGTATTTTTTGGCACTTGATACCGTCGTTAACAGTGGGGAAATAATCGCAGAATTTACCATCGAGTGAATCTATAAACGCTTTTTCCTGTGTAACGTTATATTCTTCGGGTACGGGTACTGTCTCGAGGGTTGCCGAGAAGCCGTCCTTTTTATCGGTACAGAAGGTGAGCACGCCGGGGTCGTTGAGATTAAAGGATATACAACCCTCGGTACCATAAACGTCGTATCTGATAGTATTTGCATGACCGAGAGCACAGCGAGTAATAGCAAAGGTTGCCGAAACGGGCTTTCCGTTTCTTCTGTCCGAAAGCTCGGCAATAAAGTTGCAGTAATCGTCGGTCTCGACCTTACCCCATTCCTCTGAATCGAGAAGCTGTCTTTCCTTTACAACGATGCCTGTTGTAGCGCTGACGGATTTGAATTCACCTACAAGAAGCTGTGCCATATCGATAAGATGCACTCCAAGGTCACCGAGGACGCCTGTACCTGCATACCTTTTAACGAATCTCCAATCGAGGCGTCTGCCCTGCCAGAAGGCGCTTGATTTAGAATATTCTACGTTTACGGTAACGATATCACCTATGAGTCCCTTATCTATCATATCCTTTGCCCATCTGACAGCAGGCTTGAAGCGATAGGAGAAGCACATCATATTATGAACGCCTGTCTCTGCTATGACCTTTCCAAGTCTTTCACAAGACTCGACAGAAAGTCCGAGAGGCTTTTCTACGTTTACGGGAATTCCCTTTCTTACAGCATATTCCGCTATTTCAACGTGGAGATGATTGGGAGTACATATTTCAACCGCATCTATTTCTCCGCTGTCAATGAGCTCCTTATAGTCGGTGAAGGAAAGAACCTCGCCCAGCCTCTCCTTTGCTTTTTCCAAAGCCTTGGGGTTAATATCGCAAACAGCGGTTATTTTGCACTCGGGAACCTCTAAAAGCTCTTTTATATGTACGTTGTTGGCAATACCGCCAACACCTATAATGCCTATTCTTTTCATAATTTACCGCTCCTTACAGATTTTTGAGATTTGCGTGAGTACGCTCCGCCTCGCTCTTGCCCTCGAACTTGTCGCGAACGTTTTCTATAGCTTCATAATGGCCCAGTGTGGGACGGGTGAAATTGGTAGGCTTTGCCCATCTTACCGCATTTGAAAGAATCTTCGTTACGTCCTCTCTGTAGTAGATGGGATATCCCTCGTGACCCGGACGGAAATAGAATATCTTACCGAGACCTCTTTTGTAGCAGCATCCGCTTCTGAAAACCTCGCCTCCCGAAAACCAGCTTATAAACACAAGCTCATCGGGTGCGGGGATTTCAAATCTTTCGCCGTAAGTCTCCTCCTCTTCAATTTCTATGTATTCGGGAAGACCTTCGGCGATTGGGTGTGAAGGCTCGATTACCCAGATGCGTTCCTTCTCGTCGTTTTCACGCCATTTTGAACGACAGGCTGTTCCCATAAGCACCTTGAATATTTTTGAAAGATGGCCTGAATGAAGAACGATAAGTCCCATTCCGTCAAGAACTCTTTCTTTTACTCTTTGAACGATTTTATCGTCAACGGCGTCGTGCTTGAGATGTCCCCACCATAAAAGGACGTCGGTATTTTCAAGCACCTCCTCACTAAGTCCGTGCTCGGGCATATCGAGGGTTGCGGTACGGATATTGTACTCCGCATCCCTGCCAAGCATTTCGGCTATTGCACCGTGAATACCCTTCGGGTATATCGCGGCTATTTTTTCATCCACTCTTTCGTGATGATTCTCATTCCATACTGTTACGTTTATCATTTGTATCAGCCTCCTTTGAATATAGTCTATCACAGGACAATATAAAATCAATGGAAAATTTGTGACAATAATTGTACTTTTTCACACAAAATATTGATTTTAATTAAAAAGTAAAATATAATAAAAACCGAGGTGATAAACTTTGAAATCATTTTTCGACCTTTATGAAATAGACTTTGAAATATCAGAAGTCGTTGGACTAAATCAACATTGGCACACTACAGGCAAATTTTCTATGAAAAATCCGCGTCCCAATAACGCATTGGTGCTTTTTTGCGGATGCAGAGGAAAATACAGAGATGAAAGCATTGCCTTCGATATTCCTGAAGGGAGCGTTGTTTTCGTCCCTGAGGGCTCCTCTTATGATTGGACTTTTTATGATACCGAAAGTGAGCGTGTATCGACTATACTTTTTGAATTTGCTCTTATCGACCGCAACGGCAGACGGCTCGGTGCAGAGCTTACTACGCAAATCATAGAAGCCGATGCGAAGGGTGCAAAAGCACTGTTTGATAAACTGATTTACGAATTTCACCGCCCTCTGTCTGCTCCCGTAAGGACGAAAGCTGCCGCCTACGAATTGCTCACCTTCCTTTTGGAAAGCGGAAGAAAAACTGCCACTATCAGAAATCTGAAATGTATATACAACGGAATAAAGTATCTTGAAAACGATCCAAGGCAGGATATGTCCATTGCAGAGATTGCAAAATCCTGTAACGTAAGCGTAAACTATTTTGAACGGCTGTTTAAGGAATACGCCGGATGCTCACCCAGTGAATACCGAATCAAAAAGAAGATGGAAAGAGCGATTCTTCTCATTTCGGTGGGTGATATGACGGTAGGACAGGTTGCCGCCGAGTTGGGCTTTGAAGATACTGCCTATTTTTGCAGAATCTTCAAAAAAGCCTTCGGTATCACTCCCACAAAAGCAAAATACAACACCGCTTTGGTAAAACAAAAGTAACTTCACTTTTCTATTGATTATTTTATTCTTTTGTGCTATACTCTTCTCGAAATTAAAAGAAGAGGACAAAAAATGGAAATACTTTCTTATATATTCAGTCTCGCAGGTCTTATTTCGATGATTACCGCTTCTCTTATCAAGGGAAAGCGGATGAAAACCATACTCTTTCTCGTTTTTTTAGGTAACGTGCTTGTTGCTACAAGCTATCTTCTCGGAGGAAGTGGAATAAACGGTGCCGCCACCTGTTATCTCGGAGGTATAATAACCCTCATCAACTTCTTTTTCGAATCGAAAAACAATCCCGTTCCCAAGTGGCTTATCGCGATTTATGCCATTGCCATTATAGCCCTCAACGTAGCAGTTGCAGGTGGTATATCGGCACTCGGAATACTGGTCATCATAGCATCTCTTACCTTCCTTCTGTGCATAGGTCAGAAAAACGGTGCAAAATATCGTTTCTGGACTCTTGTGAATATGACCCTCTGGTGCAGCTACGATATTCTTTCGGTATCTTACAGCGTCCTTATATCACACGCCTTACAGCTTATCTTTGTAATAGTGGGAATGATAGTACACGACAGAAAAGAAAAAAGTAGATAAATAGAGGAGGCACACAATGGATATAAAAAAGATAACCACTCTAGACGGCGAGGTACAGGACGGAGCGATATGGGGAAATCTGCTTTTCCGATTTACCTCTAAGGGAGAGTGCATGGTTTACGACGTTTCCGCACTTCCCGAAAATAGCGACTGTCCAAAAATTGCAACGTTTACGCTTCACAAGGCAGACGTCATTCCGCCCCACAGCAACGCTGTTGTATTCGGTAAGGAATACTATGCCGAGGGAGATGAATTTCCTCTTCTCTATTCGAACATGTATAACAACTTTGCAGAAAAAGAGGATATGCTCAAGGGTTCAGTCCTCGTTTACAGACTTGAAAGAGCAGGAGACTCATTTAAAACGACCCTTCTTCAGATAA
>JAZNYT010000030.1:0-16622 GCA_045594565.1 Eubacteriales bacterium
CAACGAGAAAAGAATCAAAGAGAAACTTGGGTGGATGAGTCCGGTACAATACCGGCTTAACGCCTTGGCTGCATAAAAATAGTGTAGCAGTCTTAAAACTACTACACTATTAAAAGTCTAACTTTTTGGGGTCACATCAAATTCCGACTACTTTTTTAATTTTGTTGATACCTCACCCGACGATAGAGAAACCGTTTCTCCGCTATCGAGCTTTACTATTAAATGACACTCTGTGTCAATATCGACGGCAGTACCAAAGACACTTTTGTTCCCTGTGATTTCTATCTCTCGTCCTATCAGCATAGAACGCTTTTTGTATTCCTCGAAGAAGCGGAGAGAGGGAAGTGCTTCGTAAAGGACGGAAAACTCCGAGAGAACACCTTCAAGGAGCGCATCTCTTAAATCTTCCTTACCGAGAGACGCCGCAATGCCTTCTATCTCCTTCGGAAAGCTGTCTGTCTTTATATTCACTCCGATACCAAGAACAATATATTTAAGACTTCCGTCGGTATTGTAGGAAGCCTCGGTGAGAATACCCGCAACCTTTTTATCATTTATATAAACGTCGTTTACCCACTTTATTTCAGCCTTGTGAGGGTATAGCTTTTCTATGGCACGACAGAGAGCCACCGCCGTGGCGGTAGTGATGAAAAGCGCTTTGTCGGGAGTGAGTGAGGGCTTTAAAAGTAAACTCATATAAAGTCCCGTACCGTCGGGAGAAAAGAAGCTTTTTCCCTGACGTCCGCGACCCTTGGTCTGAGCATCGGCAACTATTACAGTGCCTTCCGTTTCACCCCTTTCAGCAAGGGATTTAAGATAGGTGCTTGTTGAATCAAGCACCCGAAAACGTTTTATATTGAAATTCATTTATTTATTATTCCTTCAAGCTTTTTTACAACAAATGGAGCGAGAGCACATTTCAGAAGGTCGAAGGGGAGGAAGCATACTACGTAGTTCATAAGAACGTTTCCCGCACTTGCATCAACCGCCTTTGTGATAATTATCCACAAAAATCCAAAAGCGTAAGAAACGAGCGTCGCCACGAAAAACACCGTAAATCTGGGAATAAACGCTTTAGCAAACTTTTTTACAAAGTAAGAAATGAAAAACGAGATGAAGGGGAAAGAGATAAGAAAGCCTCCGCTGACTCCGAAAAGCACTCCGAAGCCTGAGGTGAAGCCGGAGAAAACGGGCACTCCCACTGCGCCGAGAATAAGATACAAAAGAGCGGCTATAGCAGAATCCCTTGGTGAAAGAACGGAAGATATGATGAAAAGGCAGAGAAGCTGAAGGGTCAGAGGCGGTGCCGAGCGCGGTATTATTATAAGAGCACCGAGAGTCAGGATTATTGCTGAAAGTGCTATTCGTGTAATTCTTCTTGCTTTCGTCATTTTTCTCACCTCGTTTTAATTTTATCATAGGAAAAAGCCTCTGTCAACCAAAAAGTATATTGACTTTACCGTTTAATATGATAAAATAAACGAGAGGTGTTATTATGACTAAAAAGAAAATCGCCACCAACTGCGAAACCTGTCTGAATTTCGTGTACGACGATGAGGTGGGAGCAAACGTGTGTATGGTGTCACTGGATGAGGATGAATATCTGAAGTATATGGAAAGCTCCTTTGATTCCTGCCCGTATTATCAGCTTTACGACGAATATAAGACCGTAAGGAAACAAAACTGAAAGGATTTTAAATTCCTTTCGGTTTTTTTGTTAAAACCCCTTGACAAAGGGAAAGGGTAGTATTATAATTTAGCGTAGTAAAGTGCTAAAGTGAAGGAGAGTAAAAATGGATAAACTTCATACACCCGAGGTGGACAGGCTTTTTCAGGCAATTCTTACCCTTGAAACCATGGAGGATTGCTACAACTTTTTCGAGGATGCCTGTACCGTCAAGGAGATACTTGATATATCACAACGCTTCAAGGCTGCAGAAATGCTGAGAAACGGTGAAAATTACGTTGTTGTAAGCAGAACGACGGGAATGAGCACCGCTACCATCAGCCGTGTAAATAAATGCCTTGAATACGGCTCGGGCGGATACAAAAAAGTTCTTGAGAAGCTTTCGGAGGAAGAGAAGTGAAAGAAAAAGACCTTTTGAAAAGCGAAGAAAAAGCGGTTTTCGCACTTCGCTCATTATATAAAGAATACGGATACCTTCCGTTTAAAATGAGTAAATTCGAGGAGTATGACCTCTATCTTCGAAACAAGGATTTCCTCGTTTCGGATGCAGTCATAACCTTTAACGATACCAACGGCACACTTCTTGCCCTCAAGCCCGACGTTACTCTTTCTATCATAAAGAATACCGTCGATGCGGAGGGCTGCAAGGAAAAGGTTTATTACAACGAAAACGTATACAGAGTTTCGGGCTCCACTCATCGTTTCAAAGAAATAATGCAGACGGGTCTCGAATGCATCGGAGATATTGACCTTTACGATATTTTCGAGGTACTTTACCTTGCGGCAAAGAGCCTTGATACCATAAGTCCCGATTTTGCTCTTGATATTTCCCATATGGGAGTTTTCAAGGCAATTCTTGATTCGACAGGCAAGGACGAATTTTTCAAGAAGGAAATTATACGTCTCGTCACCGAAAAGAACAAGCACGAGACCATATCTCTCTGCCGTCAGTACGCCCTTGACGAAAAGAGCGAAAATAAGCTCCTTTCGGTCATCGACCTTTACGGAAAGCCCGAAAAGGTTATAAAGGCACTTGCAGAAATATGTGAAAGTGAAGAAGAAAAGAAGGCTCTCTCCGAGCTTGAAAAGCTCGCGGGACTTCTTTCCGCCACCGAGTTTGCAGACAGAATCAAGATAGACTTTTCCGTCATAAACGATATGAATTATTACAACGGAATAGTCTTCAAGGGATTTCTTCGCGGAATTCCCGAGGGCGTTCTCGCGGGCGGTCAGTACGATGCCCTGATGGAAAGAATGAAGAGACGCTCTGGTGCCGTAGGCTTTGCTATCTATCTTGACCTTCTTGAAGAGCTCAAGACCGAAAAAAGAGGCTACGACGTGGACGTGCTTCTTCTCTATAAGGAGAACACCTCGCCTAAAGTGGTTTTTGACAGAGTAAAGTCTCTCACTGAGGGCGGATTTACGGTAAGCGCACAGAAGAACGTGCCCGAAAAGCTCCGTTACAGAATACTTGAAGAAATAGGGGAGGGAAAATAAAATGATAAACGTAGCACTCCCTAAGGGAAGGCTTGGCGAAAAGGTACTTGCGATGTTCGAAAACGCAGGCTACGAGTGCCCCTCCATTCACGAAAACAACCGTAAGCTCATCTTCGAAAACGAAGAAAAGGGCATAAGATACTTCTGGGTAAAGCCCTCCGACGTTTCTATTTACGTAGAACGTGGCGCGGCGGATATAGGAGTTGCGGGAAAGGATATTCTTCTTGAATACTCTCCCGAGATTTACGAGCTTCTCGACCTCAATATCGGAAAATGCCGTATGGCGGTAGCCGCGAAGCGCGACTTTTACGACGACAACGAAAAAACTCTCAAGGTAGCAACCAAGTTCGTGAATATTGCAAAGAACTTTTACGCCTCCCGTTGCCGTGACATCGACATTATAAAGCTCAACGGCTCGATAGAGATAGCGCCTATCCTCGGACTTTCCGACGTTATTGTTGATATAGTGGAAACAGGCACTACCCTTCGTGAAAATGACCTTGAAGTGGTAGAGACAGTCGTTCCCATTAGTGCAAGACTTATCGCAAATAAAGCAAGCTTTAAGTTCAAGACCGAGGAGATTGAAAAAATAGTTGACTCAATGAAAGCACAGGTAAAAACAGATGATTAAAATTATGAAGTACGGCGACGTTGCGAACAGTGAAATATACCGCCGTGACAATATATCAAGTGATGTTGAGGGTATTGTTTCCGAAATAATAGCCAATGTCATAAAGAACGGAGACAAGGCGCTTTTCGACTATGCCGAAAAATTTGATAAGGCAAAGCTTTCAGCCCTTGAGGTAACTCCTGCGGAAATAGAGGAAGCCTTCGCCTTGGTTGACGAAAAATTTATCGAAATACTTATGGAAGCGGCAGAAAATATAACTGCATTTCACAAAAAGCAGGTGACGAACAGCTTCTTTATAAACGATAAGGACGGAGTTATCACAGGTCAGCGCGTCAGTCCCATCGAAAAGGTAGGACTCTACGTACCCGGCGGCACTGCCGCATATCCCTCCACCGTTCTTATGGACTCTATCCCTGCGAAGATTGCAGGCTGCCGTGAGATAGTTATGGTGACTCCTCCCTCAAAGGACGGAAAGGTGAACCCCGTAATTCTTGCCGCCGCAAAGATTGCAGGCGTTGACAGAATATTCAAGACAGGCGGCGCGCAGGCGATAGCCGCCCTTGCCTACGGCACCGAGACGGTTCCTGCCGTTGACAAGATAGTAGGACCGGGTAATGCTTTTGTTGCCGAGGCGAAGAAGCAGGTTTTCGGCAAGGTGTCTATCGATATGATAGCAGGACCCAGCGAAATTCTCGTTGTAGCAGACGCTACCTGCAACCCGAGATTTATTGCCGCAGACCTTCTTTCACAGGCAGAGCACGACAGGATGGCAACCGCAGTTCTTGTAACCGACAGCTTCGATTTTGCAAAGGCTGTGGCCGACGAGATAGAAGTGCAGATTCCTCTTCTTCCAAGATGCGAGATTGCAAGAGCGTCGGTTGACAACAACGCCAAGATAATCGTTGCAGAAAATAACCTTATGCTCGCTATCGATATTGCTAATGAAATAGCTCCCGAGCATCTGGAGCTTGCAGTTGACAATCCCTTCGATTACCTTGATAAAATTAAACACGCAGGCTCTATCTTTATGGGTAAGTATACCCCCGAGGCTCTCGGCGATTACTTCGCAGGACCCAATCACACACTCCCCACAAGCGGAAGCGCGAGATTTTCTTCACCTCTCAGCGTTGACGATTTCGTAAAGAAGTCGCAGATAATCTACTATACCGAAAACGCTCTTTCCAAGGTGGCGGATAAGGTGGCGTATTTTGCAAGAAAAGAAGGACTTGACGCCCATGCAAGAAGCGCCGAGGTGAGAGGAGAATAGTATGAGCAGATTCTTTTCTTCCACCCACAAAGCTCTTGTCCCTTACGTTCCGGGCGAACAGTTAAACGATAAAAAATATATAAAGCTTAACACCAATGAATCACCCTATCCCCCCTCAAGCGAGGTGGAAAAGGCAGTTTCGGCAGAGGCTGACCGCCTTATGCTTTATCCCGACCCCGATTGCCGAGAGCTTGTGAAAAGACTCGCAGATAATCTCGGTGTCGATGAGAAATGCGTTGTGGTTACAAACGGCTCGGACGAAATACTGAATTTTGCATTCCTTGCATTTTCCGATGCAGAGCATCCAGTAGTGTTCCCCGACCTTACATACGGCTTTTATTCGGTGTTCGCAGGACTTTATAATCTTCCCTTTGAGGAGATACCCCTCGACGAGAATTTCAATATAAGAGTCGAGGACTATATAGGCATAAACAAGAACATCTTCATTGCAAATCCCAATGCCCCCACCGGTATAGCGCTTCCTCTCTCGGATATCGAGAGAATAGTCAAGTCTAACCCCGAAAACGTTGTGGTTATCGACGAGGCTTACGTTGCCTTCGGGGGAGATAGTGCCGTTGGACTTATAGATAAATACGATAACCTGCTCGTTACCGGAACCTTCTCTAAATCAAGGTCGATGGCAGGTGCAAGACTGGGATTCGGAGTAGGTAACCCTGACCTTATTGCAGATATCAATACCCTCAGATATTCCACCAACCCCTATAACATAAACCGTATGACTATGGCGGCGGGCATCGCAACCCTTGACACCAACGAATATTACCTTGAAAACTGCAAGAAGATAGAAAAAACGAGAGCCACAGTTACAGAAAAGCTTGAAGCTTTGGGCTTTACGGTGCTCCCTTCAAAAACTAATTTCGTCTTTGCGAAAAGTCCCGACGTTTCGGGCGCCGACCTATATCTCAAGCTCAGAGAGAGAGGTATTCTCGTAAGACACTTTGGAAAGACGAGAATAAAGGACTTTGTGAGAGTAACTATTGGCACAGACGAACAGATGGATGCCTTTATAAAGGCAGTTTCAGATATCATAAAAAAGGAGAAAAAGCTATGAGATGCGCAGAAATAAAAAGACAGACCGCCGAAACTGATATTGCGCTTACCCTTAACCTTGACGGAAAGGGGAAAAGTCACATTGATACGGGTGTAGGCTTTCTCGACCATATGCTCACCCTTTTTTCAAAGCATTCGCGCTTTGACCTTGACGTAAAATGTCTGGGTGACGTTCAGGTGGACTTCCACCATACCGCCGAGGATATAGGTATAGCTCTCGGACAGGCATTCCGCGGTGCTCTCGGCGACAAAAAAGGCATAACACGCTACGCCGACACCACACTTCCTATGGATGAGACCCTCATCCTTTCGGCAGTTGATATTTCGGGAAGAGCGTACCTTGCCTATAATGCAGAATGTCCCACCGCCAAGGTAGGTGACTTCGATACCGAGCTTTCGGAGGAATTTTTCTCGGCATTCGTAAGAGAAGCGGGAATTACACTTCACATAAGAAAGCTTGACGGTAGAAATTCTCACCACATTATTGAGGGGATATTCAAGTCGGTGGCAAGAACTCTCAGAAAGGCTACCGAAATCGACCCCAAGCTTGAGGGCGAGATACCCTCTACAAAAGGAGTAATCTGATGATAGCAGTTATTGACTACGGTGTTGGAAACCTTTTCTCTCTTATGTCTTCTCTTCGGGCGGTAGGTGCAGAGGTTACCGTTACCTCCGATGCCAATGAGATAAGACGCGCCGATAAAATCATACTTCCCGGTGTGGGTGCTTTCGAGGATGCAAGACGTAAGCTTCGTGAATCGGGACTCGATAAGGTCGTTATTGAAGAAGCAAGAAACGGCAAGAAGCTTATGGGAATATGTCTCGGTATGCAGATGCTTTTTGAAAAAAGCTTCGAATACGGAGAGCACGAGGGACTGTCTCTCTTAAAGGGAAGCGTTGTTCCTATGGCAGACACTCTCCCTCCTGAACTAAAGATTCCCCATATCGGCTGGAACGCGCTCGAAAAGAAAAAGGAGCACCCCATATTCAAGTATATAAAAACGGGCGACTTCGTTTATTTCGTTCACTCCTATTACGCCACAGACTGCGAGGAAAGCCTTCTTTCCACAACCGAATACGGAAAAGAAATCTGCGCGGCGGTTGCACTCGATAACATCACAGGCGCACAGTTCCACCCCGAAAAGAGCGGTGACGTGGGACTTTCCATACTTCGTGCCTTTGCAGAATGGGGGAACGAATAATGAATATTTTCCCCGCAATTGACCTTTACGACGGCAAGGCTGTACGCCTTTACCGAGGCGACTACCAAAATATGACCGTATATAGCGAAAATCCTCTTGAGGTGGCACGTGACTTTGAAAAGAGCGGTGCAGGCTTTATCCATATGGTAGACCTTGAGGGCGCAAAGGACGGCACAACCCCAAATATTGACGTGGTTAGGAATATATGTGAGAATACCGGACTCTTCGTTGAAATCGGAGGAGGTATTCGAAGCGAAGAGGTGCTGGATAAGTATTTCGGCGCAGGTGTAGGACGTGCGATACTGGGTACTGCCGCAATAAACGACAGAGATTTTCTTGAAAAGGCTGTAAAAAAATACGGCGACAAAATTGCGGTGGGCGCCGACGTAAGAGATGGCTATATTGCCATTAAGGGATGGCTTGAAACCTCAAAAACTACCCTCGACGCCTTTCTTTCGGATATGCAGAGCCTTGGTGTTTCATACGTTATCTGTACCGATATTTCCAAGGACGGCGCAATGTCGGGCACCAACCTTGAAATGTATAAAGCCCTCAGCGAAAAATATTCCATGAATATTACCGCATCGGGAGGAGTGTCTACCCTTGACGACATAAAGGCTTTGAGGAAAATGGATATTTACGGTGCCATAATCGGCAAGGCGTACTATACGGGCGCTATTGATTTAAGAGAAGCTATTGAGGTGGCAAAATGATAACAAAAAGAATAATTCCTTGCCTTGACGTCAAAGACGGAAGGGTAGTAAAGGGCGTAAACTTTTTAGGACTCGCCGACGTATCCTCTCCCGTAAAGCTTGCAAAATTCTACTCCGAGTGCGGTGCCGACGAGCTTGTATTCTACGATATAACCGCATCCGCCGAGGGAAGAGGACTTTTCGTGGATATACTCCGTGAGGTAGCATCTACTATTTTCGTACCCCTCACAGTTGGCGGCGGTATAAATACCGTCGAGGATTTCGACAGAGTATTGAAATGCGGTGCCGATAAGGTCAGCGTAAATTCAGGCGCCATAAGACGTCCGAAGCTCATCGAGGAGGCGGCGAAGAAATACGGCGACCAGTGCGTTGTAATATCCGCCGACGTAAAGAGAGTTGACGGAGTTTACCGCGTATTTGCCAAGGGAGGCAGAGAGAATACGGGTATGGAGGCGATAGACTGGATAAAGCATGCGGTTGACCTTGGCGCAGGTGAGGTGGTGGTTAATTCCATCGATACCGACGGTGTGAAGCGCGGCTTTGACCTTGAAATGCTGGATGCGGTTCTGAATGCCGTAAACGTTCCCGTTATCGCATCGGGAGGTGCCGGAAGCACAAAGGATTTCATAGACCTTTTCAAGACTCTTCCCACTATCGATGCAGGTCTTGCCGCATCGGTATTCCACTTCGGTGAAATCGAAATAAAGGAGCTCAAAAAAGAGCTTAAAGAAAATAATATAAACGTGAGGCTTTAAAAATGATAAATATAGAAGAACTTAAATTTGACGAAAAAGGACTAATCCCCGCCATTGTGGTAGACTCAATAAACGGAGAGGTGCTCACCCTTGCATATATGAATAAGGAGAGCCTTAAGGTTACGATGGAAAAGGGTCTTACCTGCTTCTTCAGCCGTTCAAGAAACGAGCTTTGGCTTAAAGGGGAGACAAGCGGAAATTATCAGCACGTTGTTTCCATTACCGCCGATTGCGATAAGGATGCCCTTGTAGTGGTTGTCGAAAAGGACGGACCCGCTTGTCACGAAGGCACAAACTCCTGCTTTACCAACCCCGTTTTCCGGAGCGAAGAGCTTCATCAGTTTACTCTCGACTCACTGGCAACACTTCTTGAGGGCAGAAGAAAGGATCGCCCCGAGGGCTCATACACTACCTATCTTTTCGATAAGGGAATCGACAAGATTTTAAAGAAGGTAGGAGAGGAATGCACCGAGGTTATTATCGCAGGTAAGGCAGACGATAAGAAGGAAACTATATACGAGATTGCCGACCTTGCTTATCACGTAATGGTTCTTATGTGTGAGATGGGAATAAGTGTTGAGGACGTACACCGCGAGCTTGCCTCCCGTCATATAATCGACAAGAAGGTCAAGCAGGAGAAAATGACAAAATGACCCTCTCTGCATTTCATACACACTGTACCTTTTGCGACGGTAAAAACACTGCCGAGGAAATGGTGCTCCGAGCCATTGAAGAGGGATGCCCCGAAATAGGCTTTTCATCTCACTCCTATACCGAGCACGATAAAAGATGGTGTATGTCTCGTGAAAACACCGAGCTTTATAAAAATGAGATACTTCGCCTTAAGGATAAGTATTCTGACAGAATACAGATTTTCCTCGGAATAGAGTACGACTATTTTTCGGACTTTGATACAAGTGACTTCGACTACGTTCTGGGCTCGGTGCATTACGTTTTAAAAAACGGATATTATATTCCCGTAGACGAAACGGCAAAGCACCATAAGGATGCCATAAGCGAGCTTTATGGCGGCGACGTTGACGGACTTGCCGAGGACTACTATAAAACTATTGGGGATATTTACAACAAAACAGGGTGCAATATTGTCGGACATTTCGATATAATTACAAAGTTTGATGAAAGGGATAAGGTGTACGATACTGCAAGTCCGAGATACAGAAGAGCGGCGCTCTCCGCTCTCGATGACCTTGAAAAGTGCCCTGTCACTTTTGAAATAAACACGGGCGCTATATCGAGAGGATACCGCACGTCTCCTTACCCCGAAAGCTTCATACTTGAGGAAATGGGCAAGAGGGGAGTTGGTCTTATTATAACTCCCGATACCCACCGTGCCGACACTCTCCTTTTCGGAATGAGCGAGGTGGAGGAGTACCTTAAGAAGAGAGGTTTTAGCTATTTCACCTCTATGAAAGAAATTCTTGAAAAATAAATTAAAAAAATGCAAAAATTGTCTTGACAAATCGCTTTTGTCGTGATATTATATATTGCGTTGAGTCGCTTATGCCTCTGTAGCTCAGTTGGTAGAGCAGAGGACTGAAAATCCTCGTGTCGTTGGTTCGATTCCGACCGGAGGCACCATCTGCGACTCACCACCTGCGGATTTAGCTCATTTGGTAGAGCGCGACCTTGCCAAGGTCGAGGTGGCGGGTTCGAGCCCCGTAATCCGCTCCAAACGTGGGGGTTTAGCTCAGCTGGGAGAGCATCTGCCTTACAAGCAGAGGGTCACAGGTTCGAGCCCTGTAGTCCCCACCATACGGCCTGGTAGTTCAGTTGGTTAGAACGCTAGCCTGTCACGCTAGAGGTCGTGGGTTCGAGTCCCATCCAGGTCGCCAAGTCGTGCTGATATAGCTCAGTTGGTAGAGCACATCCTTGGTAAGGATGAGGTCACCAGTTCGACTCTGGTTATCAGCTCCAAAAGAAACGAAGTGAAAGCTTCGTTCTTTTTTATTACATTTGTTGACATTTTATTATATTTGTGATATATTATCTCTTGCAGAGTAGAGTTAACTGCGTAAAGTGCTTATCGGACGGGGAGTTGCCGATTTGACGAAGGGTACGCCTGCGGTAGTTTAACTCGCATCCCGCTGCTACAATTAAGAGCTTATTACCTCCTTAATGGTAGCATATTAAATTTTGCTCCATAGAAGGAGGTATTTTTTATGGATAAAAAACTTACTACAAGAAGAATTACCTTTTCCGCACTCCTCGTTGCCATGAGTGTAATTATCGGTATATTTTGCAAAAACTTTATGAACTTCGGAGGAGGACTTTTCAGAGTCACCTTCGAGAATCTGCCCATAATATTATCGGGTATCCTCTTCGGACCCGTGACAGGCGGTCTTGTGGGAATTGCCACCGACCTTATCAGCTATCTGTTATCTGCCCAGATTTATCCCCCTAACCTTATAGTTACCTTCGGTGCTATGATGATTGGTGTAACGTCGGGTGTTGTTTCACACTTTTTCGTGAAGAAGATGGGCTACGCCAAGCTTATTATATCCGGCGTTGTAGCTCACCTTATCGGCTCGGTTGTTATAAAATCAATAGGACTTTATACCTTCTATGGAATAGCGGTCCTTTGGAGAATACCCCTTTATGCCGTTATCGTTGCAATCGAGGTTTCGATAATGTGCCTCCTTTATAAAAACAGCAACTTCAAAAATTTATTTGAAACGCTTTGAGATTGGAGAAAAAAGTGAACTACAAAGAAACACTTGAATTTATACACTCGGTATGCTGGAAGGGAAGCCGTCCCGGACTTGAGAGAACAATAGAGCTTCTTGCATCAATGGGCAACCCCGAAAAAAAGCTTAAATTCGTTCATATCGCAGGTACTAACGGCAAAGGCTCAACCGCCTCTATGACCGCGAATATTCTTGAAAAAGCAGGATACACAGTAGGTCTTTATACCTCCCCATATATCTTCACCTTTAACGAAAGAATGAGAGTGAACGGTGAGAATATCTCGGACGAAGAGCTGGTTTCGGTTACAGAATTTGTAAAGCCTCTTGCCGAAAAGATGGAGGATAGCCCTACCGAGTTTGAGCTTGTAACCTGTATCGCCTTTGAATATTTCTATCGCAAAAGGTGCGATATCGTAGTTTTGGAAGTCGGAATGGGTGGAGAGCTTGACTCTACCAACGTTATCGACTCACCCGAGGTGGCGGTTATAACAAATATAGGACTCGACCATACCGAGTTTCTCGGCGATACCCTTGAAAAGATTGCCGAAACAAAATCGAAAATTATAAAAGAAAACTCTATTGCAGTCCTTTACCCTTCAACAGACGGTGTTAGGGGCGTCATTGAGAAAAGATGCAAGGATATCGGTGCAAAGCTTAAAATAGCGGAATTCCACGAAATGAAGCTAGACAGTGCATCTCTTGAAGGACAAATTTTCGACTTCAAAGACCTTAAAAACGTAAAGCTCCCTCTCCTCGGAAGACATCAGCTGAACAACACCGCAACAGTTCTTGCGGTTGTTGAGTCACTTCGTGAAAAAGGCTGGAATATAACCGATGACAATATTATAAATGGAATTGAGAACGTCAGATGGCAGGGCAGATTTGAGCTTGTGTCGGAGAATCCCACCTTTATCGTTGACGGAGGACATAACCCACAGTGCGCGGCAGCACTCTTTGAAAACGTTAAAAGCTACCTTGGTGATAAAAAACTCGTTGTACTGACAGGCGTCCTTGCCGATAAGGACTACGACAGTATGTACGCCGATATGGCGACCCTTACCGCAGAATTTGTAACAGTAACCCCTCCAAATCCGAGAGCACTCTCTGCCGAAAAACTTGCCGACTACCTCGCACGCTTCTCAAAACCCGCAACGGCGGCAAACTCTATCGAAGAGGGCGTAAAGCTCGCAAAAGAGAAGGCAGGGGAGAACGGCGCCGTCCTCGCCTACGGCTCACTTTATATGGTGGCTGATATTGAGAAATCAGCACGTTCTTAAATAACGGAGAATGAAATGAAAACACTTCTTATACTATTGCTTGTTGTTTCTAACCTTCTGTTTACTCATAACCAAGAGTGCATACCACAAAAAGAAGAAACAAAGAATGACAATGTAGATTTTTACTTAAATGCCGTCGATATCAACGAAAACATGGCACAGAAGTTTTTGAACGGAGAAATTACTGTTGATAATTACGACGATAAGAAGAACGTTGCCGTTTTTGAAATCGGATATTTTGGAACACCCACGAAATACGCCCTCGTTGATTTAGACGAAGACGGGGCAAGAGAGCTTGTCGTTGTGGTTGACCCGTCGGGAGACAGGATAATAATTGATATAACAGAAGGGGTCAGCACAGCGTATTATCTCCCAATCCGATGGTATAACGATATAAAAAAAGACGGCACAGCAAGCTGGAGCTCCAGCGCTTTTGATAACGGTATTCATAAAATAAGCTTTTTAGACGGTCAAGTAGAGTTTGAAGATATTATCGTTCACAATACTTATGAGGGCATATTTACTGTAAACGGAAAAGACGTGAGCGAGGAAGAATGTAATAAAGCTTTAGCTCAGCACTATGAAAAAGAATCCGTCGAATGGATTGATATTGAATAAATAAACGGACAGAGAAATCTGTCCGTTTATTGACTATTTTTGTATATTGTTATGACAACGTGCATATAATATATTGACAATGTAATATTGCTGTGCTATATTATAAGTGAAAGGAGTTGATATTATGGCAATTACCAACGTAACGATGAGAATGGACGAGGAGCTTAAAGCACAGCTTCAAGAGCTTGTTTCTAATCTTGGAATGGATATGACAACGTTTTTCACTCTTTCTGCAAAGCAAGCGGTAAGAGAGCAGAGAATACCTTTTGATATTACTATGCGTGTCCCAAACGCCGAAACCCTTGAAGCAATAGCCGAGGTTAAGGCTATGAAAGCCGATAAAACTTTAGGAAAGAGTTACACCGACGTTGATGAAATGATGAAGGAGCTTTTGAAATAATGTATTCTATAAAGCCAACCTCTAAGTTTCAAAAAGATTTAAAGCGTATTTAAAAAAGAGGATATGATATATCTCTTATTACAGAGATAATCAAAAAGCTTTCAAACGGAGAAAAACTTCCCGAAAAGAATAAAGACCACGCTTTGACAGGTAACTTTGAAGGTTGTAGGGAATGTCATATAACTCCCGACTGGCTTCTTATTTATGAGGTGTACGATAAAGAATTGATATTATATCTTACAAGAACAGGAACTCATAGTGATTTATTCCGTTAAAACAAAACGACAGATGTATTTTGCATCTGTCGTTTTTGCTATATTCCAAGTAGCCAATCGGTTTCCACTTCCAGAATTTTGGAAAGTGTTTTAAGCTCGTAGTCTGCTACAAATCTTGTGCCTATCTCAAATCTTAATTTTCGTAGGAGTCCGAGGGAGTGCTTTTATAAAAAGCATTCCCTCGTTTTATATATATTTCGACTTTTGACGTTCATTGGCACGGCATAGGTAGAAAAAAGGACGTTTTGAGTGACGTCGAAGTTGTCTACCGCCTTGATAAGCCCGACGCAACCTACCTGAAAGAGGTCATCGGGGGACTCACCGCGACCTGCAAACTTCTGCATAACGCTGAGTACCAGCCTGAGATTTCCCGCAATAAGCTCATCCCTAGCCTTCTCGTCTCCGTTTTTCATCTTTATCATAAGCTCACTCTTTTCCTCGTTTGTGAGTACCTTGAGTCTCGCTGTATTTACACCGCAAATTTCAACCTTGTTGTACATAACGTAAAACCTCCTTCAATGCTAAAATCATTATTTCCGAAATAGTAGCAATTTATTTTAAAAAATAAACGATATTTTTTTGTTTTCACGCTTTACAAAATGAGGAAAATAATGTATAATAATGTGAATACTTACGAAAAATAGAAAGAAGGAAGAAAAAATGAATAAAGTACTCGTTGAAACTTCTGCTCGTCACGTACATCTCTCGGCAGAGCATCTGGAGATTCTTTTCGGTAAGGGTGCCACGCTCACCATGAAGAAAATGCTTTCTCAGCCCGGTCAGTTTGCTTGTGAGGAGAGAGTAACCGTAGTAGGACCCAAGAGAGAGCTTGCGAACGTTAGCATCCTCGGTCCCGTAAGACCCGCAACACAGGTAGAGCTTTCACTCACCGATGCAAGAAGCATCGGACTTTCAGCTCCTATCCGTGAGTCAGGCGACATTGCAGGAACACCCGGCTGTAAGCTTGTTGGTCCCTGCGGTGAGGTTGAAATCACAGAAGGCGTTATCGCCGCAAAGCGTCATATTCACTTAACTCCCGATGATGCGAAAAACTTCGGCGTTGAGGACAAACAGATTGTATCTGTTAAGCTCGACACCGAAAGAAGCCTTGTTTTCGGCGACGTTGTTGTAAGAGTAAATAAGAACTTTGCAGCAGCTATGCACATCGACACCGACGAATCAAATGCTGCAGCGGCAGTTGGCGAAGTATTTGGTGAAATTATTAAGTAAATAAATTAAAAAGGAGATATAAAAATGACAGACCACATTTTTTATTCACACGAAGTAGAAAATATGTGTCCCATTGCTAAGGGTCCCCACCACGGTCCCGCTCCCATTCCGGAAGAAGGCAGATGGGTTAAGGCTTATGAGATCAAGGATATCTCGGGTCTTTCACACGGTATAGGTTGGTGCGCACCTCAGCAGGGATGCTGCAAGCTCACTCTCAACGTTAAGGACGGTATCATCGAGGAAGCTCTCGTTGAAACCCTCGGCTGCTCCGGTATGACTCACTCGGCAGCTATGGCTTGTGAAATTCTTCAGGGAAAGACACTTCTCGAGGCTCTCAACACAGACCTTGTTTGTGACGCTATCAACGTAGCAATGAGAGAAATCTTCAAGCAGCTCGCTTACGGTAGAAGCCAGACCGCTTTCTCCGAAAACGGACTTCCCATCGGTGCTTCTCTTGAAGACCTCGGTAAGGGACTTCGTTCTCAGGTTGGTACTATGTTCGGTACTAAGGCTAAGGGCGTAAGATACCTTGAAATGGCAGAGGGCTACGTTTTGAGCATCGCTCTCGACGAAAACTCTGAAGTTATCGGATACAAGTTCGTTAACCTCGGTAAGATGATGGATGCTATCAAGGCAGGCAAGGACCCCAAGGAAGCATACGAGTCAAATATCAAAACTTACGGTCGATATGACGGCGCTGCTAAATATATCGATCCCAGACACGAATAAGAAAGGGGGATAACAATAATGTCTAACGAAGTAAAATTTGAAGGTAAAGAAAGAAGAATCGCAGGCATTACCGCTTGCATGGCAGAGTACGGAATCAAGGACCTTGAGGAAGCTCGTCAGATTTGTCTCGACAAAGGTGTTGACCCCGATGCAATAGTTAAGGGAATTCAGCCTATCGCATTTGAAAACGCCGCTTGGGCATATACCCTCGGCTCAGCTATCGCAATAAAGCGTGGTGTTAAGACTGCCGCTGACGCTGCAGAGCTCATCGGTGTAGGTCTTCAGGCTTTCTGTATCCCCGGCTCCGTTGCCGCTAACCGTAAGGTTGGTCTCGGCCACGGTAACCTCGGTGCAATGCTCCTCAGAGAAGAAACTAAGTGCTTCTGCTTCCTCGCAGGTCACGAGTCCTTCGCTGCAGCTGAAGGCGCTATCGGTATCGCAAAGAACGCTAACAAGGTAAGAAAAGAGCCCCTCCGAGTTATCCTTAACGGTCTCGGCAAGGACGCCGCTTATATCATCGCAAGAATCAACGGCTTCACCTACGTTGAAACCGACTACGATCCTT
>JAZNYT010000031.1:0-1813 GCA_045594565.1 Eubacteriales bacterium
ATGAGTCCGGTACAATACCGGCTTAACGCCTTGGCTGCATAAAAATAGTGTAGCAGTCTTAAAACTACTACACTATTAAAAGTCTAACTTTTTGGGGTCACATCAACTTTAAAGTGTCCTCTGTTTGTGAAAATTTATGCAAGTGTTTTTTCAAGTCTTTCTCTTATAGCCTTGATGAAGTCAAGTGAATTTACAGCTTTTGCCTCAAAGCCATCTTCAACAAGTCCCACAAGGTCTTTTGTCATAATACCGTCGTCAAGAGTCTTGATGCAAGCGCCCTCAAGAGTATTTGCGAACTTAACAAGAGCGTCAAGACCGTCAAGCTCACCTCTCTTGCGGAGAGCACCCGACCATGCAAAAATGGTTGCCATGGGGTTTGTGGAGGTTTCCTCACCCTTGAGATACTTATAGTAGTGACGGGTAACGGTACCATGTGCCGCCTCGTATTCATACTTTCCGTCGGGAGATACGAGAACGGAGGTCATCATAGCAAGTGAACCGAACGCGGTGGAAACCATGTCGCTCATAACGTCGCCGTCATAGTTCTTACAAGCCCAGATGTAACCGCCCTCACTTCTTATGACACGTGCAACCGCGTCGTCAATAAGGGTGTAGAAGTACTCAATGCCAAGCTCCTCGAATTTGGCCTTATATTCTTTTTCGTAAATATCCTGGAATATAAGCTTGAATGTCTGATCGTATTTCTTTGAGATAGTGTCCTTTGTGGAGAACCAAAGTGACTGCTTTGTATCTATTGCATATTTGAAGCAGGAGTGTGCAAAGGAAATAATAGAGGTATCCTTGTTGTACTGACCCTGAAGTACACCGGGACACTCGAAGTCATAGATGGTCTCTCTTGTTTCCTTGCCATCCTTGTCGGTGAATACAAGCTCAGCCTTGCCGAGATTTTCAACTCTCATCTCGGACGCCTTATAAACGTCGCCGTAAGCATGACGTGCAATAGTGATAGGCTTCTTCCAGTTCTTAACAACAGGCTTTATGGAATCAATGATGATGGGAGAACGGAAAACAGTACCGTCGAGAATCGCACGGATAGTACCGTTGGGACTCTTCCACATTTCGGTGAGGTTGTATTCCTCAACTCTCTGCTTGTTGGGGGTAATTGTTGCACATTTTACTGCAACGCCGTATTTTTGTGTGGCGTAGGCGGAATCAAAGGTAACCTTGTCCTTTGTCTTTTCTCTTTCGGGAAGTCCCAGGTCGTAGTACTCTGTTTTAAGGTCAACAAAGGGGAGCAAAAGCTCGTCCTTTATCATTTTCCAGAGTATTCTTGTCATTTCGTCGCCGTCCATTTCGACAAGCGGCGTTTTCATTTGTATTTTAGCCATTTTACTTTTCTCCTTTACTGTGATTATTCGCCCTTTGTGAAGCCCAGCAGACCGCCTGCTTTAAGAATTGCTTTCTGACGGTCGGTGAATGAGCAGTCAAGCTTTACGGATATATTTTTTGTTTTGTTTACAAGGGTTATCTTTCCGCTGTCCATACCGCTGAAGATATCTTCCATGCAAAGTTCGTCTCCCTGTGCAAGAGCATCGTAATCTTCGGGATTTTCAAATGTCAGAGGCATAATGCCCGCATTGATGAGGTTTGCAGCATGGATTCGTGCAAAGGATTTTGCAATCACCGCACGCACTCCGAGATAAAGCGGAACCAGTGCCGCGTGCTCGCGGGATGAGCCCTGACCGTAATTGGAGCCGCCCACGATAAAGCTCTGACCTGCCGCCTTTGCGTTTTCGGGGAACTGTTCGTCACATACCGCAAAACAGAATTTTGAAAGATAGGGAATGTTGGA
>JAZNYT010000032.1:0-9958 GCA_045594565.1 Eubacteriales bacterium
CCCCTCCACTGCCGCCGATTGCTGTGAGGATATCGCCTCTGTCGAAGCATTTGATGCGACCTTTGCGCCCAAGGAAAAGAAGTGGATGCCGAGCCAAGAGGAATTCTATATCTATAGTCATTCTTCGGTGATCCGATAAACGTAAAAGTCGCTGAGGTGGAGGAATCCATCTCAGCGGCAATTTTTATCTTTTTTTATAAATCACAAGCTCGGGATTTTCGCCGTTTTCTTCGTAGGTGCAAATGAGAATAAAATCCATATTAGCGACTACGCCGAAGCAACGGTCACCACCGAATTCGCATTCAAGCTGATTTCCCAGATAGGTTGCGTTATCGTCAAGGAATTTGACGGTTCTTCCGTTTGGGAGGCGGTATTCAAGGTTGACATAACCGCCCACAAGCGCGTTGAGCTTTTCGATCTTCGGCATTCCTTCGATACCGAGGGCGTTGATCTCGTCGATAAGCCCCGCCTTAAACTTCTCAAACTTTCCGCCGTCGTCAAGATTTTTATAATTCTTCCAATAGTCAAGTTTGGGGAGCAATTCTTTCAGATAGGCACGAGCCTGCTCCGAGGGGAAGGCTTCGCTTGCCATATTCGTGACACATACCTCAATAAGATCATCCATATCGTGATACATATACTCGCCGTCGGCATAGCACCATTTGCAGTAGTCTTCGTTGAAAAATCCGTCCTTTTCCTTGCTGATGCTGCTGTCCTCCAGCGGCATACCGCAGCATTGGCAAATCAGCTCTCTCGGAGAGCCGAGAAGTGTGTTGATGGATACATCAAAAAGCTTTGAGAGAAGCTTCAACGTTTCGGTGTTGGGTACCGTTTCGCCATTCTCCCAACGGCTGACTGCCTGACGGGTGACAAACACCTTTTCGGCAAGTTCCTCCTGTGAGAGTCCGTGTTTTGTTCTGAGTTCAAGTATAATATCCTTTGTTTCCATACGATCACCGCCTTTGATTACTTTGTTTTTATTATAGCAATTTTTAGCGAAAGTTTCAAGCAACGCGTTGTTGCCTTGGGGGTGTTTTTTGTGCTCAGCGGATGAAGGTTATTCAACGTTCAGAATATTGATTTTTTCTTTTTTGAGAAGTCTTTTTCTTTGTCTATAAATTTGCAAAGCAGATTAGATGCTTCGGATAAATGATTTTGTGAAAATAAACTTGAAACGCTTTGGTTTTTATGATATAATAGCTTAAAATTATATAAGGAGAAACAAAATGAAAAACGTTTTTGGCTTTTACGTTAAGACGCCATTGATTGTAAGAATCCTCATAGGTCTTATTATCGGCGTATGTCTGGGTATGTGGGTGCCTCAGGCAGAATTTATAACAATATTCGGTGATATATTTGTCGGAGCACTCAAGGCTGTGGCTCCCGTTCTCGTTTTCGTGCTTGTAATCGCATCTCTTGCAAGTGCAGGTCAGGGAATCGGTAAGAGATTCGGCAGAGTTATATTCTATTATCTTCTCAGCACCTTCCTTGCGGCGGTGGTTGCGGTTGCGGCAAGTTATATTTTCACTCCCACCATTCCTCTTGACAAGGCGGCAGAGCAGGCTGCTCCCGAGGGACTCGGTGAGGTGTTCCGTGTTCTTCTTTCGAATATGACAATGAACCCCGTAAGCTCGCTTATGAATGCGAACTACGTTGGAATACTTACCTGGGCTGTGATATTCGGTCTTGCGCTTCGAGTTGGCGCAGGGGATAAAACAAAGGAAGTTCTGACAGACATTTCAAATGCCGTTTCAAAGGCTGTTGCATGGGTAATTCAGCTTGCCCCCTTCGGAATTATGGGACTTGTTTATTCTTCGGTAAGCGAATACGGAATATACATATTTACAGACTATGGTAAGCTTCTTGCCGTACTGGTGGGAAGTATGCTCGTCGTAGCCTTCGTGGTAGACCCTCTCATTGTTGCTCTGTCACTTAAAAAGAATCCCTACCCCTTGGTATTCAGATGCTTTAAAGAATCGGGAATCACCGCCTTCTTCACAAGAAGCTCGGCGGCAAATATTCCCGTCAATATGAGCCTTTGCGAAAAGCTCGGTCTTGATAAGGAACATTACAGCGTATCTATTCCTCTCGGTGCTACAATAAATATGGATGGAGCCGCTATAACCATTACGGTAATGTCTCTTGCGGCTGCATTCTCCCAGGGAATCAGCGTAAACATCGTTATTGCCATCCTTTTGAGCTTTGTTGCTACCCTTGGCGCTTGCGGTGCATCGGGCGTTGCCGGAGGCTCGCTACTCCTCATTCCCATGGCTTGTTCGCTTTTGGGCGTTGGACAGGATATCGCAATGCAGGTTGTTGCCGTTGGCTTTATAATCGGTGTTGTGCAGGATTCACTCGAAACTGCAATCAACTCATCAGGCGACGTTATCTTCTGTGCAACGGCAGAGTTCGTTGAATGGAAAAAGCAAGGAAAAGAGCTTCCCTTCTAAAACAGAACAGGAAATAAAAAGTCCCGTAATACCGTGTGGTATTACGGGACATTTTTATTCGAAGTTATAATATCTTATATCTTTTTCTTTATCTGTCAAGGGTAAACGAATAATTTCCACAGGTCCGTCGGCGGTGAAGATGTTTTCACGTCCAAGGGTGTCGAAAATATATTTATTGCTTTCGACAGCGTTTCCTATCCACTCGTATTTGACGCCGCAGGTACGGATAGTGAAGGCGAGGTTTGAGGTTGTGAACATAGCGTAGCTTGGCTTAACCTTGTTATAAAGCTCAACGGTGGCACCGCTGTAGCCGTGATGATTTACCTGTATAAAGTCGCTCTTCAGGGCATCGCCCACTCTGTCGCAAAGTGTGTTGGAAGCATCAAGCTCGCAATCCCCCATAAAGAGAACGCTTGTCTCTGCCGTTTTCATACGGAGAGCAACGGTGGTATTATTCATATGACCGTGCATTCTGGGGTAAAAGTCCTCGCCTGTATACATTACTTCGAACTCAACCGATGCAAGCTTCATTATTTGTCCTGTGTGAGGCTTTATAAATTTGGTATCTCCGAGAAATTTTTCAACGTCAAGGGGCATTTTTTCTGCAAGATAGCTATGATAGGGGATACCGCGAAGAAATTCGGTCTGTGGTATGGGGTTTGCGATAACGTATTGAAGCTCGACGTCATCGGCATAGTTTTCGGCAAAATTTTCAAAGCAACCAACGTGGTCAGGGTGAGAATGGGTAAAAGCCCACGCCGCAATAACTACTTTCCCATCAGGACGCTTATTGTTATCAACGAGAAATTTCTTGAGCCTTACGGCATCGTGAGGATAGCCGCCATCAAGGATAAAATATCTTCCGTCGGGAAGGATTACAACGTAAGAGAGACCGTTTCCGTCAGCAAGGTGACGGTGAGAAAAGTCCAGCGACATAACACAAAGCTCACAATCGCCTATTTTTTCAAATTCATTTTCCTCATATACGGGGAGAGTGTTAAATTCAAGAGTGTCTGAAATGATGCGAACGGTTCTGTCAAAGGCAATATAATAAAGGTGAAGCATACCGTGACTGTTCGACAACGTGACGTAGCGGTTATCGCCGATTTCTCTGTCGGAGATGACGTTATAAGCGCCACTTTCTTTAAGTCCGTTTGCAAAGCTGTCGAAGGTGCTTCTGTCAACGTCTCTCCTATACTTTATTCTGCAGCCTCTGCCGAGGTCTGCGCCTATATCCTTGATATCAACGTCTATGCTTTCGTGAAGGTACATAGTTTTTACTCCTTGTTTTTTTATTATGGCTTGCGGATGAATATATTCAGTACAAGGGCAACGAAGGTTAATGCAAGAAGCATCACGAAGGTCGCAGTATATCCGCCCGCCATTTCAAGCACCTTGTTGGAGGCGGTGCCTATTCCTACGCCTGCAAGCACTCCGTAACGTAATAATTAAAAGCATTATACCACAGTTTCCTTCCGTTATCAATACTTACTGATGGCTTTTTTGAGGAGGTTTTTATTTTAGCGTTGACAGAAGGGGTAATTTCAATTATAATAGTTGCATAAGAAACTGTTGCGATTGCAACTATTTTGTGAGGTACAGTATGTCGAGATTTATGAAAATGCTCAACAACATAAGCCGTTCGCAAGCAATATACAGAGGGGGCAGAGTTTCGGCGGACGATCTGCAAAGTGGACATTACGCCTTTATTCTAGCCATTTGCCGTGAGCCGGGGCGGTCACAGGAGGATATTGCAAAAGAACTTTGTGTAAACAAGAGCACCGTTGCAAGAAACGTAAGCTATCTTGAAGAAAGAGGATATCTGTCAAGAGAGGCGCTTCCTTTGGATAAGAGACAGTTTTCGGTATATCCCACAGAAAAGGCATTTTCGGTGCTCCCTGAAATCAAGGCGGCATCAAGCGAGTGGATGCAGATGCTCTCTGAGGGGATACCCGATAATGAGCTTGAAATATTTGATTCTGTGCTGAAGAGAATGGAAGCAAAGGCAAGAGAAATTACAGAAAAGCAAGAGGCAGACAAATGAAGTGGGTTCTTTCGTATTTAAAGCCTTTACTTGCGAGGATTATGGCAGGTACAGCCATAAAGACGGTGGGCACTGTTTCCGAGCTCATAATACCGTTTCTGTTAAGCTACATACTTGAAAACGTAATAGAAACAAACAATATACAAAGCATATTATTTTACGGCGTTCTTATGGCACTTTGCGCCGTTGTTGCCAGTCTCGGCAATATTATTGCCAACAGAATGGCGGCAAAGACCACACGGCTCTTTTCGGAACAGATGAGGAAGAAGCTTTTTTCAAAAACCCTTTCTCTTTCCCCAAGAAGCATCGACCGTTTTACAATACCCTCTCTTGAGGCGAGAATAACCTCTGATACCTATAACGTGCAGAACTTTGTTGGTATGATGCAGAGAATGGGTATACGCGCTCCCATTCTTCTTATCGGAGGAAGCGTTATAACTCTTTTGATGGACAGAAATTTAGCGCTTGTTATGATAGTTATGCTTCCTATCATCTTTGCGGTAGTTTACGGTATTTCACGTTTGGGTGTTCCCCTTTACTCCAAGGTACAGCAGGCGGTGGACTCGATGGTGAGAGTTGTGAGAGAGGATGCGCAGGGAATAAGAGTCATCAAGGCGCTTTCCAAGGTGGACTATGAAAATGCGCGCTATGACAGAGCGAATTTGAATCTTAAGAAAAAAGAGACCAGAGCAGGTATTATAATGGGTGTTGTAAATCCCATAATGACTCTGCTTATGAATATAGGTATCGTTTCTGTTATTGCGGTGTGTGCCTTCTTCGTTTCAACAGGTAAATCATCCGCCACAACTGCAATTGCATTTATGCAGTATTTTACTCTCATATCCATGGCGATGATGTCTCTTTCGAGAATGTTCGTTATGTTTACCAAGTGCGCCGCATCGGCTAAGCGCATATCCTCGGTAATGGAGGAGGAAAATGAGCTGAAGACTATTACGGATGACGGAAAAGGGGATAAAGACTTGCATATCTCCTTTGAAAAGGTGTCATTCTCCTATCTTGGTAAAAGCAATAATCTGACGGACATATCGTTTGCGCTTAAAAGAGGTGAGACTCTTGGTATTATCGGCGCTACAGGAAGCGGAAAGTCAACTATTCTCCGCCTTCTTATGCGCTTCTACGATGCTAACGAGGGTATCGTTCGTATAAACGGGCGTGACGTTCGCTCCTATGAAAAGGAGGAGCTTAACCATATGTTCGGCGTTGTATTCCAGAACGATTTTCTTTATGCCGACACTATAGAAGAAAATATACGCTTCGGACGTGATATATCCTTTGAGGATATCGAATGGGCAACGAAAGCCGCGCAGGCATACGATTTTATAACATCCTTCTCAAAAGGCTTTGCCCATAGCGTTTCAACGGGAGGTACAAACTTATCGGGCGGTCAGAGACAGCGTGTTCTTATCTCCCGCGCAATAGCGGGGAAGCCCGAAATACTCGTTCTCGACGATTCCTCATCGGCTCTTGACTATAAGACGGATGCAAATCTCAGAGCGGCTCTTTCAAAGTCGCTTCCCGATTCTACCATTATAACCGTTGCCCAAAGAGTAAGCTCTGTTAAAAGCTGCGACCTCATTCTGGTTATTGACGAGGGCAGGATAATCGGTGCAGGAAAGCACGAGGAGCTTATGGAAAGCTGCAGGGAATATAAAGAAATAAGCGACTCGCAGATGGGAGGTGCTTTCCTTGAATAATAAGAAAAACAAAAAGGGCATCTTCCGAAGACTCAGCAAATACGTTTTGGAGCAATGGCCTCTCTTTTTAACGGCGATTCTCTTAACTCTCGGCTCTAATCAGTTATCTCTCCTCGGTCCCAAGTATTCGGGCGGTGCGATAGATGCCATTGAGCTTGAGGGAGGAGTGGATTTTCCTGTAGTCTTCGATAACGTTCTGCATATGCTGGGATGCTACGTTATATCTGCGCTTCTTTCCTACGTGCTTTCGGTGGTTATGATAAATTTAAGCCAGAAGATCATATACAAGATGAGAAAGCAGGTCTTCGAAAAGCTGACTACTCTTCCTGCAAACTACTTCGATACTCACGCCACAGGTGACATAATAAGCCATCTATCCTATGACATTGACACTATAAACAGCACTCTTTCCCACGACCTTGTGCAGATACTCACAAGTGTTTATACGGTTGTAGGCTCACTTTTGTTTATGTGGCGGATATCAAAGCCTATGATACTTATTTTTGCTCTTACTGTTCCCGTTTCCCTTCTGTTTACACGCTACCGTTCAAGAAAGGTTCGACCCCTTTTCAGCAAGAGGGCGAAGAAATACGGAGAGCTTAACGGATTCGCGGAGGAGATGCTCACGGGAGCGCGTACCATTTCGGCTTATGGCAGGGAGGATGTCATATCCTCTCGCTTCAACAATATAAACGGCGAAGCAATGGATGCTTTTTACAAGGCTGAATATAATGCGGCACTTCTTTTTCCCACTATAAACCTCATCAATAATATTTCTCTCACACTTGTAGCAATACTCGGTGGAATACTTTATATGTATTCGCAAAACGGAATATTTGCTGAAGCCTCGATATTCTTTATTACACTTGGAGGCGTTGCGCAGTTCGTACAGTATTCCAGAAAGTTCGCGGGTCCTATCAACGAGTTTTCAAATATACTTCACGAAATCCAGTCGGCGTTCTCGGCGGCAGAGCGCGTCTTCACCATTCTTGACGAGGAGCCTGAAAAGGCGGATGCAGACGATGCGGTTGAGATGAAAGAAGCGAAGGGAGACGTTGACATAAGAGATGTGACCTTCGGCTACACTGAGGATAAGGTGATACTGAAAAACGTGTCGGCAAAAGCTGAAAAGGGACAGACTGTTGCAATAGTCGGACCCACAGGTGCCGGCAAAACGACGGTTATAAATCTTCTTATGCGCTTTTACGACCATCAGAGCGGAGAGATACTGATAGACGGAATACCGAGCCTTAAGATAAAGCGCTCCGACCTGCGACTTGCCTTTAATATGGTGCTTCAGGACACCTGGCTCTTCTGCGGTACTATTTATGATAACATCGTATACGGCAGAGAGGACGCTACCTTTGAGGAGGTAGTTGAGGCGGCAAAATCCGCTAAAATAGATTCCTACATAAGAAGTCTTCCCGACGGATACCACACGGTTTTATCGGACGACGGCGTGAATATTTCGAAGGGTCAGAAGCAGCTGATAACCATAGCCAGAGCATTTCTTTCAAAAGCACCAATTCTCATTCTCGATGAGGCGACCTCAAACGTTGACTCCCGTACCGAGATACAGATACAGAATGCAATGACGAGTCTTATGGAAAACAAAACCTGCTTTATCATTGCTCACAGACTTTCCACCATTCAGAACGCCGACACTATCCTTGTAGTCAAGGACGGCAGTGTTATCGAAAAAGGAAATCACGACGAGCTTATAAACCAGGGAGGATTTTATTGTTCACTCTATAATTCACAGTTCAAATAACACAAAAAAAGGACAGAGAATTCTCTGTCCTTTGCTTTTACCAAAGCTGCATATAAATCATTTCCACGTCCTTGACGGTGGGGATTCTGGGGTTTGTTTTTGTACAGGCATCTGAAAGTGCGGCTTCTGCCATTGTAGGGATGAGCGCATAGTATTCATCCTTGGTGCATACACCCATTTCGGAGATGGAAAGGGGCATATCCATTTCCTTCATCATAAACTGACACCAGTTCGAAAGGGCACGGATGGTGGTTACTATGTTGAAATTCTGTAGTCCGAGCGTTCTTGCAACGGTGGCGTATTTGCGCACGTGCTTGGGGTAGTCGGTCTTGAGACGTGAGTATTTGTCTATTTCGCTGTTATACTCGATTATGTGTGGGAGAAGAAGCGCATTTGCACGACCGTGGGGAATGTGGAGATGTGCGCCGAGCTGATGCGCCATACCGTGATTGAGTCCGAGGGATGCGGTGTTGAAGGCAAGTCCTGCAAGGCAGGATGCGACGTGCATCTTCTGACGGGCGTGGGTGTCGTTGTTATCGAGGTAGGAGCGAAGAAGGAAGGAGCCTGTGATTTCAATGGCTTTTTCCGCAAGCGCCGCTGAAAACTCATTGTTGTTTGTGCTGACGTAGGATTCAAGCGCGTGAGTGAATACGTCCATTCCGGTATCCGCCGTAATGCTTGGAGGAACGGTCTTTACAAGCTCTGCATCGAGAATCGCCTCGTCGGGAAGAAGAGAATCATCGGCAAGAGGTATCTTTTTCTGAGTCTTTGCATCCGTTATAACCGAGAATGAGGTAACCTCGCTTCCGGTACCGCTTGTTGTAGGAATCGCAATAAGGGCGGGGCGTGAGTAGGAGTCGTCTATCTTGGATGCCACCTCTCTTATCGCCTTCGCAGAGTCGATAGCCGAGCCGCCTCCGATAGTGATAATAACGTCGGCTCCCGATTCAAGAAGCGCCTTTACACCAACGGAAATCTTTTCGATAGGCGGGTCGGGAATAACCTCGTCGAATATCTGCCATTCGATTCCCGCTTGCTGAAGACGTGAGGTTACGTGATGTACCATTCCGCTTTTTACGACGTAAGGGTCGGATATAACAAGTGCTTTTTTATAAGGTATTTCGGAGAGTCTGTCAAGAGAGTTCTCACCGAAATATATTTGCGTTTTTATATCAAAGTGTTTCATCGAAATCACTCCTTCTATGATAGTAACTTACATTTTACCACATTTAGGCGTTTTTTTCAAGATATAAACGTAAATTTGGGCGATTTTTTAAAAATGAAGTATTTATGATATCATGATATCATGATATCACTTTTGGAAAAGCTTGAGAGGGAGCTTCTTTTGAAAGCTCCCTCTCGAAAACGTTTATTATTAAAGTGCTAAAAGGTCCATTGCCTCGATAGGTCTTGCCATATCCTCGCTTACGTAGATAGTACCCTTTGTGAGCTGATAGATAGAAGCGGGAACTTCGATACATACAGGTCCGTAGAGCTGTAAACGGGATATCATTCTTTCCCAAGAAGCGTAGCCGCCTGTGCTCTGAAGGTCGTGACGCTCAAGGTGCTCACGAGCATTGATAACGTCCCAAGGACCGATAGATACGGAGTATCTGGGAGTGTGCCAGAGTGAGTTTGAACCTGTGTTCTGCTGAATAGTAAGGCGGTGGTTATCAACGAAGCCTGCCTTTATCTTGAGGAAGTCCTCAAGGTTGTCAGCCTTGAATTTCTTTGTGTGGGGGTCGATGAATGCAGTGTGACCGATCCATCCTGTTGCGGAAACGATAAGGTCTGCGCCTCCGTTACCTTCCTCGGCAATCATATCTGAATAGCAGTTGATATTCTCGTTTGTATAGTAGTGCATCTGCTTGAGAGGGGGACGAAGATCCTCGCGGAAGCTCATATAGAACTCGGTCATAAAGTGACCGCCGAGAGAACGATACCAGCTGATAGGAGCAACGTTTCCGTCCTCGTCAGC
>JAZNYT010000033.1:0-16724 GCA_045594565.1 Eubacteriales bacterium
CATGATATCATGATCATGATGTCATGATATCATAATTGAAAACTAAAAATGGAGAATTATGAGAAACCGCAAGCGGTTTTCTTCCGAAATTATTCAATATTCATTATTCAACTTTTCAAAAGCGCAGAGATTTTGAGGTAAAATCGCGGAGTGCGAAGGCGTCGCTGTTCTTTGTACAGCAGTCCGAGCAACACGCGAAGAAAATGAAATTTGGATTAAACGAAAGAAAGACGAGGATTTTTCCTCGTCTTTCTACATTGTGAAAGCTTATAACTTAAATCTGTTTTGTTCGCACTATCTTTTTGAAACTCGATTTATATTAAAACAGAAAATATTTTCATTTTCGTTTTTAACCAAAATATCAAGCTTCCCTTAGAATACAAGCTTAGAGTTGATGTAGTTTACTACTTCGCTGATAGGAAGTCTTACCTGCTCCATAGTATCTCTGTCACGTACTGTTACGCAGCCGTCGTTTTCGGAGTCGAAGTCGTAGGTAATACAGAAGGGAGTACCGATTTCGTCCTCACGGCGGTAACGCTTACCGATAGAGCCTGCTTCGTCGTAGTCAACCATAAAGTGACGGGAAAGCTCCTCGTGAAGCTCTGTTGCCTTTTCGGAAAGCTTCTTGGAAAGAGGAAGCACTGCAGCCTTGAAGGGAGCAAGAGCGGGATGGAAGCGCATAACGACACGTGTGTCGCCTTCGCCAAGAACCTCTTCGTCATAAGCTTCTACAAGGAATGCAAGAGCTACACGGTCTGCACCGAGAGAAGGCTCAACAACGTAAGGAATGTATTTCTCATTTGTTTCGGGATCGAAATATTCAAGAGACTGACCGCTATGGTTCTGATGCTGAGTGAGGTCATAGTCGGTTCTGTCAGCAATACCCCAAAGCTCGCCCCATCCGAAGGGGAAGAGGTATTCGAAGTCGGTTGTAGCCTTTGAATAGAAGGAAAGCTCTTCGGGAGAATGGTCACGAAGCTTTAAGTTTTCCTTCTTCATACCAAGGTTGTAAAGGAAGTTTGCACAGTATTCCTTCCAGAAAGCAAACCACTCAAGATCGGTATCGGGCTTACAGAAGAATTCAAGCTCCATCTGTTCAAATTCACGTGTACGGAAGGTAAAGTTACCGGGAGTAATCTCGTTACGGAACGATTTACCAATCTGTGCAACGCCGAAGGGCACCTTTTTACGAGTGGTACGCTGAATGTTTGCGAAGTTTACGAAAATACCCTGTGCCGTTTCGGGTCTGAGGTAAAGCTCAGCCTTTGCATCCTCGGTAACGCCCTGGAACGTCTTGAACATAAGGTTGAACTTACGGATATCTGTGAAGTTGTGACCTCCGCACTCGGGACAAGCGATATTGTTTTCCTTGATGTAGTTCATCATCTCTTCGTTAGACCAGCCGTCTGCAGGTGAGCCCGAGAAGTCCTCGATGAGCTTGTCTGCACGATGACGAGCCTTACAGTCCTTACAGTCCATAAGAGGGTCGGAGAAGCCTCCAACGTGACCGGATGCTACCCAAGTCTGAGGGTTCATGAGAATTGCAGAGTCAAGACCTACGTTGTACTTAGACTCCTGAACGAATTTCTTCCACCAAGCCTTTTTAACGTTGTTCTTGAATTCAACGCCGAGAGGACCGTAATCCCATGTATTTGCAAGACCGCCGTAAATTTCGGAGCCCGAGTAGATAAAGCCACGGCTCTTACAAAGGGAAACGATTTTCTCCATTGTCTTTTCTGTATTATTCATTTTCATCATCCTTTATAAAATATTATTCATATTATTGTACCGCGAAAAAGCCTTTTAGTCAAGAGGCTTTTTCAAGACCTACAGCTTTATTTTGTGTAGGATATCTGTTTTGTGAAAATAATAATATAAAAATCTAATTTTTTATACTACTTTATTCACCAAGCAAAGCTTTTTCAAATTGTTCTTTTGCAACTTGCCATTCCTGTTCTGCTTCTTGGCGAAGTGTTTTTGATTGTTTAAATTTATCAAAAACTTTGTCTGCCAATTCCTTTTGTATTTGTAACGGTGGCAAAACAATCGGAAATTTTTTGAGGAACGTATCAGGAATACGTTGTTGTCCCGCAGAGCCACCAAACATTCCCTGTGCAGCTTCTAATATATGCTCGTCAGATAGAATAACCCATAAATACGGCATATAAATACGATCACTCTTTTGCCTTAATATATGAAATTCCGTCGAGCCGAACCCAATATCTGTAGGCATTTCCGAAGCTAGAAAGGATTTTCCGTTCTGCATACATGGAGTAATCTTTGCCCAAAGCAAGTCTCCTTTCTTAAAGCAAGTAAATCCTGTTTTAACCTCTTCGTACTTTTTGGCTTCATAAACTACCTCATTGTTTTTTTCTCCAACTGCCGTCATTGGTACAAAGGAAACCACAGAATTATGTGACAATTCTTTTCTGCTTGTAGTGGGATTGATTTCAACAAAATTCTCAAGATTTCCTACATAATAATCATTTTTAATCAAGTGATGAAATACTGAATTTAAGTAATCACTATGAGAATTACAATAAATGCCTATTTCTTGAATATTTTTAAGTCGGCTGTAGCTATACAACGAAGGTACATACCCTTCAAAAGAAACTCCTATAGACTTAAGTGTTTTCTCTTTTTGACGTGCAGGTAATACTTTAGAATGTTTCAATTTCTCTTTGTAAGAAGAAAAGCATTTATCCATAAATTTAACAAGTTTTTGTTGAATTTGCATACTGGGAAGTACAATCTCAAAAGACTTAAATTCTTCTTTGTTGATATTTGGCTGACCAGAAGGACGTTGTATGCCATTTACCCATTTTTGATAAGTTTTCGTTTTGGTGTACCAATAAACAAATTTTGGAACAACTTTTCTTTCGTCAAAACTAAACCGAATACAATATCCTGCAAACACAGCCTTGTCGATTTTTCCGTCATAAAAATATGTCTTCCCAACTGTGCCACCAGTACGTGCGAATAAAACGTCATTAGGTTTAAGTATATGCTTTATTGCATACGATTCGGCAGTCATATATTCATGATTATCTTCAATTCCCAAATCATCAAAATCGGTTATTCTGATATACTTGGGTTGTGTATTGTCTGTTCTTTTTATTGCTGTTGCAGATGTTCCATAACATGGTTCTTCAAGGCATAGTTCTCCCAAAGAAACCGTCTTTGTTTTGGCAACAATATAGTTAAGATTAAAAAATACATTTTTTACATCGATTCTGCTTTCAATATCCCCCCGATTGATAGCAAAGACGCAAAGGTCTTGCACGTCGGGGGTTATGCGAAAAAAGGCTTTGAGTCCTTTTGAAATTCCTCGTATTTCAAGACAATTTCATCAAGCTGAGAGTCCGTTTTTCTGCCTGTAGCGTCATAGCCGATAAGCTCGGGTGATGCCATAAAGATAGCTTCGTTTTCGTCGGGCTTTTCGTCAGCGTTCCTTTTACGGAGAAATATAATTGATGCCTTTACTCCTGCACCGAAATGTGCAAATGCACATTGGGGAAGACTCACTACTGCAAGAAGCTGGAATTTTTTAAGAATAAAATCACGAACGTATTGCATAGAGCTGTTAGTCAAAATTCCGTCGGGTAAAACAATGGCGGCTTTGCCTGTTCCCGATTTTAAGAACTGATAAATTCGTTCAATAAAGAGAACCTCTGAGCTTTGATTTTTACGAGGCTTGTCCTTGCCCTTTGCATCAGTAACCTTTCCAAGCTCATAGGAGGAAAGATAAGGCTTCTCCTCAAGGCTGACCTTAGAGCCGAAGGGCGGGTTTGTAAGTATCAAATCGAAACGGTTCTCGTCAAAGCCCGCATTACGCTCATGCATCTTTTCTATGCTGTCCAGTGCGTCGTGGCTGATAACGTTCGTATGTCCGTCATCATGCACTATCATATTCATTTTTGCTACGCGTGCAATTTCGTCGTTTATTTCAATTCCGAAAAGGTGTTTTTCTGCAAAATCGTGCCAGTAATTAAAATACTCTACCGTACCCTTTTTGTAATATATTTCAGCTTTATTTCTCATATAGTCGAGTGAATGAAGCAGAAAGCCTCCTGAACCGCATGCAGGGTCAAGCACGTCGGAGTCCTCTTCGGGCTTCATCATACGAACGCAAAACTCAATGATAGGACGGGGTGTGAAATACTGTCCGAAATCTCCCTTAAAGAAGCCGTCCATAAATTGCTCAAAGGCTACTCCCTTTACGTCCAAGTCCGTCTGGTTGAGGTTAATAGCTTCAAGGTGAGAAACTACCGTTCTGAGTACTCTGCTGTCTATTTTTATAGACTCCGTAAAAACCTCGGGGTCTTTTTTCTTCTGCTCGTCGTACAGTGCGTTTATACGTGCGGCAAGAGTGGCTGACGGTTCGTGTGTCTTTATTTGAAATTCATACGGTTCTCCGTCAGGACGTGGTTTTTGTTCGTCGCTTATTTTTACAAAGATAAGCTTACAAAGCTCTCCAAAGGCTGACGGCGGAGAGAGACGGCCTCCTCCCCAAAGTGTTTGGTGGCATTTTTTAATAGCACTTATCAAGTCTTCCCTTGCTACAGGGGATATATCCGATACGGCTTCTCCCTTTTCGTTTACTCCGCCCTTGTGGAAGCGAAACTCCTGAGGGTTTCCGTACGCCTTGGGCAAATCGGCGACAGCGTTCTGCTCACGTTCTTTACTATCGAATTTTCCCGACACGTCAAGAACACACCTTGTTGCACCTGCAACTATAACTACGTATTCAGCTCGAATTTTCGACCATACTGCATTTTCCACACCTCGCTCAACTGCCTGTGAAAATTCAGCGTCTGTTATTCCGTCGCATCTGCATTCTGCAACTGCATACGGACGACGGCAGTCATCGTCTGAAAATATCACTATATCGGCTGTGTCATTAAGTACGGGAACTGCAATTTTTATACGGTTCACAGGATATTCGTATCTGTATATAAGCTCTGCCCATAATTCAGCCCTAACCTTTTCTTCAGGGTTATTAAAGCTTTCAACGTGATTATTTGACGTGAGATACGTTATTTTTGCTCTGCTGTCTTCTCCCGTTAAGTATGCATATCCGTCATTTATGGCTTTTTCAAGATACGTCATCTTTTTTTCTCTCCTTATTCTCGTCCCGAAGGGACATTTATGCTCTGGAGCATTTATGCTCTAGAGAGTATATCGCATTACGAAGTAATATATCGCACCGCAAGGCATATCGCAAATTCAGTCACGAATTTACATCGCTGAATTTGATTGCTTTACAATTAAATTCATTATACCATATATTGTATATTAAATCAATGTTTTTGCACTTTTTCATTAAAGTCAGATAGTTTTATTTAACGCTTTCTCTGAACGATTGTGGTGATAAGTTTCTTGTGCTAAAAACCAGTGTTTACGAATTTACGTAAAGTTTACAATTTTTATCTTGATTTTCGAAGTAGTTTTTGTAAGATATACTTAAAGAATTTGAGTTAAATAAGAATTAAGTTTATTCACTTAAGTAAGCTTACTTAAGTTATTAAAACTTAAGTTAATAAAATAAATTCAGTTTACTTGAATAAAATAAATTTAGTTTACTTAAATAAATAAAATAAATAAATAAAATAAGTTAGTAAAGTAAATAAAGCACGGGCTTTTCGGAAAGGATAAGCCTATGAAAACACTTTTACTTTATATTGGCGTGGGCTTTTTTGCAGGCTTTATAAACGGACTTGCAGGGACGGGAGGCGGTGTGCTTCTTGTATTTCTTCTCACCCGACTTGCCTTTCCTGCCGATAAAACCTTTGCAACCACAAATATGACGGTGCTGATACTCTCCCTTGTCAGCCTCTTTCTATATCTTAAAAACGGTACTCTCACCTCCGACCTCCTTCCTCACTTTTTCGGCACTGCCTTTCTCCCCGCAGTTCTCGGCGGTGCGGTTGGAAGTCTCCTCCTTTCGAAAATCAAGGGTAGCTTTCTTAAAAAGCTTTTCGCAGCCCTTGTAATAGTAGGTGGCGTGGGGAGGATTTTCGGATGAGCTTTATTATTGCCGTCCTCACGGGACTCGGAGTCGGGTCTGGAGGACTTTACATTCTTTATCTCACCCTCCTAAAGGACGTGCCACAGGGAGAGGCACAGGGGCTTAACCTCATATTCTTTATTGCCGCCTCCCTTGCGGCGGCGATAGTGAATACTCTGAAAAAAAGAATATCCTTTTCGGCGGTGTTTCTCTTCTCTGCGACGGGTATTGTGGGCACCTTTCTCGGGGCAGGTCTTGCGAGCGTGCTTCACGGAAAAGCTCTGTCAGTCATCTTCGGAGTCCTCCTTGTGAGTGCAGGGGTTATGGGTATATTTGCAAAGCAAAAAAAATAAACTCCTTTTTCTTTAAAAATTAAAAAATTTTTCATATTTTGACAGGTAAAATATAGTATAATACAGTAAAAGAACTAAGAGAAAGAGGAAATAAAATGCTTAAGCTTATAGGAATAAAAAAGGATTACCCTGCAGGAACGGGCAAGGTAGAAGCGCTTCGCGGTATCGACCTTGTTTTCAGGAAGAGCGAATTCGTATCCATTCTCGGTCCGTCGGGCTGTGGTAAGACTACAATGCTGAATATTATCGGAGGACTTGACCGCTTTACCGAGGGCGACCTTATCATAAACGGAAAGTCCACCAAGAATTTTGACGACCGCGACTGGGACACCTACCGAAATCACTCCATCGGCTTCGTTTTCCAAAGCTATAACCTTATTCCTCACCAGAGCGTTTTGCAAAACGTTGAGCTTGCACTCACCCTGTCGGGAGTATCCAGGGCAGAGCGTCGTCGCCGTGCCCTTGAGGTGCTTGACAGAGTAGGTCTTTCGGAGCAGATATACAAGAGACCTGCCGAGATGTCGGGCGGTCAGATGCAGAGAGTTGCCATTGCTCGTGCTCTTGTAAATAATCCCGACATCATACTTGCCGACGAGCCTACGGGTGCGCTTGATACCGAAACAAGCGTACAGGTTATGGAGATACTTAAAGAGATATCAAAGGACCGCCTCGTTATTATGGTTACACACAACCCCGACCTTGCCGAGCGATATTCTACAAGAATTATAAATATGCTTGACGGCAGGATTACGGGTGATTCGATGCCCTGTAACGAGGATGTAACAGAGGTGAGGGCCGAGGAGAACTCCAAGAAGCCCACTATGACTCTCAAGACCTCCTTCTCTCTTTCGCTCAAAAACCTTTTCACCAAAAAGGCACGAACTCTCCTCACTGCCTTTGCAGGCTCTATCGGTATCATAGGAATTGCGCTTATTTATGCCCTTTCCGAAGGCTTTACCACCTATATCGACGAGGTACAGGAGGATGCTCTTTCGTCCTATCCTCTGACCGTCGAGGAGGAGGTAGTAGACCTCTCCACTCTTATGCAGACCTTTATGGGAATTTCGGGGTCAGAAGTCGAACACGAGCTTGACGCCGTATACGTAAAGCCTGCCCTTTATAACATAATCGAGTCTATGAACAACGTGGAGACCTCCAAAAACGACCTTCGCGCCTTCAAGGAGTTCATAGAAAAGGAGAAGAGCGACCCCGAGGGAAGACTTGCCCCCGCCCTCAGCGGTATACAGTACGGCTATAATATTACCCTTCCCGTCTATACCGAAAGTGCCGACGGAAAGGTGATATATTCGGATACACAAAGTCTTTTGCAGGAGCTTGCTCTAAAATATATGAAGGTAGACTTCTCCTCTATGATTTCGGCAAACGAAGAGATGGAGGCGAGCGGCTCTATGATGAGTATGTTCTCTCCTATGTCAGGCGGTATCAAGCTCTGGCAGGAAATGCTCCCCGGCAAGAACGGTGAAATTATAAATCCTCTCATCTCCGAGCAGTACGACCTAATTTACGGTGCTTGGCCTAACGATTATAACGAAGTTCTTCTTGTGGTTGACAAAAACCACGAGCTTGACGATATAACTCTTTACGCTCTCGGTCTTACTACCGAGGAGCAGGTAGGAAGCATTATCACCGCCGCTTCCGCAAAATCGGAGCTTGAAAGAAACGATTCACGCTGGACTTACCGAGAGATATGCTCCAAGGAATACCGAGTAGTGCTCCCCTCCCAGTGCTATGCTCTCGATGAAAAGACAGGACTTTACACCGACCTCCGCGACAGTGACACCGGTCTCAGACTCCTTTATTCCAACGCCATTCCCCTTAAGGTGACGGGTATCATAAGGCCCTCCGAGACAAGTGAATCACATATGCTCACAGGAACTATCGCTTATACCTCTCTTCTCACAAAGCACGTTATAGAAAAAACTAAAGGCTCGCCTGCAGTAACGGCACAGGAGGAAAGCCCCAACAAGGACATCTTTACAGGTAAGCTCTTCCGCGGAACTGCTGACACCTCCTCCGATGAAAAGAAGAAGGAATCCTTCCTCTCTTACGTATCGAAGCTCGACGAAAAAGGAAGAGCCGAGCTTTACGTCCGCATTATGAGCATCCCCGACGAGGCCTTTATACACTCAAAGGTTGAAGGAATCCTCGGCGTTATGACGAGAGAGGATATTGAAAACGCAATGCTTGACTCGGTAGTTGCAGAAATGAATATACCGAGAGACGAAGTGGCGGAGTACCTTGCGGGAATGCCCGACTCCGAGCTTGACCGTATAATGTCGGAGGTTATTTCAGGCGAAATAAGAGCAGAATACGCCGACACCGTAAGGGAACAGCTTATCGGCATTCCCGAAGGTCAGCTTTCTCTTATGCTTGACACTACTCTCGCCGCCGCTACAAACGAGAATTTCGCATCTTACTTCAATACCCTTATGGATTTCTCTACCTCGACCCTTGAAAACAATCTTAAACGACTCGGTGTAATCGACCTTGACAGTCCCTCCACTATAAACTTCTATGCATCCAGCTTTGAAAACAAGGATATCATCGAGGAGATAATCGCAGAGTACAACGAGGGCAAGGATGAGCTTGAAACCATCAAATATATCGACTATATCGGTATTATGATGTCCTCTATCACTACCATTATAAACACCATAACCTACGTGCTTATAGCCTTTGTCGCAATCTCCCTTATCGTTTCATCTATAATGATAGGAGTTATAACTCTCATATCCGTACAAGAGAGAACGAAGGAAATAGGTATTCTCCGTGCAATTGGTGCTTCCAAGAAGGACGTATCGGTTATGTTCAATGCAGAAACAATTCTCATAGGACTTGCATCCGGTATACTTGGCGTTGTGGTGACGTATCTCCTTTGTATACCCATTAACGCCGTTATCCACGCTCTGACAGGTATAACTACTCTCAATGCATATCTGCCACTCCCTGTAGCCCTTATCCTCATCTCCATCAGCGTTATCCTCACTCTCTTCTCGGGAATTATTCCGTCGAGAAGTGCGGCGAAGAAGGACCCTGTGGTAGCCCTTAGAACAGAGTAATAAAAAGCACCCGAGAGGGTGCTTTTTAATTGAATAATGAATATTGAATAATGAATAATGAATATTGAATAATTAAGGAAGATTTGCAAAGCAAATCAACCATAATTTGTCCGTAAGGACAACCTTGTTGCCAAGCACATCGTTTTTATGCGACGCCTTCGAGATACGCGATTTTTCCTCAAAATCTCGTCGCTTTTATAAATGAATAATAAATAATGAAGATTGAAGATCGAAGAATTCAGGTTAATTTGCTAAAGCAAATTTTCAATTAATTGTGAATTTTCCGAAAGGAAAATTGTCCGAAATTATTCACTATTCACTATTCAATCTTCATTAAAAAAGCACCCTTTCGGGTGCTTTTCTTATACTCCTCGAAGTTTTGCGTTTGGGATGTATTCCTTAACTGCCAGAAGCATTTCTTCAAGCTCACACCTTTCAAAGCCTGTGAGTGTTTTGTCAAGAACGTTGTCCGAAAGCTTAAAGGCTTGGAGGAAGTATTTTTCCGAGCCACGAAGCCACTCTCCGATTTTTCTCATATCCTCCACTGTGTGAAGCTCACGAACGAGGGTAGTACGAAATTCATGGTCTACCCCCGACTCTCGTAAAAGCTCAACGCTTTTTTCAACGCTCGATACGTCGAATTTCTCAAGTCCTACCGTTTTGGCATAAGACTCCTTCGAGTTCTTTATATCCATCGCAACGTAGTCAAGTAGTCCCGACAGAATAAGCTCCTGAAGCCTTAATGGCAGAGTTCCGTTGGTGTCAAGCTTTACAAGGAGTCCCCTCTCCTTTATCTTTTTTATAAAGGCACCGATGTCGGCGTTAAGGAGTGGCTCTCCTCCCGTAATGCATACTCCGTCGAGAAATCCGCGCCTCTTATCAAGAACCGAGAGTACCTCCTCCATGAGAATCTCACCCACAGAGGCAGGGGCAAGAACAAGGTCGCCGTTATGGCAAAAGGGGCATCGGAAGTTGCAACCGCCCGTAAAGACAGTAGCGGCAGTTTTTTCGGGGAAGTCGAGAAGCGTCAGCTTCTGAAAGCCGTGTATTTTCATATCATTCCAAAAAGCCGAAGGCAGTCTCCTTCATATTATTGACCTTATCGGCTGAAACGTAGAATTCGCCGTAGCCGTTTAAGGTGTAGTAGCTATACTGCGCCGAATGAGAATAGAAGCGATAGTCAAGCTCCTCTCCCTTTTCTGTGGTAATAAGCATACGGAGTATTTCTCCGCCGTAATCACTACCCTCGGAGAAGGAGGTAATTATCACGTCAAAAATTGAACGGTAAAGAGCTTTAAAATCGGCAATGCTTGCAGGCTTTCCGTTAACTGTAACTGCAAGCTCCTCCCCTGTACCCGAAAGGGCAAACTCTGCTGATTTACCGTTTTCCTCGTATTTCACTGTTGCGATATCTTCTATATCTAAAAGGAATATTTCGGCAGATAACCAGAGAAGCATATCCCAGTCAAGAAAAGCCACAGACTCGGGAGCTATTCTTGCAACGATGTTGTTATTTGAGGAATATGCAATAAAGTCACCCATTTCCTCATCCTTTACAAGATAAAGCTCCTCGGAAAAGGCAGGATACTTATAGCTGAAGGAGTAATCCGATATATCGTTACCCTCAGCATCGAAGAAGCCGTATTCTATGAGTGCCTCGGGAGTGACTCCCTCTCCGTAAAGAAGGGTTGAAGTGCCCTGAAGACCCAGCAGCATATTGAGAAGCTGCTCGAAGTTTGTAAGACTTGTTGCGTTATTGTTTGCGGGATAGGCTACCTTGTGTGAGGAGTTATTGCCATAGGTAAGGTCGCCTGTGGCTTTCTCTATCCTGATGAAGAGATTTCCCTTTTTGTTCATCTGAAAATCAATAAGCTCAAACTTGCGGTTTTCATTTACCGTATGAACAACTGTGGGTTTAACGTAACCGCTTCTTGGGAGAAGCACCGAGCTTTCAACACCCATATCAATAACGTAAAGGGCATCTCTACCCTCCAGCACCGCATAGTAGCCGTCCTCGTCTGGAGTCTTATCTCCTACAATTATCTTGTAGCTGTCCTTCTCGTCATTATACGTAACAACAAAGTAGTTTTCGGGATTTTCAAGGTCTATACCGTACTCGTGAAGTGCATTCATATCTGCATCCTCAACGTATCTTACGGCGAGCATATTGAGAGTGTTCACTCTGAGCTGTGCCAGTATTTCCTCGTTCTTGTCGTAGCCCTCAAGACCGTTTATGGCATAGGCGCCGCTCATTTTATGTATCATTGTGTACTCGTCGAGAGTATTGTGAACGAAAATTGAGTTCATATCGGCGTTTTCTATCTTTTCAACTATATACGGTCTGCCGTTCTTGGTAGACTCGCCGAAGGGTCCGATAGCCGCCACGTCGCTCTTGTCGCCCTTCTCCTTTATATAGCACATTTTACCGCTTTTATAGGAGAAGCCTTTATTGTCGTCTATATCCTTCCAGCTCTTTGCATCGGTAGAATAGACGTAGCTCTTATCCGCGTTGAGTCCCGTTACCTTAACGGTATCACCCTCAAGGGTAGCGGTAAGTACAGGAGCAGGGTTTACAGTTTCGTCGCCACTGTCAAGCACAAAATAGAGAGCTGCAAGTCCTATTGCAAAAACCAGAAGAACTGCCGACAGAATTATCTGCTTTTTGAATTTAGTCATTACAGATGCCTCCTCTTAAGGAACACAAGGAAGGCTGCAAGAAGAACTACCGTGGGAAGCGCCGCTATAAGAGCGATAAGCCAGTTCTGGCTTGTCCTGTTGTCGATGGTAAGTGTTGTGTCGTTATATACCTTATAGTTTACGTCAAGCATCATAGTTTCGTCGGTTATCTCGGAAACGATGGATTTTATGATTTCGGTGTTACCGTAGGTGTTGCGGTAGGTGCCGAGGAAAACGTCACCTGCAAGGTAGGTAGATCCGCCTACTATAAGATAGTTTACGTCGGTCTCGGTGGTCTCCTCGTTAAATTCTCTGTTCGATGCCGCAACCAGTACGGGAACGGATACGTTCTTGTTTGCGGTTTCGGGAATAGATGCGGTGTAGTAGGTTGCAAGAATCGCGCCAACCGAGTGTGAAACGTCGGTTACGGGGAGAATTTCAAGGGGTACTGTATAGAAGGACACCGTCTTTATTGGGTTATCTGCGCCCGATAAGCGCTTGTGGAACTTGGTGAGGTCCATGGTTTCGTCCTCTACCGCCTCGCTTACGTATCTTGTGATAAGAGCAAGGCTGTTCATAGAAGCTACCGAGTTCTGCTCGTCGATAATCTGATAGCCGTGTCTGATGCCAACACCCCAGTTTTCGCAAAGCTCATCGAGGTTTGAAAGCTCGGGTGTATCGGGGCCGACAAAGAGCATTGCGTTTCCGCCGCCTTCAAGGTAACGGCTGAGTCTTGTTATTTCACTCTTTCCCTGATCCTCGCTCTCAATACCTGTAAAGTCCTTTTTAGGGTCGTTTATAACCACAAGCTTGGTGTCCTCGGGTATCTCGTTCTGGGAAAGGTCGATATTTTCAACCACGAAGCCCGCATCCACAAGGAGCGCCTTGAGCTGAACGGGTACTGTTTCGGAGTGGTTTGTAACGAAGAGTGCACGGGGCATCTCCTCACGTGTTACCTTTATAAGAGAGGAGGTGAAGCGGTACTCACCGTTGAAGGCGTAGTATTGGTATGCGCCGCTCTGGTCCTGCGTATAAACGAAGCACTCCGACATATCGAATGCAGTGTGACGCTTATCGCTTTCAACGATAATGGTAGTTGCCTTAAGGTCGTAGTCGCGGCGGTACTTCGCCACTGCCGAGGGGTTTTTGAGCATATCGATATACTCTATCTTTATGTTCTTGTACTTTGCCTCGTATTCGAGGGCAAGAGTCTTTACGCTCTTGGCATACTCGTTTTCGTCAAGCTCGTCGAGAGGAGTGAGGAAAATGAACTTAATTTCGCCGTCACCCATATCCTCAAGGAGCGCATAGGATGCATCCGAAATCTCATAAAGCTGTTCCTCAGTAAGGTCAACGAAAAGGTTGAATCTCTCGGTGAGAGAGGTCACAACGAGGTTTAAAACGAAAATGAGCGCAATGAAGAAAACTGCAAGTATTACCGACGCCGAGCCATATTTAAGAGTCTTTTTGTCGAAATTTATCTTTTTCATAGCTCTGCCTCCTTACGACCAACGGCGTTTCTCGTATACCCTTACCGTAAGGAATACGAAAATAGCCGAAAGCGAAATGTAATAAACGATAGAAGAAACGTCAAAAATACCGTGACGGAAGTTTACGAATCTATCAAGAATGGAAAACCACTTGATAAATACACGGATATAGTCATTGGGGATAGAAGAGGAGAATACTCCCACAAGAAGCGTTGCGAGAATTACAGCTATTGAGCCGATAGCCGCAATGAACTGGCTTTCGGTGAGGGAGGATATGAAAAGTCCGATGGCAATAAGAGCCATTGCAACGCAGGATACTCCGATAAAGTTGGAGATGAGCTCGGCGTTGTTTACGGTACCGTATCGTGATACGGGAACGAGATTCAAAAGAGAAATTGCGAAGGTCATTTCAAAAAGAGTAAGCGCCGCCATAAACTTTGCAAATATAATATTGAAAAGTGAAACGGGGGAAGTGAGAAGAAGCTGCTCTGTCTTTGTTCTTCTTTCCTCGCTGAGAAGCCTCATGGTGAGAATGGGGATAAGAATGATAAAAAAGAATATCATTATAAAAAAGTAGTTAGCAAAGGACGTGGTTGCCGAGAAGAAGTTTGCAAACCACACTATTGCGCCGGACAGTGCAAGAAAAACTGCCATGAATATGTATCCGAGAGTGGACGTGAAGTAAGAGGTGAGCTCTCTTTTATAAATTGCAAACATTATTTTACCTCCCCTGTCATAGTAAGTCTTGCGAAAATGTCCTCAAGAGTGAGACTGACGTTTTCAAGCCCCACGAGAGGCACGTTCTTTTCGGCAAGAAGTCTGAAAAGACCAAAGCGGACGTCAAGGGATGGGTCGGATTCGAATATAACCGTCGAGATACCCTCGTCGCCACTGTCTTCAAGCCATACCTTAAGTACGCCGTCAACGGCGCTCACAAGGTGGAGCGCTGTCTTTTCGTCGCGGGTAGCAAGCTTAGCCCTGTACTTCATAACACCCGAGGTGTTACGAAGAAGATCTTCCGTAGGTGAGTCCGCGACTATCTTACCCTTGTTTATAATAAGGATTCTGTCGCAAACCGCCTGTACCTCTGAAAGAATATGGGTGGAAAGAATGACGGTATGCTTCTTTCCGAGATTTTTTATAAGCGTTCTTATTTCAACTATCTGGTTGGGGTCAAGACCGACTGTAGGCTCGTCGAAAATAAGCACCTTGGGGTCGCCCACAAGCGCTTCGGCAATGCCTACTCTCTGGCGGTAACCCTTTGAAAGGTTCTTTATAACTCGGTTTTTAACTCCTCCGATGCCGGTCATCTCGCATATTTCGTCAAGATGCTTTTTACGGGGGAGAGTTGCCCCTCGAAGCTCGTATACGAACTTAAGGTACTCCATAACCGTCATATCCTGATAAAGAGGAGGCTGCTCGGGAAGGAAGCCTATATTCTGCTTTGCACCCTTCGGGTCCTCGAAAACGTCGATGCCGTTAATTATCGCCTTGCCCGATGTTGCGGAAAGGTAGCCTGTAAGAATATTCATCGTTGTGCTCTTTCCCGCACCGTTAGGACCGAGGAAGCCCATTATCTCACCGTCTGCTACGGTGAAGGTAAGATTGTCAACAGCCGTTTTGTTGCCAAATTTCTTGGTAACTCCGATTATTTCAATCATATCGTTCTCCTTGCTTTTTATCTTTTTCCGATAAATTGTATCAAAAAATTGTAGACAAAGTTTGTACAAATAAAAAATTATACTCTATTATTATACAATTATTATCCGATTTGTGCAATATGTTTGACAAAATTAAATTTATGGAGTATAATACTTTATGACCGAATCGGACGGTTGCGTGGCATAAGCCTAAAGGTGTGTCATGAGGAAAGTCCGGGCTCCATATGGCAAGGATAACAGGTAACGCCTGCCGAAGGCGACTTCAGGGAAAGTGCAACAGAAAGAAACCGCCGTTTTAAAAGTCGAAGGCTTTAACGGTAAGGATGGAAAGGCGAGGTAAGAGCTCACCGGCGCGGCGGAGACGTCGCGGCCATGTAAACCCTATCCGGAGCAACACCGCAAGAGGCGGAGCGAAAGCTCCATATCCGCCTGATAAGACCTCGAAGGTGGCATGAGACAGAGGGCGACCTCTGCCCTAGATAGATGACCGTACAAGAAGCTTTGCTTCCTGACAAAACCCGGCTTATAGATTCGGTCGAGTTAATTCAAATAAAGGAGAGAAAACAAAATGTCTGTAAATGAAAACGGAAAAACAATGATGTTTCCCGTAGTAGACCAGCGCGAAATGGAGATCCACGAAACTCTTTCTCAGGTCTATGAAGCTCTTTCCGCCAAAGGCTATGACCCTGTAAATCAGCTTGTAGGATATTTTATCTCGGAGGACCCTACCTATATTACAAACCACAACAATGCCCGCGGTCTTATAAGAAAGCTCGACCGAGACGAAGTACTTACTATAATGCTTAAAAAATATCTTGACATAAAATAATTTGGAGGAAATATGGCTGAAAAAATTATAGAAGGCTTCTCCACCTACAAAGGAAAGCCTCTTGTAAAAAAAGATAACGTTATCTGCTACGGTGACCCGAATGAAAAGGCAGTTCTCGTTCTCACGGTACTCACCTATAAGGAGGTACACGGAGAACAGATTCCCTCTGATATCCTTATTCAGATTCAAAGCACCGACAAAAATCTGCCCATCGTTGAAAGAAGCCTTAAGCAGGGTATGAAGAAGGGGCTTTTTGAGGCTCTTGACTTCGGAGCATCCTGGCTGGAAAACGCTTTGCAATAAAAATGCACCCGAAAGGGTGCTTTTTTAATGAAGATTGAATAGTGAATATTGAATAATTTCGGACAATTTTCCTTTCGGAAAATTCACAATTAATTGAAAATTTGCTTTAGCAAATTAACCTGAATTCTTAGATCTTCAATCTTCATTATTTATTATTCATTTATAAAAGCGACGAGATTTTGAGGTAAAATCGCGTATATAATGAATAATGAATATTGAATATTGAATAATTTCGGACAATTTTCCTTTCGGAAAATTCACAATTAATTGAAAATTTGCTTTAGCAAATTAACCTGAATTCTTAGATCTTCAATCTTCATTATTT
>JAZNYT010000034.1:0-23327 GCA_045594565.1 Eubacteriales bacterium
CGTTCATTTTATCGGTTACCTTCCATGGCATTTTTTAGCACCGCCTTTCGGCTTTATTATACCATGGGCTTACCGATGTGCTGACACATCACTTACCGATGTGCTGAAACTTTCAACTTACCGATGTGCTGAAACCGCACAAACCGCTAGCGGTTTTCTTCCAAAATTATTCAATATTCACTATTCAATATTCATTAAAAAACGTTTCCGTTTTTAACCAAAATATCAAGCTTCCAAAGAGCGACGAGATTTTGAGGTAAAATCGCATATCTCGACGGCGTCGGCGTACAATGGTACGCCAGTCCGAGAGAGATGCGAAGAAAATGAAATTTGGAATAATTAATAAGAAAGTCGATTTTCGACTTTCTACATTAGAAAAACTACTCTTTGACTACACTTTGTTCGCACTTACTTTATGAAAAAGTGTTTGTGGTAAAACCTGAAAATTTTCATTTTCGGTTTTAACCAAAATATCTAAGCTCTCAAGAGGTTTTTATGGTAGAATTTGTATTTGCTTCAAGAAACAAGCACAAAGCAGGAGAGGTTGCAGACATACTCTCACGCCACCTGACCTTTAATTTCAGAATACTCACTCTTGACGATATCGGCTTTGAGGGTGAAATTATCGAAGACGGAAAAACCTTCGAGGAAAATGCCATGATAAAGGCGGCGGCAGCCTTTAAAAAATCGGGCCTTCCCTCCTTTGCCGACGACTCGGGTCTTGAGGTTGATGCCCTTGGCGGTGCGCCCGGTATCTACTCTGCAAGATATGCGTCAAAGGACGGCTTTGATGCCGATGATAACGATAATAATGCACTTCTTTTAAAAAATCTTGAAGGAAAAGAAAACCGTGACGGTCAGTTTGTTGCGGCAGTTGCCTTTATATCCAAAGATACCTCTTTCGTAACAAGAGGAGAGGTAAAGGGCAGAATTCTTCACGAGATACAGGGAGACGGCGGCTTCGGATATGACCCTCTGTTTTTCTCTTACGAGGCAAACGAGTGCTTCGGTATTCTCCCAAGAGAAGAGAAGAATAAAATAAGCCACCGCGCAAGAGCTTTTGAAGCTCTCGCAAAAGTGCTTAATGAAAAATATAATTAAATGGAGAATTGAAAATTGAAAGCTGAGAATTAAGGAAATTTTGCCACAGGCAAAATCATAAATAATTGTAAATTTCACTTTGGGAAATTATCCGTAATTTTCAATTTTTCATTTTCAATTTTCAATTAACCAGAGGTTATTATGACAAGTAAACAAAGAGCATATCTTAAATCTATTGCTACAAATGAAGATACCATTTTTCAGCTTGGCAAGGGCGGTATTGATGAAAACTTTATAAAGCAGGTTGACACAGCCCTTGAAAAGCGTGAAATAATAAAAATAAAGACACTTGAAACCTTTGTTGACGGTCCGCACTTCGCCGCATCCGAGATTGCAGAATCTGTGGGCGCCGAGGTCGTACAGGTAATAGGCACAAAATTTGTACTTTACCGCGAAAGCCGTAAAAACAAAAAAATAATTTTGCCGAGATAAGGAATAATGAAGATAGGTCTTTTCGGAGGCGCTTTCAATCCGCCTCATTTAGGTCACAAGCACGCCCTTAAAGCCTTTTATGAAAAGGCGGAGCTTGATTGTGTTCTGGTTATTCCGTCCTTTGTTTCTCCCCATAAGGAGTCCCCTTTCTTTTCTGCCTCCTTCGAGGACAGACTCGAGATGTGCCGTCTTTCTTTTGGCGAGGATACCGAAAACGTCATTATCAGTGACGTAGAAAGACGTCTTTTTGACAAGACGGGAGAAAAAAGCTATACCTATCTGACAGTTGACAGTCTGAAAAAAGAGTATCAAGGTAACTTCTATCTTTTCGTGGGAAGCGATATGTTTTTTACTCTCCCTTCATGGAAAGAGGCAGAAAAGCTGATGGGTAGCGTTACCGTTTGCACCATGAAACGAAGCGTCACTGATGCGGAAATGGAAAGCACAAAGGAAAAATACGAGAAGGACTTTGGGGCAAGTGTGATTATACTCGACACTCCCCCGTTTGAAGCCTCGTCTACAGAAGTGAGAGAAAAAAATGCTCTTTCCATGGTAGATGAAAAGGTTGCGGAGTATATAGAAAGCCACAAGCTCTATAAAGAGAAAAAAACGCGAGAGGAGCTTCTCTCACTCCTTCAAGCAAAAGTTAAAGAATCAAGATTTATCCATACTCTCGGAGTCGAGGAGGAAGCGGTTTTCCTTGCAGGACTGCTGGCACCGAATTTGACAGAGGAGATTTCGAGAGCGGCACTTCTTCACGACGTGACAAAATATCTTACCCTTGAGGAGCACAAAAAGCTCAAGCCCGACCTTTCGGAAAACGACCTGAAAAGTCCCGATACTATCCATGCACTGACAGGTGCAGCTTTTGCCGAGAAGGTGCTTTTTGAAAGTGCCGCCATTTCGTCAATGATAGAATACCACACAACGGCAAACGAAAAAATGACGGTTCCGGAAATGATAATATTCGTTTCCGACTACACCGAAAAGAACAGGCTTCACAAAGCTTGTATCGCCGAAAGAGAAAGACTTCACCGCGAGCTTCTCAGTGCAGAAAGCAGAAAAGAAAGATATGACGTACTTTTGAATTCGGTTGTAAGAATACTTGAAAACACGGTAAAATATCTTACCGAAAAAAACAGTTTTATCCATCCAAAAACCTTTGACGCTCTCAAATCCTTAAAGGAGCAGGTTTACAAGGAGAAAAATGAAAGATAACGAAAAAAAGAAGCGTCGTGCAAAGCGTGATATAACGCCGAAAAAGCACACCCGCGCAAAAAGAGACGTGGAAATAAAAAAAGTAAAGATACCGATAGAGGAGCCCACCGAAAAGAAGAAGCCGAAAAAAGCGCTTCTCATCGCGGCAGGAATCCTACTGACTCTTGTTATAGTTCTTGGTGTAGCGTTCGTGCTTATGTCGCCCACCATAGATATGGGTGCAAATCCTTTTGAAAATTCGGATATAATGCACCCCTTCGGTAAGAAGTCGGCTTATAGCTTTGAAACGGTGTACAGATATTTCAGAGAGCCGAATTTCGGAACCATATATACTCTTGAAGATTTCTATGCAAACGGAAACCTCAAGGGAAGCGCAGGAATCGAAAGAGACAAGAATTCATACAACGTTCTCGTTGTTGGCAAGGACAGAGTAGGCTCAAATACCGACGTTATTATGGTGGTTAATTTCAATGCGTCGACACAGGAAATAAACGTTTTGCAAATTCCACGTGATACCTACGTGGAAGACCCCATAAACGTAAATCAGAGCAAGAGAATTAACGCTATATATGCTTTTGCATATATGAAGAACTCACGTTCTATGTCTCATAGCGATGCTTCTCACGAATCGGTGAAATATCTGGAGGGCGTTATAGAGGACACCTTCGGCATAACCATTGACAACTATTTTATGATAGATTTAAACGGCTTTGTCAAGATAATAGACTCTATAGGAGGAGTTGAAGTTGACGTACCCTTCGATATGTACTATAATGATGAAGCGCAGAATCTTCATATCGACCTGAAAAAAGGACGTCAGACACTGAACGGAAATCAGTCAGAGCAATTCGTAAGATTCAGAAACACCTACGTTCTGGGCGACCTCGGCAGAGTTTCGGCGCAGAAGATATATCTTTCAGCCCTTGTTGAAAAGCTGCTTTCGCCCGACTGGTTTACTCTTGATAAGCTCACCTCGGTAGCAACAAATCTTATCAAATACTCAACCACAAGCGTAACTCTTTCCGATATTGTAGGATACCTTAAGAAGATAGATTTCTCAACACTTTCCGATGATTCCATAACCTTCTATACTGCTCAGGGTGAATCCTTCTTTGCAAAGAGCGGTGCTTCTATGTACACCCTTTATATGGAGGAAAACCTCGAAATCATAAACAAAGCCTTTAACGTTTATAACCTGAAAGTTACCCAAGACCACGTAACTCTTTCGGAGCAAATGAGGACCGAATATACCATAGTTGATACAAACGGACTCACCGCAAACGAAATAGAAAAAGACCAACCTCATATTATAGTTGCCCGTCCACGTCCTACCGTCACCCCGGAAGAGAGTGACGGAGGGGACGAAGAGCCTACCGAGGGAGAAATTCCCGAGGAATCTCCGGAAGGTGAAGCCACCGAGAGTGGTGAAATGGAGGGCACAGAGGAAGAAGTCACAGAGGATACCGTAGTCGAAGGTGAAGAAACCGAGGAAGGAAACGTAAACGAGGGAGAAGAGAGCCCCGTGGAAGAACTCCCCGCCGATGAGCCCTTGACGGAGACGGATGAAAACACCGACAATGAAGAAAGCAAAGAGGGCACAGAAGAGACGGAGCCCGACTGGGACGAGCTTTTTGAAAATGGTGAAATAGTAGCAGAAGAACCCACGGAAGATACATACACAGAAGAAACCGAAAGGAACGAAACAAATGATTGATGCAAGAAAGCTTTCAGAGGATATAATAAAGATACTTGACTCAAAGAAAGCATTTAACATAAAGCTTCTCGGAATTGAGAAGCAGACAGTTATCGCCGACTACTTTGTACTTGCCTGCGGTGCTAATAACACACAGGTATCGGCACTTGCCGACGAGCTTGAATTCAAGCTTTCGGAGGAGGGAATTTCCGCCGACAGACGTGAAGGACACGGAGCGTCAGAGTGGATAGTAATCGACTATAACAGTGTAATTGTTCACGTTTTCAGCCGTGACGCCAGAGCAAAATACAACCTTGAAAAGCTTTGGGCAGACGCGGAGGATATAGACATAACTAATCTTTTATCATAAAGAGGTACAATAAAATGGCGTATAATTTTAAAGAGATTGAAAAAAAATGGCAAAAGGCGTGGGACGACGCTCACGTTTTTGAAGCAGAGGACCACTCCTCAAAGCCCAAGTTTTTCGGACTTGTAGAATTCCCCTACCCCAGCGGCTCGGGAATGCACGTAGGACACATCAAGGCTTATTCGGGACTTGAGGTTATCAGCCGTAAAAAGAGAATGCAAGGCTATAACGTACTCTTCCCCATCGGCTTTGACGCCTTCGGTCTTCCTACCGAAAACTCGGCTATTAAGTTTAACACACACCCCAGAATACTTACCGATGCTAACATCGAAAAGTTCACGGCTCAGCTTAAGCGTGTAGGCTTTTCCTTCGACTGGACAAGAGTTATAGACACTACCGACGAGAGCTACTACAGATGGACTCAGCACATATTCCTCGAGCTTTTCAAGAAGGGTCTCGCCTTCCGTGATACGGCTCTTGTAAACTACTGTCCTCACTGTAAGGTAGTTCTTTCAAATGAGGACTCCCAGGGCGGTAAGTGTGACATCTGTCACAACGATATAATTCAGAAGTCGAAGGACGTATGGTATCTTAGAATCACCAAGTACGCTGACAGACTTCTTGAAGGGCTTAAAGATGTTGACTATCTTCCCCAGATTAAGCAGCAGCAGGTAAACTGGATTGGTAAGTCCACAGGTGCATTCGTAAACTTCAAGGTAAAGGGTACCGACGAGGAGCTTCGTATATATACAACCCGTCCCGACACTCTTTTCGGTGTAACCTTTATGGTTATCGCACCCGAGCATCCCATAATTGAGAGAAACAAAGACAAAATAACCAATTTCAATGAGCTTATCTCCTACCGTGAGGAATGCGCAAAGAAGACAGAGTTCCAGAGAACACAGCTGAACAAGGACAAGACGGGTGTAAGAATTGAGGGTATTGCTGGTATCAACCCCCTCAACGGAAAGGAAATACCCATCTACGTTGCAGACTACGTAATGATGGGCTACGGCACAGGTGCTATTATGGCGGTTCCCGCACACGATGAGCGTGACTGGGAATTTGCAAACAAGTTCGGCATTGACATAATCGAGGTTATAAAGGGCGGAGACATTTCTAAGGAAGCCTATACAGGCGACGGCGAAATGGTTAACTCCGAGTTCCTTAACGGCTTTACAAATAAAAAGGACTCTATCAAGAGAATGATAGAATACCTTGAAGAAAAGAGCATTGGCGAAGAAGGCGTTCAGTACAAGATGAAGGACTGGGCGTTCAACCGTCAGAGATACTGGGGCGAGCCTATTCCCATCGTTCACTGTGAGCATTGCGGAATGGTTCCCGTTCCCGAGGAAGAGCTTCCTTTAAGACTTCCCGCAGTTGAAAACTTCGAGCCGGGTGAAGGTGGAGAAAGCCCTCTTGCAAAGATACCCGAGTTCGTAAACTGCAAGTGTCCCGTCTGCGGCAAGGATGCAAAGCGTGAGACCGATACAATGCCTCAGTGGGCAGGCTCATCATGGTACTTCCTCAGATACTGTGACCCGAAGAATGACAAGGCTCTTGCATCAAAAGAGGCTCTTGAATACTGGATGCCCGTTGACTGGTATAACGGCGGTATGGAGCACGTAACCCGTCATATGATATACTCCCGTTTCTGGCACAAGTTCCTTTACGATATAGGAGAGGTCAACACCGACGAGCCTTATGCAAAGAGAACGGCGCAGGGACTTATTCTCGGTCCCGATGGCGAAAAGATGTCCAAATCCCGTGGCAACGTTGTTGACCCCAACGAGGTGGTTGACCAGTATGGCGCAGACGTTCTTCGTACTTATATTCTCTTTATGGGTGACTACGGTGCAGCCGCTCCTTGGAACGAAAACAGCATAAAGGGCTGCAAACGTTTCCTTGACAGAGTTGAAGGACTTCTTTCTATCGCAAAGGGAGAAGGCGTAACGCCTGCTCTTGAGTCCGCATTCCATAAGACTATCAAGAAGGTTACCCTTGATATTGACGAAATGAAGTTCAACACAGCCATTGCCGCTATGATGACACTCATCAACGAAATATACGACAAGAACACTCTCACAGTTGACGAGCTTAAAACGTTTATTACTCTCCTTTGTCCCTTTGCACCTCACCTTGCAGAGGAAATGTGGGAGAAGCTCGGCGGCAAGGGTCTTTGCTCGGTTACCGCTTGGCCCGTGTGGGACGAGAAGAAGTGCGAGGACAAGACAGTTGAGATTGCAATTCAGGTACTCGGTAAGCTCAAGGGCACCGTTACCGTTGCAGTTGACGCCGATAAGGACTTCGTTCTCGACCTTGTAAAGAACGATGAAAGAATTAAGCCTCTCATCGAGGGCAAGACAATCGTTAAGGAAATCTACGTTCCCGGAAAGATAGTAAATATAGTTGTGAAATAAGATATTTAATATTTAGGGGGAGCACTTTTCAAAAAAGTGCTCCCCCTAAAACCCCCATGAAAATTATTATAATTATATTTATTTTTGAAAAGGCTTGTGATATAATTAATAATGAAAATTTCTACAAGGAGTATCATATGAAAAAAATTTTACTTTTTGCTTTAATCACAATTTTCGCCATTTCTATTATTTCATGTCAAAAAGAAGAACTCCTCAAAGAAAATGCACCCTCACAAACTATTGAAGAGCAGGAAAAGTCACCTGCAATAAAAGGAGAAAAAGAGCCCGAAACTGCAGAAGATCCCCAGGTCCCCGAAGAGCCCGAGGAAGAAGATAAATTCCCATACGTTGGAGAAATCACCGTCACACTTGATAGCGGTGATATCATACTTCCTGCCGAGGATGAAGACACCAAAGAAATTCTAATTCCCTTCCCCGAAGACTTCACATATGGCTACACCGAGCCCGAAATTGTTGCCCCCGAGGACTTCGACTGGGGAGAATATGTACCTTTTGTGAGATACGAAACAGATAATTACGGTGAATTTGGTATTTATTATTCATATGCCTTTTTAGGCGAAGATATTAATACATTAGAAGAAGGTACTGCTTTCTATAACAACTTTAATGATAAATATAAAAAAACCTTTGAAGTTGATTTGAACGATACTATCAATACTCTTTGTTTATCTGAATACCCACAATTTATCCCTCTTGTTTCTGAAAGCCGAGTTATATGGGTGTCCACAGATGCTTCGGAAGTTGGAAACTTCTATCTTGAAAAAGTAGGCACCTACGAAGACAGTTATACTAAACACAACGGAAATTATGAAATATACAAAAACGATAACCTCGAGAGTACATACGTTTTAACACCGGAAGAATATTCTTATATAAATGCCAATGACGGAGGTTTTTTAAATAACAAAACAGGTACATACACCACCCCAAAACTTTCTTCAATTAAGCAATCTAATGATTATTTTTCACCCTGCCATATTAATTCAAACAGTATGGTTTCCCAATATTGGGAAAAATCCAGAATATATTCTCTTGACGAAAATAAACTTAAGTACAATATTCTTTTCGATTTTGAGTGTGAGCCAATAGGCAAAAATTATTATATCAATCAATATTTAAATGAAAACTATCTTATTGTAACTATTTATAGCCATTTTTTAGACGGATTGTGCCACAACATTTACCTTGTGGACATTGCAAAAAAAGAAATGACGAAGATTAACGGATATTCCTTTAACCCTCTTCTTTCGCCCGATAGAAAATACCTCATATACACAAACTATCATGAGTACGGTCAAGGTGTAAACAGCCGTTGTAACCTTGAATATACAATGAATGATGGGTTTTATATTAAAAATCTCGAAAACGGAGAAACTACGTTTTATAAAAATCCTAAATGCTATAGTTTTTCTTCCAACCAACCTATAAACTGGGTAGATCGGTGGTATCTTGAAGATGCCTTGGCGTATCACCCCAAAGCAGATGAAAATACAATAAAGCAGACAATAGAATTTCCCGAGGATTATCCAACAGAGCCTTTTGTTACCCCCGAATTCGTGCCACTCGAGAAATTCGAATGGGGAGACTACGTTCCTTTTGTTACTTGCAAAGAAACTTATTTTTCAAGGCATTGCTCTTATTTTAATCGTGCAATTTTTACAAGTAACTGCAAATCTCTCGAAGATGCCCATAAAGTATACGAAAAGCTTAATAATAAATATCTTATAGTAACAGATCTCACTGTGGATGGCTTATATTGTGATGAAAACTCAAGCCCGATTTCGGAGAATAAAGAGCTATTTACAGATTTTCTTTGCAAAAGCAAAATCGTTTATATATCACCAGAGGCTGACGAAATGGGCAGACTGCACTATGTATATAACAGCCCTACCGACAGTAAATACTTAATATACCACAACTGGACTGAATACCTGGATATATATAAAGATTCAGAGCTTAAAGACACTGTAACCAAAGAGAAATCCCCACCTTATATTGATGACCCATATCAATACCCCGAGAAGAAATATAAAAAGCCAAAAAACGGTTACTATGTAGACTATTCAAACAACGATATTTGTATATATAAACACACTGAGTATGAATCTGGATTTCCGACAATCAGCACCCTTTACGTGTATTCTTTTGAAGAAGACAGAGTTACCTACGAAATAACTCTTCCTTTTGTGGATAACAAAAAAGGCTATTATCTACAAGACTGTATTGACTCAAGATATCTTCTTTTAGAAATTTCGGAATTGGTATATAACAATGATGCCGAATGGTATAGCGATGCCCGTTTTCACTCATACCTTTATGATATAGAAACGCAAAAACTGACTTTTCTTGAAACCTATACCTATAATGCATCTGTTTCCCCGGACTTAAAGTATCTTGCATATACAAATAACTTCGGTGGCAGTATAGGATATGATATAATCGACAATATGCCGGACGGCTACTATATCAAAAACCTCGAAACAGGGGAAACTGTTTTCTTCGAATATAACGATGGATATTACGAAATCATCAGCTGGATAAACGAAGAAAAGCTTAATGCGTTGATTTCGGAAGAAAAGACGTCTTTATCTATCAACACAGAGCTTCTTTTGAACGGCGAAGTTATTCGTCTCGGGGAAGTATTTTTTCAATCGTCGGAAAAAAAAGCTGTTGATGCCGACCTTTCCATAGCCTATGCAGATATGGACGACGACGGAAAAAAGGAAACCCTAATACGTGATTCGCTCGGCGATACTCTTGTTATTTTCTGTGATAATACTGCAGAATACTTTAGCTTTCGAGGAATGGACAAAATAAAAATAAACGGCAATTATTCTTTCACAGAGGCAAGTGGCGACACTCTTATTTATGGAGAAGCAAAGCTTGTCGATAATGGTGAAAAGGAGCTTTGGAGGATAGAAGAAGGAGAAGAAACAAAATTTTTCATTGAAGAGCAAGAGGTTTCGGCTGAAGAATTTAAAGCATTCGATTCCGAAAAAGAACTGTCGCTTCTCACTTTCTCACCTTTTGAAATTTCTCGAGGTTAATTTTTCTAAAATCTTCAAAAAACTCTTGACAACACCTCTTTCATGTAGTATAATTCCTTTGTGTACTAAATTCTTTTTGAGAATAATGTTCTCTTTGGAATGACAAAGGGAGGGATATAAAGTGGCAGAAGTAAAAATCAAAGAAAACGAATCTCTTGATAGCGCTATCCGTAGATTTAAGAGACAGTGTGCAAGAAGTGGAGTTTTATCCGAGCTTCGCAAGCGTGAATGCTATGAGAAGCCCAGCGTAAAGCGCAAGAAGAAAGCAGAAGCTGCACGTAAGCGCAAGTTCAAATAAGTAAAGGGTTGCCAAGCCTGTAGTACACAGGCTTGGCTTTACTTAATTTTACTACAAAATAGCAATTCAAAATAACCTTGTGTTTTACTTTTTATTATAATGTGGCTGCTAGCCACTTTTAAGGAGGACTTTTTTATGGAAAAGAAGCTCAGAGTTGGTGTTGTCGGCTGTACCGGTATGGTTGGTCAGAGATTTATAACACTTCTTGAAAATCACCCCTATTTTGACGTTACTGCCCTTGCCGCAAGTGCAAGCTCCGCAGGCAAAACATACGAAGATGCAGTTTCAGGCAGATGGAATATGAAGGCTCCCATCCCTGAATGCGTAAAGAAGATGGTAGTAAAGGACGCTTCAAACATTGCAGAGATGAAGGAAGCAGTTGACTTTATTCTTTGTGCCGTTAATATGAAGAAGGACGAAATCATCGCTCTCGAAGAGGCTTATGCAAAGGCAGAGATTCCCGTTGTTTCCAACAACTCTGCACACCGTAAGACTCCCGACGTACCGATGGTTATTCCCGAAATCAACAACGACCACATCGAGATTATAAATGCACAGAAGAAGAGACTCGGTACTACAAAGGGCTTCATTGCAGTTAAGCCCAACTGTTCTATCCAGAGCTACGTTCCCCTTCTCACACCTCTTATGAAATTCGGTATCAAGGAGGTTGTAGTTTCAACTTATCAGGCTATTTCAGGTGCAGGTAAGACCTTTGAAAGCTGGCCCGAGATGATCGACAACGTTATCCCCTATATCGGCGGAGAAGAAGAAAAGAGTGAAAAAGAGCCTCTTAAGGTTTGGGGTAAGATTGACGGCAACGTTATCAAGGATAACGAAGACATCAAGATCACCTCTCAGTGCATCCGTGTTCCCGTAACAGACGGACACCTTGCAACAACCTTTGTTAAATTTGACAAGAAGCCCACAAAGGAAGAAATTCTCGACCTATGGAAGAACTACTCGGGCAGGCCTCAGGAGCTTTCGCTCCATTCTGCTCCAAAGCAGTTTATTACATACTTTGAGGAAGACAACCGTCCTCAGACAGGAGTTGACCGTGATATCGAGGGCGGTATGGGTATTACTGCAGGAAGACTTCGCGAGGACTCCATCTACGATTACAAGTTCGTAGGTCTTTCTCACAACACTCTCAGAGGTGCGGCAGGTGGTTCACTCCTTCTTGCAGAGCTTCTCTTCAAAGAGGGCTATCTTTACTGAGGAGATGTTAAAAACGTCCAGACCGCAAAAAACTTTTTAGTCAAGAATAAATGCAGTTTGGATTTTGAGACATACAAAAAATGAAGAAAACTCAAAATTGAGTTTTCTTTTAAATGGATTATATGTTTTTTGCTATGAAGCATTTTTTCCTATCTCCTAACAACATCAAGGGCTGTAAAAACGAAAAAGTTTTTACAGCCCAATTTATCCGAGGTACCAATGAAAAATCGCAACGATATAGGTAAGCTTTCAGGCGTTGTAGGAATACTTGCAAACGTTATTTTAACAGCCCTTAAGCTCACTCTCGGCATTATTTCGTCATCTGTATCGGTTATCGCCGACGCCCTCAACAATCTGTCTGATACTGCGAGCTCGGTTATAACGCTTCTTGGCTTCAAGCTTGCCTCTCAACCCGCCGATAAGGATCACCCCTACGGTCACGCAAGGGCTGAATACCTGTCGGGACTTGCCGTTTCTGTAGTTATTTTAGTTATTGGCTTTGAGCTTGCAAAGACCTCCATATCAAAGATAATAACTCCCCAAAAAACAGAGTTTTCTTTGCTCCTTGTTATTGTTCTCGTACTTTCGATTTTAATAAAGCTATGGCTTTACTTTTTTAACAAAAAGCTTGGCAAAAGGATAAAGTCAGATGCACTTCTTGCAACGGCAACCGACTCCAGAAACGACGTTATAGCAACACTCGCAGTCCTTGTATCAGCCGTCATCGAGCATTATACAAGTCTTAAGCTCGATGGCTTTGTTGGACTTGCAGTGGCGCTCTTTATACTATATAGCGGACTCACTCTCGCAAAGGAAACGGTGTCTCCCCTTCTTGGCAAGGGTGCTGACCCCGAAATGCGTGAGCTTATTGTAGACTATATATCCTCATGTCCTAAGGTACTCGGTTTTCATGACCTTATGGTACACGATTACGGCGCAGGCTGCCGCTTTGCCAGTCTTCACGTTGAAATGGACAAGGACGAGGACCCTCTTCTTTGTCATGAGCTTATCGACGATATGGAGCGCGAATGTCTTGAAAGCCACGGTATCAACCTTGTTATTCACTATGACCCGGTAATAACCGACGACCCGAAAATAGAGCAAATGAAGCACCTTGTGCTTTCCTTCCTTCGTATGCGCGATTCAAGGCTCTCTGTGCACGATTTCCGTATGGTAGAGGGTGAAGAGCATACCAATCTTATCTTCGATATTTCGCTTCCATTTGACCTCAAGGGAGAAGAAGAGAAAATCAAGAAATCGCTTGACAACGCTCTGAACGAATTCAGCGATACAAAATACTATACCGTTATAACGTTTGACACGGCAGAGCTTAATTAAATATTTTTTGAAATTTATTTGAGGGGGAACGCTTTTTAGTAAAAAGCGTTCCCCCTCAAACTCCCCCCTTGAAAACCGAAACTAAAAAGTTTATTTAGTTTGTTTTATTATATTTACAAGCTCTTGCAGGCTTTGTATAGCCTTCTCAGATAATCCGCTTATATCAAGATAACGTTTTTCATCTCTACCTAATAAGTAATCCGTAGAAACCGACAAGACATCTGCTATTCGTGACAGCATTTCAACCGAAGGCTGAATATTATCGTTTTCCCAATTTGAAACGCTTTGCTTTGTTACCCCAAGCTCCTTAGCCAAATCCACCTGACTTATTCTCTTTGCTATTCTTATCTCACGTATTCTATCACTCAACATAAAACCACCTCTGAAACAATTTTCACAATACTATTGTAACTTTATACTTGACAAACCAAAAATACTATGGTATATTAATGTTGTACTTTAGTGAAAAAAGATAGGTTTTGTCGATGAGCAAAAAAAGCTTACTTATTGTTGCTATATTATTAATAGCTTTAATAATATATGGTTGTCCTATTTATAAATGGTTCGGTGTTCCCTGTCCTGCATGTGGAACAACAAGAGCGTGGATATTTTTTTTCAAAGGTGACGTTATATCTGCAATAAAATATAATGCTTTTTTTATGTTTTTTCCTTTAATTATTACATTTTTTTATTTGCCTAAAAAGAATACGTTTTTGTTATACGTGATATATGTATTAGTATTGATTATATTTATTTATAATATTTTCCGTTGGCTCGGATTTTTCGTAATACAGCCGAAATAATAATCGGCTTAATAATAAAAATTTTTAGGAGGATTAGACTATGGACGCACAAAAGGTTGACCTTTTCGTCATGACAAATCAAAAATACTTACCTGCGGAGAAAATTGTTTTTTTGAAGCAAAAATTAATAGAGGCAGATGAATCAAAATTCGCTTTAGCCTCCTCTATTGATTTCAAGGAACCTACAACTATATTGCTTGTTTCTTTATTTTTAGGCTCTCTTGGTATTGACAGATTTATGCTTGGTGACACTGGTATGGGAATATTAAAGCTCTTAACATGTGGTGTATGCGGTATTATGACAATTGTTGACTGGTTTACAGTAAGCAAAAAAGCAAAAGAAATCAATTACAACAATATTATGATGGCATTATAAAGCATTTAATCGCAATTACAAAGGCAGAAGCACCGTTAAATACAGTTTCTGCCTTATATTTTATAATCAAAATTCAGAAAGGGTATGTTTTGTCATACGATTCAAAAAATGAAAAAAATCTTTTTAGTAACACTTATAATATTTGTACTCTTTGCTTTCATCGGTTGTGACAGTGCAAATGATATTATTAAAGGTACAAGTGCCGATATTATTAATTCCGAAGCAAGCATTTCTTTAGAAGAGTTTAATAAAATAGAAACAGGTATGTCATATAAAGAGATATGTGATATTGTTGGTGGAGAAGGAACTCTCAGTTCAAGTGTAGATGTTGGTATTGGAGAAGAATATAAAACTGAAATTTATCAATGGACAGGAAGCGGCTCAATAGGAGCAAATGCAAACGTTACATTACAGGGCGGAAAAGTAATTTCAAAAGCCCAGATAGGATTAAAATAACAGATAACAAAAGGGAATGCTTTTTTAATAAAAGCATTCCCTTTATTGTACTATTTTACTACTTCATACGGCCAGTCGATAATACCGCCGAATTCTTTTACGTTGGTATAGCCGAGAGATGCAAGGCTCTCGGAGGCAATTTTACTTCTTCTGCCGCTACGGCAATATACAAGTATCAATTTGTCCTTGTCGGGAAGCTTTTCCTCTGCCGTTTTTTCAATTTCTGTATACGGAATTAAAATCGCACCTTCAATATGACCTTCGTCAAACTCATCTTGCTCTCTTGTGTCGAGGATAATATAATCCTTTTCACTATCCATTATCTCTTTTGCCTGTTCTGCTGTTATTTGTTCATACATATCATATTCCTTTTGTATATCATATTCCTTTTGTACTATTATTGCCGTAGGTCCATCTGCACCACCGATTACACCGATACTGCTATCTTGTCCACAACCTATGAGAAGAATACAAAAAAGCACAGATATACTACACAGTATTTTATTCATTTTTTCACCTATCTCACATTCATAAGCTCAACGCCGACACACTTAAAGGTATCGCTATCAAGCTCGAATATTGCACATTTAATACACATTAACTTTGTCTTGCTTAATGTTACGCTAACGGCTGACTGATGATATTCTCCAGCCGAGTTTTGTATATTCAAATTCATAGGTATAGACAATTTCTTCACCATAAGTATCTTCTTGTATATCTTTATATATTGCCTCAGCAACCGCATGACCGTCTTTCTGCACTATAATTCTACATTCATAATCTGTTGACATAGGGCGTCCTTGACCTCCTGGAACAACGTAAGCATATCCGTCAACATCAATTATTCTATTGTTTATTTCACCCATGCGAGTATTAAGCAAATTGGAACAGTATATACTTTTGCAATATTCCTCCCAGTCAGCCCAAGTATCAAGGTCAGGGTCGGTAATTTTAAAATACCTATGTGGATCTTTAATAACATATTCTTCTTGATTAAAACTAATCATATCCGAAGCATAATGTGTGTAATTGGTAAATGTATAATCTAAATCAACAAGCGTTCTTATTTTATCATAACTAATATCGATTTGTTCATTTTGCTGACTCTTGTTTTGAAACTCATTATTTTGTGTATAGTTGTGAGAAATTACAAAAGTTGCAGAACACATAATTTTATTAAAATCGCCTGTCTCTGTAAGTCTCATTACTTCTTTATTTATGCGGTAACGACCGGGCGAAAGTTTTCCATACAGCCGTTCCCAATTCACTTCAATATCGGTTATATCGTTTTCCTTGATGAGATATGCAACATCATCCCATCCGTTCGCTTCAGCTATCGCATTAATTTTATACCATTCACCGTTTTCGTATTTTTCTATCTCGTACCACGCACCTGTTTGAAGCTCTCCTTCGATGACGTCTGCACATTCAAATCTTATTGTCAACCCCGTATCGGTCACATTGACTGCATAAACGGAAAGAGGCAAGTCTCCTTCTTCGGTATGCTTGTATCTTTGAGGACTATGAAAATTGTCGGGGAATTCAACCGTTATGTGGTTAGTCTCGTTGTCAAGTATGCCGTTTATCCAATAAAAGGCACCTTCCTTGATTGTATGGTCAACGCAAAAGGATAAGCTTACAGTATATTCTTTATAGCTGTCTATATCCCTTACCCTTAACTCCTCCCCAACGGGCGAAACAACGTATGCACCTATTTGAATTTCACTGCCGTTTGTCGCCTGTTTGCTCTCATTTTCGGATGTCCCTGCATCCAATATCATACGGTCATAGCAACTCTTTATCCACTCATATTCCTTTGTTTTTTCATAGCCGAGCATTTTCGACAACAGGGTTTCTAAATCGTGAACTGTTATATTTGCCTCCTCATAATCCTGTATAGTATGAGAAGATAACCATTCTAAAGAGAATTCTCTGATATTTAAGTCTTCCGTTACAATGAACAAATGCACGGCTTCGCCTATAAATTCACTAAGCTTACTTTGAAAAGCCTTTGCAGCTTCATATGTAAAAGAAAATGTGCCGTATAATGAAAGCTTATCTTTTATCATCTCAGGTGAGATTCCCGCATCCTTATACGCTTCGATGGAATTTTCGTATATCCATTGAGGGCTGTATATATGTTCACCTACTACAATTGAGTATTCCGTGGCAAAGCGTTCTATTATTGCGGCTTCATCCCTTGTTAGAATTATGTTAACATCCTCCTCGGACATTGCAATGCTCGGATTGTTTGACTGCAGATAGACCGAAAGGGCCGATAAGACATCCTCATTTGAAATATCAAACTCAACGATAAACGAATAGATATTCGTGTAATCTTTAAGTGATGACGGTGCTTCATAAAAAATGTTATGGTCATCAGCCCAACTTTCGTACTTACTCTGCTCAACAAGACGAAGCAACTCCACAGGTACACCGTCAAACATCATTTCGCACGGTTCATAGAAGCTTCTATTCATATCACCGCCTGAAAACTCAAAGGGACGAGGCATCACATATGCTTCAACCTCATTGTTTTGCAAATTTTCACCGACAAGTTCATTATCGGGGATGTCGGGGACTTCGGGCGGTGTTTTATTACAACCAACTACTGATAAGAGAAGTACTGCCGCAAGCAGTGTGAAAAGTATTTTCTTCATTAAAATATCCTCCTTTTTCTATTTTTCTTTTACGAAGCATAGTCCGAAAATTGCAAGTAAAACCACAGTAATAACCACACCTACTGCTGAAATATAGCTTATTCCAAACAGTACAGGTGAAAGAGATACAAGTGCTGCAATTCCCGATATATTCATGATAGCCGTATTCAAGCCCTTGCTGTATTTGAAAATGAAAATTACCGAGAGTACCAGCAGTACACAAGTGAGTAGTGCTGTTATAAACGGTCCGAAATTTGCATATCCGAAAGGAGTGAGGCTAAAGTACGAGAAGGTTCTTCGCCACGGCTCGCCCTCGGGATTGCCGAAATTAAGAACAGCACCATAAGGTAGAAGTTCGAGAATAATTGCTGAAGCTGATAGCAAGAGCAATCCTGCTTTCTTAATTTTCATATTCGTTTTATCCTCACTTCAACAATGAAATCAAATAATAAAATCTATTCTCCATACAATTTATTGCCGCCATATTCCGTGCCATAGGTTCACCCGAACCGCCTTTCCATTCTTCTGCGGCATCATTTATTGCTTTTTCTTTCTCGGAAAGCCACTCTAGCTCATTATCTTGCAGTTTAATCAGCTTGCTTTCGGGAAGTTCTTTTTCTAAATACTCATAAACCTCTGATAAAAGAGCATCCCATTTTTCGCAAACAATACCGGATTCTGTATTCAACTCATATTGGGTGGTAGCAGATTCAAGGTGTTTTTTAGAGTATTCTTTTATTTCATCGGCCTTTTCTGAAAAAACTTCTTTTTCATTTAGTATACCACTTAATAATATATCTTTTTTTTGCATTTCACGTTCCCAGAGCTCATCAATGGATTTATTTTTGTCGGCAGGACCGTAGAAGCGCACCTCTTCGTATACTCCATCTGCTGAAATACGATTCCAATCAACAATTTTGTATGTCAATGAAACCCATTCCCGTGTACCGCCGTCATCATATGCGCCTTGAGGAATCGGCACGAACAGAATTGCAAGTACTGCCACAATAATAACAATGGGTATCCATATTTTCTTTTTCATAAGTTTTCTCCTTTAAAACAACGTCTTGATCTTACTACTTTTTTATGGTATCAAACGACAAGTTGGAAAACCATTGTTCCGACCAAACTTCGGTATCACACCTGACAAGAACAAGAAGATCGTCATAAACGAAATGAATATTGCTTCTTGTATCGTTTTTGTATTCAAAAACCAGAGCCGTAACTTCACGGCCACTAAGAGTTATTTGCATCTCAGTTATGCTTTTGTGATGGTCACCAAGATTATTAATATTAGCGGAGTTCGGAGACAGCTCTTTTATTACTTCCGATGACGTTATATTATTCCTATCTTCAATAATCTCCTCTGGCAGATACGTTATTGCAATATAATAATTCTCTCCTGTAGACACATTTGGAAAATACCATATCCACGGTAAACCGTAAAGCTCCCTTACAAAAAATGTTATGTTTGAAAATCCTTCCTCATTTCGGTAAATAATAGGTTCGTTTTCAAACAGCGGTTGTGGAAAGAATTTTTCTGAGCTTACTTTATCAACAAACTGAGTATACTGTTCATCCAAAATATTCTTGAAATCCTGAATGCTCCAACCATTTACAGTCTGACTGTCTTCGCAAAACGCTTTAAGCATTTCTTCATAGCCGTCAAAATCAAATGTAGAATTAGACATACTTGGAGAAGTTTCTGCATTTAATACATTGTTATCAACCATTTCAAGTATGTTTCCGCTAATGTCAATTATAATTGTATCATCATTTGATATTTTCGCCTCAATAAGCTGACCGTTGTCAATGTAAGTTAATTTCGATATGTACTCACCTTCGTCATATTTCAAATCAACTAATATGGTTCCGTCGTATCTGCGTATACTGTTCCAAAATGCATACACAATAGAATCAACGCCGTCGTAATACGTTGGAACCGAGCCTGCAAAGTAATGTTCAAGCTCTTTTGTTTTGGTGTTTATGACAGCGTAAATGCTGTTATGAGGGTTAACATGTCCCTCGGCAATTACATATTTCCCGATTTCGCCCCATTTGGAAACACCGTTAACTCCGGAATATACTTCGGACAAATCATACTCTACACCGTCATATTCGAATGTTTGCCAAAGCCTTAAAATATCTTGTGTAGTACTGTCACCGTAAGCTACCGCGTGGTTAGCAGAATACTTTGAAAATATCTCACTGACGTTTTCCTTTGTAAGATACTCTTTTTCGTATGCTTGGGGGAGAGTATAAAACTTACCCTCGTAAAGCACTTTTAACCTATTGCCGTCACCATATACGAAGTTACATCCTGCAATCTCTTCACTCCACTCATTAGACGTGTATTCTTCTGCATCAATCATAGCGACTATTGCACCGCTGTCATACTCACCGTAGTATTCGCGGATACTTACGTATTCCGAATCGGGATTTTGTATCAGGTAGGTCTCAATTAAAGTTCCATATTCAGGAGTAGGCAAAAAGCCGTCATAAGTCTTAAAGTCAATAACTACGTCCTCGTTCGGCATTGTAAAGGAAAACTGCCAATAGTCCCTGCTTTCTACATTATCATCCTGTTTTATACGTTCGCCATTTACCATGAAAATATACCCAAGGTCGGTAGCAAATTTTATCTTTACAGAAACTCTATCTCCGGGACTAGCAGATGAAGGTAATTTTTCATACAGCCAATTTTCATTATTCATTTTGATGTTGTATTTCTTCTCATTCTCACCTTCGTCACATCCAACAAAAAGCGTAAGCATAATTGCAAATAAAAGCATAAGCACGAAGGTTAACAATACAGTCTTTCTCACTAGATTCACCTTGCCTTTCCTATAAGCTCTGCATATTAGACGTATAATATAAAAGCTTGTTCCCTTTTTATCTCACATTCACAAGCTCAACGCCGACACACTTAAAGGTATCGGTATCAAGCTCGAATATCGCACCCGAGGATACGATTTCGCCCTTTGCGGTGTTGTGGTACTGTGGGATTTTAGTGATAAATTTCTTTATCATAAGCTCCTTTTCGATGCCTAGTACAGAGTCATACACACCTGTCATTCCAAGGTCGGTGATATAACCTGTACCGCCTTCAAATATCCTTGCATCGTTTGTTTGGATATGGGTATGGGTACCGAAAACAGCGCTCACTCTGCCGTCAAAGTGGAGTCCGAAGGCAATTTTTTCGCTTGTTGCCTCAGCGTGAATATCAACTAAGGCAAAGTCGAAGTTCCCCTTTTCACGCTCCAGTATTTTCTCCACTCTTTCGAAAGGAGACTCAACGCTTTCCATAAAAACCGTTCCAAGCACGTTAATAACAAGCATACGGTAGCCATTGACGTCAACTATCGTATATCCTCGTCCGGGGCATACGTCGGGGTAGTTTGCAGGGCGTAGCACCGAGGTAGTATCATCAAGATACTGCCCTATTTTTTTATCCCTCCACACGTGGTTTCCCGTTGTAATAACGTCAGCACCCCCTGCAAAGAGAAGTTCTGCGCTCTCTCTGTCAATGCCTCCGCGTTCTGCGGAATTTTCTCCGTTGACAATAACTGCGTCAATATTCTTTTCTTTTCTGATATTCCACAGTCTTTCTCGAAGAAAAAGAGTGCCGCTTTCACCTACAACGTCGCCAAGTGCGAGGATTCTGATTTTACCCATATATTTACTCCTTATAATACAAAAGAGGGCTGTTTCCAGCCCTCTCCAGAACACACGAAATTATATATTTCGATAAACTATTTTCAATTTAGATTTATGTTAATATATTCAAACGCGTTATTTCGCGTATTCAACAGTTCGGCTTTCTCTGATTACGTTAACCTTAATCTGTCCCGGATATTCAAGCTCGTTTTCAATCTTCTTGACTATCTCACGGGCAATAAGTACCATATTTTCATCATTTACAACCTCGGGCTTAACCATAAGTCTGAGCTCTCTGCCTGCCTGTATAGCAAATGATTTTTCTACCCCGTCGAAGCTTGTGGCAATTTCTTCAAGCTTCTCAAGTCTCTTAATGTAGCTTTCAAGGTTTTCGCGTCTTGCGCCGGGACGTGCAGCTGAAATTGCGTCTGCAGCCTGTACAAGAACCGCAACAAGAGTTTGTGCCTCAACATCGCCGTGATGTGCTTCAATGGCGTGGATAACTTCTTTGTTTTCTCGGTATTTCTTGGCAAGGTCAACACCAATCTGAACGTGTGAGCCTTCAACCTCGTGGTTAAGTGCCTTACCGATATCGTGTAAAAGACCGGCTCTCTTTGCAAGAGTGGGGTCAAGACCAAGCTCGGCTGCCATCATGCCCGCAATGTGCGATACCTCGATAGAGTGCATGAGAACGTTCTGTCCGTAGCTGGTTCTGTATTTGAGTCGTCCCAGAAGTCTTACAAGCTCACCGTTAATTCCGTGAACTCCTGTTTCAAGCAGTGCGTTTTCGCCCTCGTGCTTGATAATTGTCTCTACTTCCTTCTTACTCTTTTCAACTATTTCTTCAATTCTTGCCGGATGGATACGGCCGTCCGAAATAAGCTTTTCAATGGAAAGTCTTGCGATTTCTCTTCTCATGGGGTCGAAGCTTGACATTGTGATAGCCTCGGGCGTATCGTCAATGATAAGGTCAACTCCTGTGAGTGTTTCAATAGTTCTGATGTTTCTTCCTTCGCGCCCGATAATTCTTCCCTTCATATCGTCATTGGGAAGAGGAACGACAGATACTGCAACCTCGGATACCTGATTTGATGCACAACGCTGAATAGCAAGGGATACGATATTCTTTGCCTTTTCGTCTGCTTCATCCTTGAGATTCTGCTCAATGTCTGCAAGACGGAGCGCCGCTTCATGCTTTGCTTCCGATTCAATCTTCTCAATGAGGAACGCCTTTGCCTCTTCACTGGTAAGACCTGCATACTGTTCAAGCACCTTAACCTGCTGTTCTTTTATCGACTCGATTTCAAGCTTGAGCTCTTCGTTTTCCTTGATTCTTGCGTTTAACTGTTCTTCTTTCTTTTCAAGATTTTCAGTTTTTCTGTCAAGGTTTTCTTCCTTCTGGATCGCTCTCTTTTCAAGTCTGAATACTTCGTTACGTCTTTCCTTGATTTCACGGTCAGCTTCAGCCTTGTTTCTGAGTATCTCTTCCTTGGATTCTACAAGAGCTTCTTTCTTGAGTCTTTCTGCTTCCTTACGCGCATCTTCAACTATCTTCACTGCCTCTTCTTCAGCAGAGCCTATCTTCGCTTCAGCTATCTTCTTTCTTCCGATGAAGCCTATACCGAAGCCTACGCCGATAGAAACGATCGCCGCAAGGATATAAAGAACTATCTCCATTTTCAAAGCACCTCCTTTATATATAATTTCTATCGTATATACTACGACATTGTATATTTTACACGATTTTATCTCTAAAGTCAATAAAGTATTGTAATGTTTTCTATATATATTAAAGAAATTTTTTATTTTTTTTGAAAATTTATCAAGAAAGTGTTGACAAAATCGTTTTTTAGTGATATGATATTCAAGCGCAAAAGCGAAATGCGGGTGTAGTTCAATGGTAGAATTCCAGCCTTCCAAGCTGGTCGCGTGGGTTCGATTCCCATCACCCGCTCCATTTTTTTTGCGCATGCGCTTGTAGCTCAGTTGGATAGAGCAACTGCCTTCTAAGCAGTAGGTCGGGAGTTCGAGCCTCTCCAAGCGCGCCATCTATGGTGGGTGTAGCTCAGTTGGTTAGAGCGTCAGGTTGTGGCCCTGAAGGCCGTGGGTTCGAGTCCCATCACTCACCCCAGAAAAGAACTCACATTTGTCTACGACAAGTGTGGGTTCTTTTTAACTAAATCCGTCCTTACAAAGTCGGATCGTAGCCATGTCGTTCTGTGAGC
>JAZNYT010000035.1:0-33059 GCA_045594565.1 Eubacteriales bacterium
TACGAAAGTGGAGAGACAACATAGACTTCGAGTTTCTCGAAGCTCCTTCGCTTTATTCTTTATTTCACTTCTTAAAAAACATTTTTACATTCCAAAAGCCCATCTCACTATATTGAGATGGGCTTTTTTCGACAGGCTGAACGGACTGTGATTTTCACAGTCCGTTTTCTTTATAGTCTTACTTCGTTCTCATTTCAGCGCCGAGATTCTTCACAAGGAATTTAATAACGGTGTTGGCACAAGACTCTATTTCGTTTGAGGTGAGAGTCTTTTCGTTTGAGCCGAGGGTGAGGCGGATTGTTACCGACTTCTTGCCCTCGGGCACCTGTGCGCCCTTATACTCGTCAACAAAGTCTGCATCCTGAAGGTAGCTGTCGCTATTCTTCTTTTTAAGGACTGTTTCCTTAATCTCTGCCCACTTTGTATTAACGTCGAAGAGGAGAGATACGTCGTACTCGATAGTAGGATACTCTGCTATATGAGTAAACTCGTTTGTTCTTGAGGTAAAGGGCTTCAGAGCATCTGTGTTTATCTCAAAGAGTACTGCCCCGAGGTTCTTGATACCGCAAAGGAGTGATGCCTTCTTTGAAAGAAGTGCAAGATGTCCTATAACCTTACCGCCGAGAGTGATGTTGAGCCAAACAGTGTTATCTGCCCAGTATGGCTTCTCAATTCTCTCGAAAGCGAAGGCTTCCATATGGGTATATCTTGCCATATTTTCTATAGCACCCTTTGCCTTACGGAAGAGTGAGGGAACGGCATCTGAGGGTGCGGTGAATGCACCTGCGATATGACGCTCCTGTGTGGGAAGAAGCTCTTTTTCGTCATACTTTGAAGTGTAGTTATCATCAACGAAAATCTGTGCTTCTTCGAAGATAGCAAACTCGCTATAGAAACGCTCATTCTTTGCAACTGCACGGCAGATATTGGGAAGAAGCGTTGAGCGGATATACTTTTCGTCGGGTGAGGGAGGCGTTGAAAGCTTCAGTACCTTGTCGGTGTTCTCAATTATTGCCTCGACAAATGTATCGCTCATCCAAGGATAGGTGAATATCTCCTGCATACCTACACGTATTGCAAGGTATTCCTTTATCTTTCTCACGAGATCAATATCAAGCTGGTTGATAGCGCCCTCGAAGCTTGTAACAATGGGAGTAGGCTCGAAGTTCTCGTAGCCGTACATACGGGCAACCTCTTCCATAATGTCCGCCTTAATGGAAACGTCGCCTGTTGAACGCCAAGTGGGAACAACGATGTGCATATTCTTATCGGTAAACGTAACCTCGAAGCCGAGAAGTCCAAGCTTGTTCTTAACGTCCTCCTCGGTTATCTTCTTTCCAAGTCTTCTTTCAAGCCAAGAAAGCTCTACGTCGATTTCCTTCTTCACAAGCTTTTCGGGATACTTATCGGTGAATGCCACAACCTTCATTTCGGGATAAAGTCCCTTGAGAATTTCCATAGTCATAGAAAGAGCGATATCGCATCTTTCGGGGTCAACTGCTTTCTCGTATCTTGAAGAAGCCTCAGTTCTGTTGTCATAGCGAAGTGCCGTTCTTCTGACGCCTGCGCTTTCGAAGTTTGCTACCTCCAAAATAACCTTTTCTGTATCGGGGAGGATAGAGTCCTTAGCACCGCCCATAACGCCTGCAAGCGCTACTGCGCCGTCGTTATCGGCAATTACAAGGTCGTCGGAAGAGAGTTCAAGCTCTTTTGAGTTAAGAAGGAGAAGCTTCTCCTTATCCTCTGCACGACGTACTGTGATACCGCCTGCAATATTATCTGCGTCAAATGCATGAGTAGGCTGACCTGTTGCCATCATAACGTAGTTTGTAACGTCAACGAGGGCATTTATAGGGCGCTGACCTACCTTCCAGAGTCTTGTCTGCATATTGAAGGGTGCAGGTTTAACGGAAAGTCCTTCCATCTTTACACCAATGTATCTGGGGCAACGCTTGGTATCAACGATATTGATGGGCATTTCCTCCTTCACGTCGGGAGTGAAGGGCTTAAATTCACGAAGAGGCAGATTGTAGAGTGCTGAAAGCTCTCTTGCAATGCCGTAATGTCCCCAAAGGTCGGGACGGTTTGTCATAGACTTATTATCAATTTCAAGAATGATATCATCAAGGTCGAAGGCTTTCGCAAGAGGTGTACCTGCAGGAATACCGAAGGAGGTAAGGTCCATTATTTCATGCTCACCCTCTGCAGGGAAAAGGTCTGCAAGACCTACCTCAACTGCGGCACAAATCATACCGAAGCTGGGTACTCCGCGGAGCTTTGCATTCTTTATCTCTACCTTATCGCCCTCTCCGTGCCAACGCACGTATGAGCCGGGACAAGCAACAACAACGCTCTGTCCTACCTCAAGGTTCGAGCCTCCGCAAACGATGTCGTGGATTTCGCCGTCTGCAATATCAACCTTACAGATGCGAAGCTTATCGGCGTTGGGGTGAGGAAGAACCTCTTTGATTTCTCCCACAACAATGCCGTCGAAATCACGTGCAAGCTCATGTGCTCCCTCAACTTCAACCGTTGACATTGTAAGGTCAAAGGCAAGCTGTTTTAAATCCATATCGTCGGGAAGCGCCACGTAGTCTTTAATCCAGTTAAGTGATAATTTCATTATTCTTCCCTCCTTAATGGAACTGCTCTAAAAATCTTAAATCGGTGCTATGGAAAAGTCTTACGTCATCAACGCCGTAGCGCATCATAACAAGACGGTCAAGACCGATATTTACGTAAAAGCCTGTGTATTCGTCGGGGTCAAGCCCTGCGGCACGAAGAACGTTGGGGTGAGGTGTGCCGCCCGGCATAATCTCAATCCAACCTACGTGCTTACAAACGCTGCAGCCCTTTCCTCCGCACACAAGACATCCCATATCAATTTCAAAGCCGGGCTCAACAAACGGGAAGAAGCCGGCTCTCATACGAACGGGAACGTCCTTGCCGAAAACCTTGGAAAGAATGCTCTTTATCATTACCTTACCTGCGGTAAAGGTGAAATCCTTATCAACAATAAGCGCCTCATACTGGAAGAATGCTCTTTCGTGACGTGCATCTGTTGTCTCGTTTCTGTAAACACGTCCGGGGTATACGAAGCGGTAAGGAGGCTTGTGTGTCTGCATATATCTTACAGAGCCGCCTGTAAGGTGGGGACGAAGACAAAGCTTGTCCTCGGCGTTTCCGCTGTCGTGTCCCTCAATCCAGTAGGTATCCATACTCTCACGGGCAGGGTGATTGGGAGGGAAATTGAGCTTATCGAAGGCATAATACTCGGTAGTAATATCGTCCTCCTGATAGATTTCAAAGCCCATTGAACGGAAAGCGTCATCAAGGTCGTAGCGCATCTGTGTTATGGGGTGAAGTCCGCCAGACATAGGTGCAGTACCGGGGATAGTAAAGTCAAAATCAGCGGGAATCTCCGATGCCTTGAGCTTTATCTCCTCACGTCTTGCCTCAATCATTTCGGTAAGCTTATTCTTAACTTCGTTTACCGCCTTGCCCATTTCGGGACGAAGTGCGGGGTCAATTTTAGGAAGCTCCTTCAACAGAGCGGTGAGTGTTCCCTCTTTACCGAGAACCTTTACCTTTACCTCCTGAAGAGCACTTTCCGTCGATGCCGACAGTATGGCGGATTCTGCCGATGCGGAAATTTCAAGTAATTTTTCTTTCATACAACATCCTCTTTTCAATAAAAATAATCCGCCCCTGAAAACAGAGGCGGATATCCGCGTTACCACTCAAATTTATAACTTTTCTGCCCTTTAACGGTGGCTACCGTGCAAGACTACTATCTTTCCCCTTGCCCGCTCGGGAGTGAAATGCTATTTGCTGATAAGTCGGGTATTTTCAGCTGCCTACCCTCTCTGACGACTTATTTTTCGCAACGCTATCTCCGTCTTCGCGTTTCATACAGGGATATTTTATCACAGTAGTGCTTACTTGTCAAGGGTTTTATTTTCGGGTGCCTGACGCTTGATCTTGTTTGTGGTGGTCTTGACAAACTCCTTGTCTCTTATCACTACCTTTGAAATCTGCTTGTATACGGGAAGCTCAACTGTTGCCGCCTTGATATCTGCCTTAAGACGCTCGGATGCATCTCCTGTGATACCCATTTCTTCAGCGGTTGTCTTGTCAAGGAATACCTCGGCACAGAGAGCTACCTCCTGTCCGTTTTCTTCAAGAGCGTATACCATAACTTCCTTTATATACTTGATGGATGCAATGTAGTTTTCAATTTCTTCGGGATAAATGTTCTTACCGTTCTTAAGAACGATAAGGTTCTTCTTTCTGCCTGTGATACAAAGCTGACCCTTCTTATTTATCATACCATAGTCGCCTGTATGGAACCATCCGTCCTCGGTGAGAACCTTATTGGTTTCTTGCTCGTTCTTGTAGTAGCCCATCATTACGATGTCACCCTTAACGCATATCTCGCCGTGTCCTTCCTCATTGGGATTATCAATCTTAACCTCGATGCAAGGAAGTGTATAGCCTACGGAGTTGGGATCGTTAGTCTCCTCCTGATTTACACTTACAAGAGGTGAACATTCGGTAATACCATAGCCGTTGAGAAGTGAGATGCCTATTGCATCAAAGAACTCTGCAACCTCTGCTCTGAGAGGTGCGCCACCGCAAACGATAAGCTTAAGCTCGCCACCGAACGCCTTATGGATAGCACCGAATATCTTACGTCTTGCATCGATACCAATTTTGCGAAGACCGTTGGAAAGCTTGATAGCCGCCTTGATAGTCTTTGTCTTGCCCTGCTTGTCGATATTCTCCCAAACCTTCTTGTAGAATACGTCAACGAATGCAGGCACGAGATAAATATGTTCAGGCTTAAAGAGGAGCATATTACGAAGGGTTGCGGCACGGCTGTCGTTAAGGCAGATGGTTACGTTACATCTGAGCTCAACGAGAAGTGCAGGAATTGCCTCGTAGGTGTGATGATAAGGAAGCACGGAAAGAGTTTTATCATAAACGTGAGCTACCTGAAGTCCGTACTTGATAGATGATACGATATTGTGCTCGGAAAGCATTACACCCTTTGAAAGTCCTGTTGTACCCGACGTATAGGAGATAAGCTTTACTGCATATTCGTCTCTTGTCTCGTCAAGGAAAAGAGTTGAGCCTTCATCAAGAAGCTTTTCGCCCTCCTCGATAAGACGAGGCATAGAAAGATACTTTCCGTCATGCTCTTCTCTGTCGAAGGAAATGAAGTATTCAATTTTTGAAAGATCGGCTTCAGTTTCCATGAATCTCTTCTCGTACTTTTCGGAGCAGAAGCAAATTTTTGCATCACCCGCATCGAGAATATGCTCAACGTTCGACTGAGGAAGCTCAGCATCAACAGGAATAAACACAGTCTTTGACTGAAGCACTGTAAGGTAGGTTACAATCCAATCATAACGGTTCTCGGAGATACATGCAATATGTCCCTCTGTGAGACCTCTGTGGCTGAGAGCTGTACCAAGAGCAAGAGTTACTCTGCGGAACTCTTTATAAGTTACGTTTACTACCTCCCCACCCTTCTTGTAGCAGAAAGCATACTTGTCGGGAGTGTCGTTTGCGGAGGTTTCAAGAAGCTCCTTTATAGAATAGAAATCACGAAGGGGAGCATAGTTTACTTTGTATTCCATATTATTTCACCTTTCGATATTTAAAATTACGTTTACTGGTTTACGATACTATGTTATCACATATAAACTTTTTTGTCAATAGTTTTGAAATACTTGACGAAAATTTAATGATGTGATATTATAGGTTAAAAAGTAAAAACGGAGTGATGAAATGACAAGAAAAGAAGAATATATAAATTATCGTTGTCCGCGATGGGAGGAATTTCCCGACGTAGAGCTATATGCTGATCAGGTTTTATCGGTGGTACAAAGGCACGTTTCCTTCTTTAATAATGAGATTGAAATGACATTCACCTCTCATATGATAAACAACTACGTAAAGCAAAAGATAGTTAAGCCACCGGTAAATAAAAAATACGACAAAGTACATCTTGCCTACTTTGTTGTAGTGTGTGTTTTCAAGCAGTTTCTTCCAATATCCGAAATATGTGAGGTTATAGCTCATCTTATGAAGACGTATTCGGTAAAGGAGCTTTACAATATCTTTTGTGATGAGCTTGAAAGCGCCTTAAAAAACGTTTTCGCACCCGAGAGATTTGAACGCCGTTTTTCACCCAACGATACTGACGAAACGAAAATCATACGTGCATCCGTTTATGCATTTGCGACCCTTGCGTATACAAAGTATATAGTAAACGAAGTCTCCGGAGGTAAAGACTGTGAATAAAATAAAAGCATTTCTTGAACGAAAGAACGTTAGTCTTTCACTTAAGACCTACTTCATCGACGTTATGAGTTCTATGGCGCTGGGACTTTTTGCTTCCCTTCTTATAGGAACGATTTTCGGAGCACTTGGCGATTATACAGGAATAAAGATATTCTCCGAAATAAAAGGCTATGCGCAGGGAGCCACAGGAGCGGCGCTTGGTGTCTCTATAGCCTACGCTCTCAAAGCACCGCCTCTCGTTATGTTTTCGGCGGCGGCAGTGGGAATCGTCGGCAACAACCTTGCAACAGTTTACACACTTATGGGAGCTGAAAAGTCCATTACCGCAGGTCCTGCAGGAGCATTTTTCGTAGCTATTATTGCTGTAGAGCTCGGTAAAATAGTATCGAAGGAAACAAAAATAGACATTCTGGTGACACCTATCGTAACTATTCTTTCAGGTACCCTCGTAGCAAAGCTTATCTGCCCTGTTGTCGCGTACGTGATGTACTGGCTAGGTTACTTTATAAATACCGCGACCGAGGCTCAGCCACTGGTTATGGGAATTATTATTTCGGTAGTTGTGGGAATAATACTCACACTTCCCATAAGCTCGGCGGCGATATGCGCTATGATTGGAATATCGGGTATTGCAGGCGGTGCGGCTATGGCAGGATGTTCAGCCCAGATGGTAGGCTTCGCGGTAATAAGCTTCAGAGAAAACAGATGGGGCGGTATCGTCGCACAAGGTCTTGGCACTTCAATGCTACAGATGGGTAACATTGTGAAAAAGCCGATTATATGGCTTGCTCCGACTCTTGCTTCTGCAATTACAGGTCCCCTTTCCACAATGCTCTTCAGGCTCGAATGTAACGGCGTATCGGCAGGTATGGGTACCTGCGGTCTCGTGGGACCTCTTGGCGCTATACAATCAACGTCAGAAAAAGGAATCCTATTCTGGACGGGACTTGTACTTATTACAATTATTCTCCCCGCAATTCTTTCTTTTATTTTCAATGAGATAATGAGAAAAGCAGGTCTTGTAAAAACAGGCGATATGAAGCTTGATTTATAAAATATATAAATTTGTTACAGGGAAGGAATTTAATCCTTCCCTGTATTTTTATGCCGATTTGTGCGCCAATAAAAATAAGACAGAGAACACAAGGTTCTCTGTCTTATTGTTTATCTTACTTTTTGATAATAACGTAAGTTTCTTCAAAGTTGTTGAAGGTTACCCAACCGTCGTATACGGTTCCTTCTTCAACCTTACGAAGCTTGTCAATTCTTTCGTTGTAGCTTCTGAGCTCTACGTCAGCACCGTCGTTAGCAGCGCCAAGCTCAATCATAACCTGTGCTTCCTCGAAGGGAAGTTTGCTTGAAGACTCGAAGTATACGTCTGTTACGTATTCCTTACCTGCCATTTCAACAAACTTGTCATGAAGAGTGTTGTATCTGCTTTCGCCGTCAAGAGATACTGCCATGTTGTAGTAGTGTACCTTCTTGTCTGTCGCTATCTTGGAAGCTGTTACTACAAACTTGTAGTCCTTACCTGCAAGAGTGATAACAGAATCGGGAGCTACTGTCTTGATATTTTCAAGAGCAAGTGAAGATACCCAGTTCTTAACTGTAAGATCCATTTCGTATTCAGCGCTAAGCTGTACGAAATCGTTGGGAAGATGCATCTTAACAACTTCGCTCACAAGAGCCTCACCGTCTGCTTCTGTATATACTCCAACCTCTTCTTCGTCGTAATCAGAGCCGTAATATCTATCTGTGGTCTTAACTCTTACTCTGTAGATACCGCCCTCGGTTACCTTGAATGCAGTAACGTCTGCAGGAACTTCACCGTCTTCCCACTTTGTCCAGGTAGCACCCTGGTCAGCTGAATAAATGTACTCATGAAGGAGGTCAGGGTTAAGTCCGCTGATCTCACCGTAACCGCCTGCGATTACAGGGAAGGATTTGATGTCAGGCTTGGGAGCGTCTTCCTTGATTTTATAATCAGGTGTGTAGAAGTAGAAGTAGAGACCGTGCGCTCCGTTAACTGCGGGAGATGACCTGGGAACAATAGTGTCCTTATCGATTTCTCCAAAAGGCTCGTATCTGAATCCTACAACCCAACCTTCTGTGGGAAGACCTTCAATAGACTGAACGTCTACTGTAACAGTGTGCATCTCGCTTGTGTTTGTTGAGAAGTCATAAGTGGGACCTACGTAAAGGTACTCGGAAACCTTTCCGTCCACATCCATAACGTAAAGCTTAACGTGATGAGTAGCTGTAAACTTAGACTGACCGTTCTGATACTTAATACCAAACTTAAGCTCGAAAAGGTCCTGTATAGGAATGATTTCATCTGCTGCATAGATGTAGTGCATAAATGAGGATGCCTGATATGCTTCTATCTTTGTATCTCTGATAGAGGATATTTTATCAGTATCGTTCTCTGCTATAGCCTTTTCAAGGTCTACTTCCCTATTGACATTGACGCCGGAAAGGTCGCCGCAAAGATACTCTGAATATTCACTGGTGTACTTAGGTGTATAAATTCTGTAGAAGCTGAGCTTTTCCTCTGCCCAGATGCCATCTTCGGGAGCAGCTTTACCACCAAGATTCACATAATCAAGATATTCCTTGCCCTCAGCCTTCTTACCGATATCCTTTCTGTCAGGACTCTTGTTGTACACAAGGAATGGATCTGAGTCACCAATGTACACATCATCACCGCGAACAATTATCGCCCAAAGACCCTTCTGTGTTTCAAGGTCGAAGGTGTATTCACCGTCCCAGATGGCACTCATGTTATCATAGTCCATACCGTAAAAAGTATATGGTGCAACGCCGTAAAGAGTGTTGGGGTCAAGTCCTGTTACAACACCATTCTCATCTACTGTTATACCTTCAGGCTTAGCAAATCTGGGAATGTCGAAAGAATATGTTTTTCTAAACTGGAATACTACACGCTGTGAGTGAGGGTACTCGGTTGCACCGAACTTTGTATAGTCATTGAAACCGTAGTAGGGATAAATTCTGTAACCTACGTAGTAACCCTCGGTAGGAAGAGCTGTTTCCCAACCATCTGTTGTCTCGAAGTTTACTGTGTAATCCTTCATGTTTCCGTCGAGTGTCTTGGGAGCGAAGATGTATGTGTACTCTTCTACCTCACCCTTGGTGTTCATAACGTAAGCTACGAACTTAACTACGTTATCATTGTAAGTGAACGTGCCCTGTTCACGTTTTAAACCAAACGTGAAGGAGTTAACGTCTGCAATAGGAAGGATTTCATTGTTTGCGTATGCATACTGGATATAAATGCCGTTAACGGAATTTGCAATCTTTTCAAATGCTTCTTTCTTAGCAGTATCATCTTCAGCTTCAAGAAACGCCTTTGCACGAGCAGCCGAAACGTTTTCGTCACAACCAACTACGTTACCGGTCCACTCTGCTGTATACCAACCGCCGTTACCTGAGTAGTGCTCAGGACGCCAACTGTAATCAGTCTTTAAATTAGTCTTGAGTTTACCAATAGCCTTAGTAGGAAGAGCTGTTCCGTCGGGATATGTATCTCCCTCTTCCCAATATGCACCAAGTTCCTGCTTGTCAGATATCGTAGGCTTGTTGTAAACAAGCATTGTGCCATCCTCATCGAATACTGCAGGAGCAGAAGCCTGGTAATAGTCATCGCCTGCAATGTTGATGGACCAAAGTCCTACCTGAGTAGTAGGATCAAGAGGATACTCTGTCTTGCCTGTGAAGGTAATTGCCTTTGTTTCATCGGCGCCGCCTATTCCATAAGGAGTAAGAGCGTAAGTGAGCTCTTCATCAAGTCCCTTGAACGTTCCGTCTACGAAAGTGATGCCTGTGGGAGTTTCATGTGAGGGAACGTCGATTTCATATTCACCTATGGTGAACTTGAAACGGAACTTTTCTGAAGCGTGGATAGTGCCGCTACCAAATGTAACGTTTTCACCGTTAAGCATGCCATACAAAGGATACAATCTTATACCTACAAGGTATCCGTCTTCAGGAAGAGGCTTTTCCCAACCTGTTGTGGTTGTAAAGTCAACAGTTGAAGTTGTAGTTGTACCTGATTCAAGTGTCTTTCCTGTATCAAGGTATGTATAAATCTCAATTTCTCCGTCGAGCCCCATTACGTATGCATCAAAGCGCATCGTATTGTTGGTATAAGTAAGCTTTACAGAATTATGCAACATCTGACCTAAGAACTGGTAAGAATACTTCTTAACGTCCTTAATGGGAACAATTTCCTTTGGTAAGAAGCCGTATCCGTAGGTGTACCCCTGGATATAGCTCTTCTTGCCCTCAAGAAATTCTGTTCTTGCCTGTGCAGCACCTGCATTGTAAAGTGATTTCGTATTAGCGGAGCCGAAACCGGTCTCAGTCTGGAAACCTGTTGCTGAGCCATACAAACCGTCATCATTACCTGTTATTTTACCAAGAATGAATTCATTTGTTTTGGGTGTTGTAGCAATATTCGTACCGGATAACTCATAAAGAGCTTTTCTATCTTCAACCTTGGGATAATTGTAAGCAAGCGCACCTGCATCTGATGCTGTAGCATATCCTTCTATACCTGCAAAGCCTATACCCCAAAGACCTGTCTGTGTTGAGGTCAATTCGTATTCGGTTGCACCGGATACAGGAATAGCCTTGTCAGTGTCTGCACCTAAGATGGTATACGGTGCAATAAAATACGTTTTAGATGCATCGAGCCCCTTGAACTTACCATCTTCAAAGGTAATACCCGTGGGTGCTTCCGCCTTAGGGAAGTCAACACTGTAATCATTATAATAATAGTAAAAAATTGTACGTGTTTTGTCGCTTGTATAATTCTTTGAAGTGTTAATTGTTACAGTAAGATTATCGGGATTATCAAAGCCGTAATAAGGATACATAGCAAAGCCTACAAGGTATCCTTCATCGGGAAGAGCGCTCGACCAACCCGTATCTTCAGTAAAATCAACAGCAAGAGTTGAGGGGTTGTTAAATGCAAACTTGATACCTGCAAAATCGTAGGTATAGGTCGAAATGCTGCCGCTATTATCCATTACGTATGCTTCAAAGCGTACCGTATTATTAGTGTAGGTAAATCCGTTAATGCCACCAAGGTTTGAACCTTTATTAAATCCGAAGGTGTACTTGTTAGCTTCGCTAATGGGAACTATCTCTTCGTTTGTAAGTGCATAGCGGTATACTATAGACTTCGCTACGTCCTTAATCTTATTAAAGCCTGCGAGCTTCTCGTCGGGTGTCGTAGCATTGTAGAAGTCCTTAAGAGTATCCCAGTTGAAATGAGTCTCAACTGTCAAGCCGTATGCTTTGCCCGCAATGTCCATATTTACAACTGTCTTATTATAAAGCCCCTTGGTACTGGAAATTGCACCGGACACGAATGAGTTATTACTACCACTGGGTGCTATTTTAAGTACGTTAGTTTTATTTACAGAACTATCCTGATTGTAGGTATCATAAAGCTCATGCATAGCGCTTCTTGCTTCATACTTACCGTAAACGTAAATTATATCAGACCATGTGGTCTCACCCTTTTCGCGGACTACGTAGAGACCTGCGAGGTCCTTATTTGAGTTTGCGTCAAGGTCGAAAGCATTTGCTTCATCAATGGCCTTGCCTGTACCTTCTGCATTGATAGTAACGCTTGCTGCTTCATAGTTCTTGCCGTCTTCAAGTCCCTCGATTACACCGAAGCCTCCGGTGATAGCTGCAAGGGAAGAAACTGCGAAGAGAACGGAAAGCGCAACTGCAATTACCATCGTCATAAGAAGGCGATTTGTCAGTTTTGTTTTCATATTTTTCCTCCATGTTTAAGTTTAACGAAACTTTTCGTAAACTAAAGTTTTGGTTGAGGGGGGACTCGGAAGGAGTCTCCCCTATCCGTTATTAAGTCTTACTTAGTTTCACCTGCAAAGGTGTACGCTTCAAGCTCCTCGTTGTACTCTACCCAGTCAACGATGATATAAGCTACCTGAGTCTTCTTAGCATCGTCCTTGTAGGTACCGATCTTTGCTGTAAGCTTTTCACTTGCAGATTCGATTTCGTTGTAATCAGCTATTGTTTCAAGAAGTACGTCGAGATCATCAATTGTGATTTCGGTGAAGAGGAATTCTTCTTCATCGTTGTCGGGAACGTCCTTGATAGCAATAATCTTTGTTGTTTCGTTAATCTTGTATCCTGCAGTTGTATCGTCTGTGAAGACAAGAGACATATCTACAAGAATTGTTTCAATATCTTCTACGCTGTAAGAAGCGAGCGTTTCGTCAACAGCTACGTAATCGTCGTCTCCGTTCCATGCGTAGATGCCTGCTGTAAGAGCATCAAGTGCCTTGTCTTCTTCAATCTCCTTGTTAGGACCTGTAACCTCTGTGCCCTCGTAAATGCCCATAAAGTAGTAATTTGCATATACTTCTTCATCTGCATCGTCGTATACAGCATCACTGTCGTCAAGAGCGATAAGGTGGTAACGTGCGTCTGTCTTGTAATCGTCCTTCTTAGTTGAAGTACCAACACTGTCAAAGCCGTCAAGTCCTACCATTGCAGTAGAAAGAATGTAGAATCCTGTTTTGTCATCAAGTGTAAGATAAGTATCGCCTGTGAGCTCAATCTTATTGAAATCCTTAGGAATTTCGCTTCCAAGATAGAAGTCGATGTACTCATGAGCGCCTGTTGTCTTCTTAGTGTAAGGATAGTAAATAATTGAAGTACCGTCTGCTAAAATATTTGTCTCGATTTTGTTATCGCTTCCGTCAACGATAGAAATAATTTCTGTTGAGGGGTCGATAGAAAGGAAGTAGCCGTTTTTAGCTATAATCTTTTCACCGTCCGCGGGAACGATCTTATCAGCAGTTGTAAGTGAGTAGTAACCGTCTGCATCTACCTCATAGCTTACGAGCATGTTACGGTACATAACAATGCCGTCCTTGGTGTATGCTCTGTACATTGAACCGTCCTGTGCGATGGTTGCGGCTTCAGAACCGTTGATAGCGTTTGTAGACTTAAGGTTTACAAGCTCTTCCTTACCGTTGATAATGAGGTAAGCAGGATAGAACACTTCGTAAGCCTTTGTCTTTTCGTTGATCTGAGGCTCTGTGGGCTTGTCAACGAACATGAGTATTGCTCTGTTCTGTCCGCCTAAAACGTTCTTAAGGTCCTCTGCTGTTGCAACTGTTGCATAAATGATAGAGCCGTTGTAGATGTAGTAGTTAGCGTAGTTGTAGTCGCCGATTGCCGAGTTAAAGCCAACGTAAGGTGTCATTGAATCGATTACTCCGTTAATAACCGTCTTACCGCCCTGTGAACCTGTAGCGTAAGCGTTAGTGCTGGAGTAGGTTGCATAGCCGTAAAGAGCTGTGCTTGTAGAAGAAGAGCCCTGAGAATACTTTGTTGAGAACGCGGTAATCATGTTTGCAGTTCCTACGTGATAGAAATCGTTACCGATAAAGTATCCTACGATTATATCGTCCTTTTCAGGCATAGCGTCTGAATGGAACTTATCTGCATCATAGGTGTAGGTTGCTGTAGAATATGCAGATTTGAGTTTAATCTGCTTTCTTGAAACGGACTCTACAATGTATGCTGCATTGTAGTGGTATACAAGGTATTCGTAGTATCCGTCGCCATCAGCGTCAATAGCCTTTCTGTTAGATGAAACGCTGGAGGATTCAATAATGCCTCTGGGGAAGGAAAGTGCCTTATATGCATTTGAGGGATTAGAAGAACCACTCCATGCACCGAACTCGAATTTGTTTATAACGTTACCGTCTTCATCGAGATAGTAAGCACCGCCTGACGTTGTTGCGGGCTGTGCAAGAACTGTGCCGTCTGTCATGTAAACGAGCTTTCTTATAGCCTGGAAGTCTTCATACTCGTGTGTGATACCGTCAATCTTGATACCATATCTGTGATATCTCTGACCAAGCTTCTTTGACGCGGTATGAGTATAATTCACTTCGTCTTCGGGAAGACTTGCATAGTTGCTGTAAGTACCTGTGAAGCCGTCAACTGCCTTACCCTTAAGGTTAGATGACGTATACTCGCCCTTCTTGTTGATGAAGATGTTTATGCATCTTCCAAGGAGGTCGTCTGTCTTACCTACGTAAGCGTCAAGGTCGAGGTCTGCGAGCTTAACGGATTCAAGCTTTTCAATACCGTTTTCAATGATTACGTTGCCTTCAGTGTCAAGGAAACGAAGCTTGATTACGTCTTCTCTATCTGTCTTAGGATAGGTACGGCTAACAACCTTGTCAGCTGCAATGCTTGTAGGAAGCTCCTTACCTTGGCTGAGATATTCGTCCTCAGCAACCTGAGGGTCGATAGCGTAAGGAACAACGAATCCCCAATTTTCAGTAGCAACTATTTCTGCAACTGCCTCTGTATAACCCCATACGTCAGCTGCAAGAGTCTGAACTGCAGGAGCTGTGCCGAACTGAGGCTTTTTCTTTTCTTCCTCTGTGAGAGGAGCAACGTACATAGGCTCGTCAAGAGAATTTTGGAAAAGCTGTGCAACCTGTGCACGTGTAAGAACTGCATCACCTGCAACGCCGTCGAGTCCTTCGCCGAGGTTCAGGTCGATAAGTGCCTTAAGTCTTACGTCAACGGGCCACATTTCGGGATTGAAATCCACGTAGCCGAGTGTTGCGCAAACCATCTTAAGTGCTTCGTCGTATGTAACGTTACCTTCGGGCTTGAAGGTACCGTCCTCATAACCGCCGACAATCTTCTTGCCTGCGCACCATGAGATATAACCCTTTGCCCAGCTGTTAGCAGGAACGTCGGGGAAGGTTACAACACCGTCACCTGCATCGATTGACGTAGTGTAGGTGGTGTAAACGAGTTTTGCCATTTCATCACGTCTTACGGGAAGATCGGGTCTGAAAGTGCTGTCCTCGTATCCGTGAATGATACCGAGGCTGGTCAAGCTGTCAATTGCCTTAGCATGAGGTGTGTCATTTGTAACATCGGAAAACGAATTTGCCGATACAGTTACAATTGACAGTACCATCATAGCCACAGCAAAGATGACCGCTAAAAAGCGAATACTTGTTTTCATTGAGAAAACCTCCTAAATATCTTTTATGCCGTGTATTTTTTGTTTTTCGAATTCCGTGTTTTAAGCACCGAAATTGTTGAAAACGTCTGTAAGGGGAAGGAAGAATACGCCGTTTGCATTCTGAGTATAAAGCTCTGTTGCGACGTATGCGATCTGCTTGTCACCCTTTTCGTCCTCGTAGGTGAAGAATATGAGTCTGATATCGTAGGTTACGGGAACATCCTTCTCTGCTGAGTCGATTTCCGCCTGCTCCTTTGCAAGCTCAAACATCGCTGCAAGCTCGTCAACTGTAAGCTGTGCGTAGCCGTATTCACCGTTGCCCTTGTCACCGTTTGCAGAAACCTTGGGACCCCAGATAATTGCGGATTCAGGAATCTTAACACCATTAGCATAGTCACCCGAGTCTGTGAAGATAATTCCGTTGTAAACGTCTACAAGCTTTGCTGATGAAACGGACGTTACACCAAGCTCTGCTGCCGTATCCTTTGTAATCTTAACGTAATCGCCCAACTCCTTATCAAATGCATAGAAGTATGCAGTTGAAAGTGCTATGGCACCATCGTTCCTTGATTTCTCTTTGTAAAGGAAGCTTTCTTGCTTTAGCGTGGACATATCCATGAGTTTATGAGTATAGAACATCTTGTTGTCTTCTTCTACGAGCATTTCATAAGATGATCCGCCGTAGCAGTACTTGATAAGACGTCCGTCGGTCTTATAAGTTGCTGAATTGTCAACCTCAGTAAGCTCTTCCTTAAGCATCATAGCTGCGATCGTATAGAACTCGTCCTCCTCGCCCTTGTAAAGGTAGGAGTAGCCAACAGTTTCTGCTTCTTCGAATTCTTCGTAAATATTAGCGCTTGTGTAAACGCCAAGATACTTGTGGTCACCTGTTTCCTTCTTTTCGTAGGTGTAGTAGATTGCAGAAGAATCATCCATCACTACCCTGCTCGAATCAATGTTACCAGCAACAGTGTAAAGACCAAGCTTCTTATCGTAAGTGAGTTTTGTACCTTCTTCAAGAACGTAGTACTCAGCGTTGTCGGTATCCTTGAGCTTAAGTGTGTACTTACCGTCTTCATCTACAACGTAAGAAACAAGCGTGTAAGGAGCCTTAAGGTAGCCACCAATTATATGTTCCTTCTTGCCGTATGCCGCAAGAACTTCGCTTGTCTTTTCTGCGATGGAAATTGTCTGTCCGTTTTCATCGATGATCGTTTCGTCAGCGTTAAGTGAAACGAGTGTTTCCTTACCGTCTATTACGAGCACTGCGGTGTAAACTTCGCTGAATTCCTGTTTTTCTACGTCGAGAACAGGCTCTTCAGGAGTATTAACGTATGCAAGAACTGCAAGGCTATAATCAGAAACGTCCTTTGTAGTAGCAGGAGCTGCAAAAACCTTGTTTCCATATACGTAGAAGTCAAACGTCTTCTTGTTTCCGTCTTTATCAAGAGCCATTACTGTGTTATCAAGATTGAGCTTCGCTGCATTAACAAATACTTCTTCGTTAACAGCATATTCGCCGAAGCCTGTAAGAGTTATCTTGTTGTTACCAAGCTTTGCAACGCTGGCAGGAGTAGGAGCTACAACGCTTACCAACTCAGCCTTGTTACCCTTGTTCACAAGAACAACAACGTCCTCTTCTTCATAAACCGCGTTAGCTTCAATAAGCTCGTTCTTAACAGTAAGACTATCACCTGTGCCTACTACATCAATAGGAGCAAAGACAGTGGTATTCTTACCAATAGACTCTACTTCATATACTTCATAGTAGTTCCAGAAGATCCAATCGTAGTCACCGTCTGCATCTGTATCGCAAGCAAGTGATACGTAGTCAAGCTTATCGGAAGGAACTGTAAGAGTGCCTTCTGTAACTACACCGTTTTTGTCGATAACAAGACCGTTTACAGTTACGTCCTCGTCAAGCTTTTCTCCGTCAAGGCAAAGGTTGTCTTCCTTGTCAAGAGTTATCTTAACGCCCTCTGTATAAACCGACTTAACAGTCGTAGCGATGAGCTTGTCAGCACGCTCGATAAGGTTAACGCGAGCCTTAATAAGGTCGTCTGTCTTACCGTTGTAATTTTCAAGGCACAGCTCTTCAAGTGTAGCTTCACCGTAGGTAGAGAGAACGATTACATCCTCTTCTTCGGTTGCATCTACACCGTTTGATGAAAGTGTCTCTGTGGCAACTACAACGTCCTCTGAAGTTGTGATATCCCAGACATCAGCCGCAAGCTGCATGGGAGCCTTAAATCCATACTGATTAACAACCTTTGTTTCCTTCATTTCAGCATAGAGAGCGTTATATGCAATCTGTGCGATCTGTGCTCTTGTTACGTAATCAGAGCCATTAACCCCATCAAGGTTCTCACCAAGATTAAGAGTTGTAAGAGCTGTTCTTCTTACGTCTACCGGCCAGAAGTTTGAATCCCATTCTGTATAACCGAGAGCACCGCAAACCATCTTGAGTGCCTGGTCGTACGTAACGTGGTCATCGGGACCGAAGCTACCGTTGCCGTAACCGCCAACGATGCCCTTGGTAGAACACCAAGAAATATAGCCTGCCGCCCAGTTGTCAGCAGGGACGTCCTTAAAGCTCTCAGTGCCGGCACCTGCCTCACTGAAAGTAGTATAAAGGACGAAAATAATTTTCGCCATCTCGTCACGCTCAACAAGTTCGTTGGGTTTGAGCGAGCCGTCGTCATATCCTCCGAAAACACCGAGCTTAACGAGAAATTCAAGTGCTTCTTCGTTAGCAATCTTATCAGTGTTGTCCGCGGAGGCTGTGAGAGCCGCACCTGCTATCATAAGAATCGCAAGGAGCAAGCTTAAAAAGCGTACGCTTGTTTTCATAATGAAAACCTCCTAAATAATTTTACCAAGTTATACTTTTCGGCGTAAATATCATAGCATAAAACGTAAGGAAAAACAAGTCTTTTTTTGCTTAAAAATAATAAATGTGACAATTTTATGTATTTTCTAAAAATAAGTTGTGCATAATATACAAATATTTATTTTTCGGCTTTATAAAGAGCAAAATCAAAAGAAGCACTAACAAATTGAAGTACAAAAAATAACGCTGTCGCACAGCGCGACAGCGTTATTGATTTTGTAACAAAAAGTGTGTCCCCCTCACGGGAGACACACAATTTATAAGTATTTAATTACTTATGCAAGTGTAGGCTGTTCGCCGAAGATTGCCTTGTTGATGCACTCAACTTCTTCATCATCGTTCTCTTCGAATACTTCAACGATGATAGTATCGAGAGTGAAGTCTTCGTTAGCGTCCTCAACCTGAACGAGGATTGCACGAACTACGAGAACCTTGAAGCCTTCTTCGTCCTTGTTCTCTTCGTTGTAGTCTGCTACGAGGTCGAGCATTGCTGCAAGCTCAGAAGCTGTAAATGTTACGTAAGTATCATTTGTTTCTTCCTCTGTTGCGTCAAGACCCCAGATAGTAACGTCATCAGCAAGCTTGATCATAGAACCGTCAGCAAGCTCAAGAAGGTTGTTGCCGTTAGCAACGATGATTTCCTTGAGATTTACGAGCTTGAAGTACTCCTTATTAGCTGCAGCCTTAACCTCTACGTACTCTCCGCCGTTAGCATCGTCAACCCATGCATAGAACTTACCGGACTCTGTTGCTGTAGCAGCATCAGTCTTGTCATCAGCAGTCTTTGTCTTGTCGATAACAGGTTCTTTGTTTTCAAGAGTTTCGTTATCCATGAATACGTACTCGAGGTAGTTCTTCTTATCTACTCCATCGTATACAGCGTTGCTGTCTACGGGAGCGTAGAGAATAAGAGTACCGTCGTTCTCGTATGTGATTGTATCACCAGCAGATCCCTTGATCTCGCCCTTAACGATTGTTGCAAGAAGAGTATATGTCTTGCCTTCGTTATCTGTTACGAGGTAAGTGTCGCCAATAATAATCTGGTTATCGAAGTCCTTAGCAGTGATGTTGGACTTGTTATAAGAAGCGAGATGCTGGAAGTCACCAGTAGAATCCTTCGCATATGTGTAGTAGATAACAGAACTGTCATCAAGAACTACCTTAGCATATTCGCCAACTGTGTAAAGACCTGTTGTTGCGCTGTAAGAAAGCTTAGCGTTGTCTTCAACCTTGATAACTACGTCACCCTCGTTAAGAGCTGTGCTCATAGTAAGAGTGCAAACGCCGTCTTCCTCTTCGTAAGCTGCTACAAGTGCATACTTGTAATCAACCTTACCGCCAGCAGTTGTGCCTCTCTTGTAATCACCGTAGAATTTTTCAGCAGTTGTAACATCGTCACCTGCGATAGGCTTGTTAGCAAGAGTTACCTTCTTCTCTTCGCCGTCTACGATAAGAGTTGCGACGTAGGAAACACCAGCTTCCATTGTTTCGGTGTTAACTTCTTCATTTTCCTTCAGTACAACTTCCTTAAGGATTGCGAAGCTGTAATCGGAAAGCTTCTGGAGGTCGCCGTCAGCAAAAATGATTTCGCCGTCGTAGATGTAGAAGCCATACTTGTTTTCTGCACCGAGGTTGTTTGTACCGATTTCGGTTGTAGCTGCGCCTTCGATAGTAGCAGCGTAAACTACTTCACCGATGTCAGCAAGAGTTACCTTGCCAGCCTTAGTGTTGAGCTTTGTTGCGTAAGATTCAACAGGCTCAACCTTTTCAGCGTAGAGGATACCGCCCATAAGAGCACCTACGAAGATGTCCTTTTCTTCAAGAGCGATAGAAACCTTAGCTGAGGGGATCTTAGTCTGAACTACGCCTGCAAGAGTTTCGTAAGAAACGTTCTTGTCAGCATCCTTAGCTACCTTTGTTACCTTGAACGCCTTCTTAGGAACGATTACAAGACCGTCGGTCTCGCCGTCGCCTTCAGCGTCGATTGCACGCGCGAAGTATGCCTTATCAAGAGCTGCTACGAGTTCAGCGTCAATCTTTGTAGCGTCGCCATTCTTATCTTTTACAGAGAAGATGTCCTTCTTAGCAATCTCTGAACCAAGAGTCCAAAGCTTGATTTCGTCATCTTCCTTTGCTTCTGCTGTGTATTCAACACCGTTTACAGTAAGAACGTTCTCATTCTTGTTAACAGTAACTTTCACACCGTCAAAAACGGTACCCTTTACTGTTGCACTGATGATTTCCTTCTTTGCGTTCTGAAGAGCAATAATTTCAAGACCGATGAGAGCATCCGTCTTGCCTTCATACTTTTCAAGACCGTAATCTGCGAGATCCCATGTAGAGTAAACTGTTTTTTCTGTGTCGCCGTCCTTTTCTACAGTAGAAACATAGAGCTGATCCTCATCAAGATCTCCAAAACCGTAGTTTTCAGTTCCAGCTACTGTATAAGTAACTTCTGAGAACTTCCAAACGTCTTCCTGAAGCTTCTTTGCAACTTCAACAGGCATTGTGAAGCCACCTGTGATTTCAACGTTAACTGTCTTCTTCTCGTTCATCTCTTCATCGAGAGCGTTGTAGAGGATCTGAGCAACCTGAGCTCTGGTGAGCTGGTCGTTGCCGTTAACGTCCTCAAGCTCTTCACCGAGGTTGAGAGTTCTGAGAGCTGTCATTCTTACGTCTGTGGGCCAGAGAGATGAATCCCATTCGTTGTAGCCGAGAACGCCACAAACCATCTTAAGAGCCTGGTCGTATGTAACGTTGTCGGTAGGACCGAACTTGCCATCGCCGTAACCGCCGATGATACCCTTCTGTGAGCACCATCTGATGTAACCAGCTGCCCAGTTGTCAGCTGCTACGTCAGCGAATGCTGTTGCGCCTGTACCAGCGTCAACAAAAGTGGTATAAAGAACGTATACGAGTTTTGCCATCTCGGCACGAGTAACCTTCTGATCAGGCTTAAATGTGCCGTCTTCGTAACCGCCGATAACACCGAGCTGTGCAAGAACGTTAACAGCATTAGCGTGCTTGTTACCAGCTACGTCGTCAAACGCGGAAACTGAAAGTGCTGCACCTGCAATCATAACAACTGCAAGGAGCATTGCTAAAAAGCGTGCGCTTGTTTTCATAGTTGTGAAAACCTCCTAAAATATTTCTTTTGCCTTTTCTTTGGCACTATCATAATATCATAGCACTTTTGTAAATGCAAGTGTTTTTGGATTTTGTAACACAACTGTAACATTAGACAAGGTTTTGTTACATAATTTGTGGTTTTTGTTACATTCAATGTAATTTTTTCCAAATATGTGAAATTTTGTAAATAAAAAGTGGTTTTCGTTTCTTGACTTTGAGGTATTGTTATTATATTATATATAAAGGAAGAAATCAAGTGCTTTTAAAGAAAGGTTAATTATGAAACATCTCAAAAGAAAAAGACGTCGTCTCCGTCCACTGCCCGTCATAATTCTTCTCGGAATTATAATAATAATGATATTTTCACTTCTCTTCGCATTTTCAAAATGCGGTGAGAAGTCCACAGAGGAAAACACCCCCACAAAGGTTACTGCGGAAAAGGAGGATGAAAATATCCCCGATTTACCCGACGTACCCGTAGAGCCGGACGAGCCCGTTGAGCCCGATTCACCCGTAGAACCGGAAGAGCCTAAAAATAACGACGTACCTAAAACCCCCGATACTCCCAAAAAGCCCGACGAGCCTAAAAAGCCAAATACTCCCAAAAATCCCGAAATGACAGGTGAAACAAGACTTTCATTTGTTGCTTTCGGAGATAATCTTATACACAGTGCTATTATTGAAGACGGTGAGCGTCTTGCCAAGGAAGCGGGAAAAAGCGAGAAGTATTACTTTGACCCCATGTATGAAAACTTCAAGGATATCATCTCCTCCGCCGATATTGCATTTATAAATCAGGAAACTCCCATAGCAGGTCCTGATTTCCCCGCCGCAGGATATCCTAACTTCAATACTCCCACCGAGATGGGTGATACTCTTATAAGACTTGGCTTTGACGTTATAAACACCGCCACAAACCATATGCTAGACTGCAGAGGTAAGGGCCTTATCCACCACGTAGACTTTTGGGAATCCAAGGAAGACCTTGGAGTTTTCCAGGTAGGAAGCTATAGAAATAAGGAAGAATATGAGAATATCCGCATTATGGAAAAGGATGGCGTGAAGATAGCCTTCCTCGGATATACCTATTCCACCAACGGAATGACCGCGGGAAGCTCTTATCCCGATATTTACGTTCCGCTTATCGACAACAATGAAATAGTAAGAAAGGTTAAAGAGGCAAAAGAGCTTGCAGACCTTGTTTTCGTATCAATGCATTGGGGATATGAGGATGCTTTCGACACAAGCTACGAGCAGAGAGATACTGCTCAGGCGCTTGTTGATGCAGGTGTTGACCTCATAATCGGAACTCACCCCCACGTTGTACAGGAAATGAAGTGGAAGGAAAATTCCGAGGGACATAAAACTCTTATCGTTTATTCGCTTGGTAACTTCATTTCAACTATGTACTATCCCTGGAATATGTTCGGCGGATATTTAAGCGTTGATATTGTTAAGGATAAAGACGGGGCAAGACTTGAAGCACCTCTTTTCAATCCTACGATGTGCCACTATTCCATGAATCGCCGCGAGCTCAAGCTATACACTCTTGATAACTACTCACAGGACCTTTACAACACTCACGGAACAACTCTCAAAAGCTCGGCGTATAGCTACGACAAAATAGTCGCAACTGTTAAGAAGTATATTCCTGAGGAATTTCTTACCAACTATTATATAGAGTATAAACAATAAAACAACGGAGGCAAATATGCTTAAAGACCTTGTATTGAAAGACGCTACAATTTTCCAGAAAAAAGAAGGCTTTATATGTGATATGGACGGTGTAATATATCACGGAAACAAGCTTTTACCCGGTGTACCAGAATTCGTTGATTGGCTCAAGGCAAACAACAAGAAGTTTTTGTTCTTGACTAATAGCTCGGAACGCTCCCCCAAGGAGCTTAGTCTTAAGCTTTCAAGGATGGGACTCGATATTGATGAGAGTCATTTCTACACCAGTGCTCTTGCTACTGCCGCATTTCTTGCATCACAGAAAAAGAACGCTACCGCTTACGTAATAGGTGAAGCGGGACTCATAAACGCTCTTTATGAACAGGGAATATATATGAACGACGTTAATCCCGACTACGTAGTTGTGGGTGAGACCCGTTCATACAGCTATGATAAGATAGAAAGAGCGGTTCGTTTCGTGTTTAACGGCGCAAAGCTTATCGGTACGAACAGTGACCTTACAGGTCCAAGTGAAGCGGGTATCATTCCTGCCTGCCGTGCGCTTACCGCCCCCATCGAGCTTACGACAGGAAAAGAGGCTTACTTCATTGGAAAACCGAATCCCCTCATTATGAGACACGCTATTCATCAGCTAGGGTGCCACAGAGAGGACACACTCATTGTAGGCGACAGAATGGACACCGACATAGTTGCGGGAATACAGACCGAGGTTGATACCGCACTTGTACTTTCAGGTGTTACAAACGATTCAAACATTGATACATTTTCATACAGACCCCATTATATTCTGAACGGAGTAGGAGATATTTGCGGAAAATGAAGATAGTTTATCTCGACTCTTACGCGCTCAATCCCGGCGATATTGATTTTACAAAGCTAGAAGAGTTCGAGGATATAAAGATTTATCCGAGAACGATTACAAAAAATGAAGCGATAGAGAGAATAGGCGATGCAGAGGTCGTTATCGTCAACAAAGTAGTTCTTGACAACGAAATTTACGATGCCTGTCCGAACATCCGCCTCATAACCGTTACGGCAACGGGATACAACACCGTAGACGTGAAAGGTGCAAGAGAGCATGGCATTACCGTTTGCAACGTGCCTCTTTACTCTACTCCCTCGGTAGCACAACACATATTCGCACTTCTTCTCGAGCTTGCTATGCATACAGGAGAGCATTCGGTATCGGTAAATCGAGGCGACTGGGCAAAGTGTCCCGACTACACTTATCACGTAACAGACCTCACCGAGCTTTCGGGGAAGACGATGGGCTTTATCGGCATGGGTGCTATAGGCTCAATGGCAGCAAGAATTGCTCAAGCCTTCGGTATGAGAGCCGTATGCTACCATTCGAGAAGCGAAGTGGACGGAGTAGACCATCTGGAGCTTGACGAGCTTCTTGAAATTTCAGATATTGTTGCTCTATGTTGTCCTCTCACCGAGGATAACAAGAAAATAATAAGGCGTGAAACCATCAAGAAGATGCGAGACGGAGTCATAATAATCAATACCTCACGCGGTGGTCTTATTGACGAAAATGACCTTGCGGAAGCGGTAAAATCCGGCAAAGTGGCAGGCGTTGGAGTTGACGTTTTGGAAAACGAGCCGCCAAAGAATTCTTCCCCTCTTGTAGGTCTTAAAAACGTTATAATCACTCCCCACATTGCATGGGCGCCCAAAGAATCGCGAGAACGACTCCTCAACGTTACCATAGCAAACGTTAAGGGATATATGACGGGAAATATACAAAACAAAGTAAACTAAATAATTTTAAGAGAGGATGCATTAAAGCATCCTCTCTTTGAATTTTCAGAATTTTATACTTGATTATGATATTATGATATCATGATATCATAATTGCTTATTACCTAAAAATCTCGCGCCAAGTTTCCTCGTCCACTCTTCCGGTCATAGGAAGTCCCGAATCCTGCTGAATTCTCTCTACCGCGCGACGGGTAGATATTCCAAAAAGGTCTCCGCCTGCCGCATTGTTTTCAAGATATCCCTTTTCGATAAGAGCGTTTTTCATTTCTCTGACGTCACTTCCGACGCTTCCCACTCTTAGCGGTCTTTCAAAGGGCTCGTCTCTTGATAAAAGCTTTGTCTCCAGTGGCATAGTATGCACTTTTCTTTGAGGCTCGGGAGAGGTTTCGGGCTTTTCAGGGATTATTTCAACTACTGTCGGTGTAGCTTCGGGAGGTTCTTGTGCAGAAACCTCTGTAACCTCCGTCACTTCCTCACCGCTCACCTGTCCTCCACCCCCCATTCCGCCATCAATAGTTGGAACATTTACGTTTTCTTTTATTCCGTTATATACCTCAACGAGTCTCTTCCACGTCATTTCACCCACAATCCCGTCAGACTGAAGACCGTAAGCACGCTGAAAAGAAATAACAGAATCAAGAGTTCCGCCTCCGAAAACGCCGTCAAGAGCTACTGTTTTTACTTCATTGTTATAAAGAGCAATGGTCGCAAGGTAAAGCTGTAATTCAAGTATCTCCACACCTCTCATACCAAGTGAAAGTGTACCGGGAAATTCCTGCGAGGCATAGTCTGCTCTCTCCCCTTCACTTGTAAGCTCGGAGAGGTCTTTTACTGCAACGTATACTCTGGATATAGCATACCAAGTGGCTTTGCCCACAATTCCGTCGGGAGTAAGATTGAATATTTTTTGAAACTGTGTAACACTTCTTTCAGTATCCTCACCGAAAACGCCGTCAACCTCGATAAATGGTATCGACGGATAGTTTATGGCGATTCGGTTAAGCTGTTCCTGTATTGTTCTTACCGATGGGCCCTCAGTGCCTACGCGCAAGGGATTTCCGGGATAAGACTCAAATGGGCCTTGTATATTTGTGCTTTCGGTAAGCTCAATATCTCCGTAGTAGTATTCGAGAATTCCCTCTGCTGAAAGTCCGTCGTTTGCAAGAGTTACCGTTCCCCACTGGCTGAGTCCGTCGCAAAGTGAGGTTGTTCCGTTACAAAACTGCGCAAAAAAAGGCTCTTCATTTCCGGGCTTTCTTATATAAACGTTGAATATTTCATCAACTATTTTGCTGATATTATCAAATATATTTCTTCCCTCTACAAAGTACTGGTCAAAGGCGGTTGTATTCGTAATATCAAAGTTATAGCCCCTACTTCTGTACCATTCGGTAAATACTCGATTTAAAGCAAAGGATATTTGCGCAAGGATATTCGCCCTCAGTGACTCCTCCGGCCAAGTGGGATAAATTTCCGAGCTTGCAACGTTCTTTATGTAATCCTGAAAGGTAACGGTAACGTTTCTTGCTGAAATATCGGTAGGAGAGCCAAGGTGAACTGTGATATATTCGGGAATAAAGGGAGTGGTGTGAAGCTGAGGTGTAGGATTTTTCGGAGGAAGTGCTGATTCATCTCCCTTTGGCGCATCGGGCAGTCTTAAAGCATTGGGCGGAATGTTGATTCTCTGAGGTCCGATAGGCTGAGGAAAAGCTTCCGACTGTGGCAGAAGAGATACTATCAAAATCGATTCTCTGTCAGGAAATACCTGCACCCCGTTTATGAATTCCGAAACAAAATTTCCCGACAACACTTCAACGTTAAATAGTCCGTATGGGGTAAGTCTTTCGTTTTCCTTAAGGGATAAGTCCAAATCGGGCACTTCCAGTTCAAAAACTGCCGTTTCACCTGCCGAAAGCAGAGGAATTACAGTATCGTATAGGACTTCACCCGAGGTGCTCTTTACTCTCACAGTAGCATTGTTTACAGGCAGAGCACCGCCTGTTCTTAGTTCTATTCTGAGTGTTCCTGTTTGCATAGCTTTCTTCCTTTCACTTTTTACTTCATTATATGAAAGAAAAAGAAAAACAGTTACTCAAAGAAGTTGTTTTTGTTTTCTTCCTCGTTAAACGGATAAATATAGAGCTTCCCCAAATCGATGGTCGCAAGCATTATATTTCCCACTTTTACTCCCCTTTTATCGATCTCGTTCATAAGCCACCAGCGAGTTTTCTCCATTTTTTTAAGATTTTCTTCAAGTATCTCACCGTCAACAATAACGTTTGCCACGAGCTGTCCTTCTTTGCCCACGTTTTTTTCAAGAAAACTCATCTTTCCGTTTTGCTCCATAATAACACAAGATACGTCATTAAGAGTAAAATATCCCTTCGTTCTGCACTGGGTAAGAAACTCGCCCATATCCATACGAACCTTAGCCATATTCTTTTTATAGAAAATTCCGTTTTTAAAAAGAATTACGGGCTCCCCGTTTAAAAATCGGCGAAGCTTCAAGGATTTGTTGCAGCTGAACGATATAAGAAAAGCCATTATTCCGTAAACCGCCGTTGCCACCGCCGCAGGAAGAAAAACCTCTCCTCCTATTGCCATCTCTGCCGCCGAAGAACCGATAGTTATACCCACTATATAATCAAAAGCCGACATTTGAGACATCTGCTTGTCGCCTGTAAGCTTTGTCATAAAGAACAAAAGAACAATAGAAAAAATACTTGTAAGTACTGCCTTTAATATTATCATTTTCTCACCTCTTTTGTAGTATGGCAAAAAATCGAGAAAATATAAAATAAAAAGGCGATTATGCAAAACTCGTAGAGATTTTGCATAATCAACCTTAATTTTCAATTTTTCATTTTCAATTTTCAGCTGATAAAAAAACGACCGCCGTAGCGGTCGTAATTTTTATCAGTTGCCAAGTTTTGCGGAGTTAACCTTAACACCGGGGCCCATTGTAGAAGCGAGAGTACAGCTCTTGATGTACTGACCCTTTGCTGCTGCGGGCTTAGCCTTGATAATAGCGCCCATAAGTGCATTGAAGTTTTCGGAAAGCTTTTCTGCACCGAAGGAAGCCTTACCGATGGGACAGTGGATAATGTTGGACTTGTCGAGTCTGTACTCAACCTTACCTGCCTTAGCTTCTGTAACAGCCTTGGCAACGTCCATTGTTACTGTACCTGCCTTGGGGTTGGGCATAAGTCCTTTAGGACCGAGCACCTTACCGAGACGTCCGATAACACCCATCATGTCGGGAGTAGCGATGATTACGTCAAATTCGAACCAGTTCTCTGACTGAATCTTCTGAACGTAGTCTTCTGCTCCTACGTAATCAGAACCTGCTGCCTCTGCTGCCTTTGCAAGGTCACCCTTCGCAAAAACGAGAGTACGAACAGTCTTACCTGTTCCGTTAGGAAGTACAACCGCACCTCTAACCTGCTGGTCTGCATGTCTTGAGTCAACGCCGAGTCTTACGTGAAGCTCTACTGTCTCATCAAATTTTGCCTTAGAAGTCTTGCAAACAAGGTCGCAAGCTTCTACTACGTCATAAAGCTTTGCCTTGTCGACAAGCTTTGCACTGTCTTTATAATTCTTACCTCTAAACATTGTGGCTTTCCTCCTTATTCTTCAACGGTAACGCCCATACTTCTGGCGGTACCTGCTATCATACTCATAGCTGATTCGATGTTGATTGCGTTAAGGTCGGGAAGCTTCTGTTCAGCGATCTTTCTTACCTGTTCCTTAGTGAGCTTAGCTACCTTTGTCTTGTTGGGAACACCGGAGCCACTCTCAATTCCTGCTGCCTTCTTGATAAGTACTGCTGCAGGGGGAGTCTTGGTAATAAATGTGAATGAACGGTCTGCATATACTGTAATTACTACAGGGATAATAAGACCCATATCGTTCTTTGTACGCTCGTTGAATTCCTTTGTGAATGCGGGAATTGCAAGACCGTACTGACCAAGTGCGGGACCTACAGGGGGACCGGGCATTGCCTTACCTGCGGGTATCTGAAGTTTTACATAACCAATAATCTTCTTTGCCATTTCTCATACACCTCCATGTGGTAATAAATTCGGGACTTTGTCCCTCCCACTTTGTATTCCGTCGCATCCCGTGAATGACGGCACGACATACGTTTCTTTTCGGAATACATTTATCAAAAGCTTTTTGCTTTCAATAAACAAAATTAAAGTTTCTTGACACAGCTTGCGTCAAGCTCAATAGCCGATTCACGGCCTCCCATACTGACAAGAAGCTTAACCTTCTTCATATCTTCTGAGATTTCAAGAACCTTACCAGACGGAATAATTCCGCTGAGAGGTCCGCCCGTAATTTCAACAGTATCATCAACTGCAAAATCAAGGGTCTTAACGTCGGTATCAACACCCAGTGCTTCTACTTCTTCATCAAGCAGAACGACGGGCTGTGATCCCGGTCCTACAAAACCGGTAACACCGGTAGTGTTGCGGACAACGTGCCAGCTTTCATCGTTCATTATCATTTTGACAAGAACGTAGCTGGGGAAAAGCTTATGCTCTTCCTTCTTACCATCCACTTCAATTTCCTCAACGGGAACCTTGATAGCGTGGATAAGATGTCCCATATTGCGGTTCTCTACGATTTTTTCAAGATTAGTTGCAACTTTGTTTTCATAACCCGAATAGGTATGGACAACATACCAGTGGGGTGTGTTATTATCCTGAAGCATAATACCGCCCCCGATTAGTTAAACAAATTTACAAGTAAGTCAAGAACCTTCGTGAGTCCTGCGTCAAGAAGCATGATAACTACCGCACTTATAGCTGTTACTACAACTACAACCGCTGTGTTTCTCACAACATCTTTCTTGGGGGACCAAACGATGTTTTTGAGTTCTCTCTTAAGGTCTTTGAAAAACCTTGCAACTCGGTTGGTCTTTTTTACTTTTTCTTCTGCCATGTTAAATGACCTCCTCTTCTTCTCTCTTAAGTAACCTTAAATTACTTTGTCTCTTTATGAAGAGTGTGTTTACGGCAGAACTTACAGTACTTGTTCATTTCAAGTCTGTCAGGGTCATTTTTCTTATTCTTGACCGTGTCGTAATTTCTTTGCTTACATTCACTGCAAGCGAGTGTAATTTTAACTCTCATATCGGCACCTCCGTTTATTTTTGCGAATAATCGCGCCTCCCTCTCGGCAGAAAAGCCTAAAGAGGTAGAGTAAGTATACCACTCTTTAGAGATTTTGTCAAGGTTTTTCTTTATTTTTATGCTTTTCTCCAAATTTTTTAGCACTCTTCTTTCAAGAGTGCTAAACGTTTACTTTCAAGACATACAACGTTAATTTATTGTTCATAAAATGGCACTATAATAAGCACAAGCAAAACAAATAGTGGAGGTGTAGCAAATGAATGCACAAAAATTCACGCAAAAATCGCTTGAAGCATTACAAAAGGCTCAATCTGTTGTGTCAGAATACGGGAATTCACAGATGGAAGCCTGTCACCTGCTTCTTGCACTTCTCGAAGACGAGGGCGGACTTATACGTCAGCTTATAATAAAAATGAACGCAACCCCCGATTCTCTGAAAGGTGAAGCAGTAAGGCTCATCGAAAAGCTCCCCAAAATTTCGGGCAGCGGAAGAGAGGCGGATAAGGTTTACGTTTCGTCAGAGGTTGACAGAATACTCTCATCTGCCGAAAAGACTGCCGACTCGATGAAGGACGACTTTATATCGGTGGAGCATATATTCCTCTCTCTTATTGATTCTCACGACAAAGAAATAACGAAGCTTTTCTCACTTTTCGGAATTGATAAGGAAAAATTTCTTTCGGCACTTTCATCTGTCAGAAAGAACGCCAGAGTACAGAGTGATAACCCTGAGGAGACCTACGATGCCCTTTCGAAATACGGCACCGACCTTGTAGAAAGAGCAAGGACGAAGAAGCCCGACCCTGTTATAGGTCGTGACGACGAGATAAGAAACACCATCAGAATACTTTCCCGAAAGACTAAAAATAACCCTGTGTTAATCGGTGAGCCGGGTGTCGGCAAAACTGCTATTGCCGAGGGACTTGCACAGCGTATTGTCAAAGGAGACGTTCCTGCCTCCCTTAAAGACAAGACTATCTTCGCACTCGATATGGGTGCCCTTATTGCAGGTGCGAAGTACCGAGGTGAGTTTGAAGAAAGACTTAAGGCGGTGCTCTCCGAGGTAGCAAAGAGTGAGGGAAAAATAATTCTCTTCATCGACGAGCTTCATACAATCGTCGGTGCAGGAAAGACCGACGGTGCGATGGATGCGGGAAATCTCTTAAAGCCACTTCTTGCCCGCGGTGAGCTTCACTGTATCGGTGCAACTACCCTTGATGAGTACAGAAAATATATAGAAAAGGATGCCGCTCTTGAAAGGCGCTTCCAGCCTGTCCTCGTGGGTGAGCCTACCGTTGACGATACAATAGCAATACTCCGTGGACTCAAAGAGAGATACGAGGTATTCCATGGAGTCAAAATTCAGGATTCGGCTCTCATTTCGGCGGCAACTCTTTCAAACCGCTATATCACCGACCGTTTTCTGCCCGACAAGGCTATTGACCTTGTAGACGAGGCGTGCGCTATGATACGCACCGAAATCGACTCACTCCCCATTGAGCTTGACGTGATACAGAGAAAGATAATTCAGCACGAAATTGAAGAAGCGGCTCTTTCAAAGGAGACCGACAAGCTTTCCCGTGAGCACCTTGAAGAAATAAAGCGTGAGCTTTCCACGATGCGTGACGAGTTCAACTCACTTAAAGCAAAGTGGGAAAACGAAAAGAATGCCATCAGCGAGGTGAGAAAGCTCAGGGAAGAGCTTGAGGACGTAAACTATGAAATTGAAAAGGCGGAAAGCGTTTATGACCTCAACCGTGCCGCCGAACTGAAATACAAAACGAAGCCCGAGCTTATCTCGAAAATTGAGGAGGCTGAAAAAACGGCGTCAAACGAAAAAACACTTCTTCGTGATAAAGTAACGGAAGAAGAAATCGCACGTATTGTAGAGCGTTGGACGGGCATCCCCGTAAAGAAGCTTGTTGAGGGTGAAAAGGATAAGCTACTGAATCTTGAAAATATTCTTCACAAGAGAGTTATAGGACAGGACGAGGCTGTCGTTTCGGTGACAGAGGCGATACTTCGCTCGCGTGCGGGCATACAAGACCCTGACAAGCCCATTGGCTCTTTTCTCTTCCTCGGTCCTACGGGTGTAGGTAAGACAGAGCTTGCAAAGACTCTTGCCGAAAGTCTTTTCGACGACGAAAAGAATATGGTGAGAATTGATATGTCGGAATACATGGAGAAGTTCTCGGTGTCGAGACTCATCGGAGCGCCTCCAGGCTACGTGGGCTACGATGAGGGAGGTCAGCTTACCGAGGCGGTCCGTCGCCGTCCTTACTCGGTAGTGCTTTTCGATGAAATTGAAAAGGCACATCCCGACGTATTCAACGTGCTTTTACAGGTGCTTGACGACGGACGTATCACCGACTCACAGGGCAGAACGGTAGACTTCAAGAACACCGTTATAATTCTGACCTCAAACCTCGGCTCTCCCCTCATTCTCGACTCCATAGAGAAGACGGGCGAGATAGGAGAGGAAACAAGGCGTGAAATTTCTATGATATTAAGACAGAATTTCCGTCCTGAGTTTCTCAACCGACTTGACGAGACGATAATCTTCACGCCACTTTCAAAGGAGCATATAACGAAGATTATCGACCTGACACTCGACTCACTTCGTTCAAGACTCTCCGCACAGAGAATAAAGCTGGACGTAACAGAGAGTGCCAAGTCGTTTATTGCCGACAACGGATACGATGTGCAGTTTGGTGCAAGGCCCTTAAAGCGTTACGTGAGACAGACCGTCGAAACGCTTGTAGCAAAGAAGATAATTGAGGGCAACATCAGCGAGGGAGATACGCTGACTGTTGACCTTGTTGGAGAAGAAATTGTAATAAGGTAATATCAGAGGGGAAACTTTCCAGAAAAAGTTTCCCCTCTTACCCCCCTTCAAAAACTTTTATCCTAAAAAAGAGAGAGCAGTTTGGTGAAATAGTCAATAGTTAGTAGACACAAAAAAGAATATTTTAAGCTGCCTGTTCAAGTCTGTATTGAACAGGCGGTTTTCTATTTAATTTACGAATAGGTTTAATGTAATTAAAGTAATAAACAGTATCGGAAATAGCTT